>NZ_JAHLPS010000028.1 GCF_018918055.1 Caproiciproducens sp. MSJ-32
TTAAAGCCTAAATTTTTTCCAGTAAAAATCGGAATTTACATATTTCAATTATTATTCATCTAAACCTTGACATATCAAGGGGCTACGCCCTATTTATTTTTTAATCTGCGAAACTTCTGCTTTTCTATCATAATGATTGCCTTCTTTGTTTCCTCTAGCCTATTATCAAAGTTTAAAAAGATAAACAAAGATAAATTAGAAAAGATAAATGAAAAGGGTGAAAATCGTGACTTTATGCAGGTAATTGCAAATGGCGGAGTTGGACTTATCGTGGCAATTATATATTATTTTAATCAAAGTTCTATATATTTATTAGCCTATGGAGTATCCTTTGCCGTTTCTACAGCGGACACCTGGGCTTCAGAAATTGGAGTGTTAAGCAAAAGAAAGCCTATAAATATATTAACCCTAAAACCCTTAGAAACAGGAATGTCTGGTGGAATTAGTCTTTTAGGAACAAGCTTTGCCCTATTAGGCTCTTCCTTCATTGCTTCAATACATTTTATATTAAATATATTTATTTATAAGGATCTTAAAGAAGGCTTGATCTATTCCAGCTACTGTTTCTTATTAGGATTTTTTGGGGCAATAATAGATAGTTTGCTGGGAGCATCCCTTCAAGCTCAATATTATTGTGATGAATTAGATACTATAACAGAGAAAAGAGTTTATAAAGGAAAAACTAATAAACTTATTAAAGGAATATCCTTTATCAATAATGATATAGTAAATTTAAGCAGCAATATAATTTCAAGCCTGTTTACATTTCTTATAATCTAAAAAATAACTGTCCTACTAATATATTTAGCAGGACAGCTCTATTTTAAATATATCATTCAGCTTATCAGTAGACTGAAAAAATACATAAATTCTGCACTTTATATTTGAATTGTGAATTTCACACAATTTTTGTGGGCTGTATTAGTTTTCTTGATCGTGTAATAAGTATATTAATGTTAATAAACTTTCTGATAAATGTACGTTTTCTACCATTACGTCTTCTGGAATTACTAAATCAACAGGAGCAAAATTCCATATTCCCTTTACCCCGCCTTTTACTAGTTTATCACAAACAGCTTGCGCATTATTTCTTGGAACACATATTATACCTATATCAATTTTATTTTCCTCTAGAAAATTATCTAAATAATCAATATCTTTTATTTCTACATCTCTTATTTTTATTCCTATTAACTTAGGATTAGCATCAAAAATAGCCGCAATATTTAAGCCATTTTCATTAAATCTATAATTGGCTATTGCCTGTCCTATATTACCTGCTCCAATTAAGACAGCAGTATATTCTCTATCTAATCCTAAAATTAGTCCAATTTGATTATATAAATCTTTAACATTATATCCATAACCTTGTTGACCAAAGTCACCAAAATTATTTAAATCTTGACGTATTTGGGAAGCTGTAAAACCTATCTTTTCTCCTAATTCCTTTGATGATATTCTTTCTACATCATTTTTAAGTAATTCTTTTAAATATCTATAATATTTAGGAAGTCTTTTTATTACTGCCATTGATATATTTTTCTTTTTATCCATATTCTCTACTCTCCTATTTATTATTAGCTACTATATTTTATTTTATCACTTTTCTTGCTTTTTTAAAACGCTTATATTAATACACTTTTTCTTTTAAACATCTTTTCCTTACTATAACTATATCAGCTTTTTTATTAAATTCAATTAAACAAATATAAAAAATAAGACTTACATATAACTTAGCAGTTAGTTATAAATAAGTCTTTAAATCCGCACAAAGCTTTATAAAACTCTGTAATTAATATAAAGTATCGTATGCTTCCCTATGCCTGAAATTTTCAACCTCATTTATTATATTTAATTCGTAGAAATTTGTCAATAAGGGTAAATATATTTCCAGCTATTTATTTAAATAACTTTATCTTTCCAGATCTATTTAAGTTAATCAGTACAGTCATTGTTATTGGTAAAACAAAAATTCCTATAAAACCAAATAAATTTATTCCTAGATAGATACATATAAGCATAATAATTGGATGAAGCCCTACTTCTTTTCCCACTATCTTTGGTTCAATTATATTTCTTATTACTGTTATAAGAATATACATTAAGAATATTCCAATTCCTAAGAAAATTTCTCCTTTTATTAATTCAATAATTGCCCAAGGTATAAGAATTCCACCTGCACCAAGAATAGGAAGTATATCAAATATTGCAATAATAAAAGCTATTGTTGCTGCTTTTTCTACTCTTAATAACATTAATCCCACAAATAATTCGAAGAAAGTTATGGTAATTATAATAGAATAAGATTTTATAAACTTTAATATAGTTTTACCCAAACCTTCTTTAGCTTGAAATAATATATTTGCTGTTTTTTCAGGTAACTGCTTTTCAATAAATCCTGTTATTACCTTATAATCCAATGCAAAAAAGTAAGATGAAATAATTGAAAATAATACTATAATAAAAAATCCTGGAACTGCTGAAACTGCTGATGAAATTACTTTAACAATTGTAGTAGATAAATTAGAAATTAAGCTTCCTAGTGAATTTACTAAAGATAAAAGAATATCTGTAATAGTCTTTACTAATTCTGGATCTAACTTTGAAATTAAATTTTCTATATTATAGGTTATTTCATAAACTGCAGGTTCCACCTTTGTCATATATAAACTAGGTAATGCTAAAAATAAATCTTTAATAGACATTGACAACTTTATAATTAATAAAGTAATTAAAGCGCCAACTATTAAATAAAATAAGGTAACAAGAATTCCTGCAGTTAGTTTTCTACTAATTTTATATTTGTCTGATACCAGTGTTATTACTGGTTTAAGTATAAAGGCTACGGAAAATCCAATAACAAAAGGCATAAGCCATGGAATTGCATATTTAAAAATACCATATACTATTGATACTAATGCTATTATATATATTACATTGATAATAAAATTCTTCTTTTTCTCAATACTCATCTTTACAACTCCTTTACTTAATTTAATTATACAATATAAGAAATCTTTTTTAAATAAAAATAAGGTCGCTAAATTTCAAATTTTTAGCAACCCTATTTTCAGCAAATGTTAATCAAACATATTAAAGATAATCTTCAAATTCTGGTCTTTCATTTAGTTCGTTTAAGAGATGTTTTATTTCTTGATCTTTATTCTTATCCATTATTAATATAACATCTCCTGAATCTACTACAACTAAATCCTTTATCCCAAGACCTATAATTAAATTCCTATTTCCAAATATAGAACAATTTTCACTATCCTGTAAATATACCTTACTGCTCACTTTATTATTTCCAATTTCCTCCATATACCTGCTTAAGGCTGAAAAACTTCCAATATCATCCCAAATAAAGTCGCTTTTTATTACAAAGCCCTTTCTTGTTTTTTGCATAATTCCAAAATCTATAGATATTCCATCTATTCTTGAATACTGTTCCTCTATAACAGACTCTTCATTTTCTTCACCAACACTTTTATAAATTTCCATTAGAGCTTTATAAAGATCCGGCAAATACTTTTCTATTTCTCTTAAAATAACATCTGCTCTAAAAACAAACATTCCTGAATTCCATAAATAAGTTCCCTTTAAGATAAAATCCTTTGCCACTTCAACATTAGGCTTTTCAGTAAATCTGGTAACCTTAAAAGTTGGTATAGTCGATGATTGGATTCTTGGTCCCATTTCAATATAGCCATAACCTGTTTCTGCTCTCGTTGGAGTAATTCCAAGGGTTACTATTCCCCTTCTTTTATTGGCTATTTCTACTGCTTGATTTAAGGTTTCCAAATATACCTTTTCACGCTCTATATGATGATCTGATGGCAAAACGACCATTACAGCATCTTTATCTTTTTTTAATAATTTTACGGCAGATAAGCCTATGCAAGTTGCCGTTTCTCGATTTTTCGGCTCAGTAAAAATATTATTAGGATCTATATTTTCTAATTCACCTTTTATTTTTTCCTTATATTCTTTATTAGTCACAACATAAATATTTTCCTTATTTATCAAGGGAATTATTCTATCCACCGTATTTTGAAGGAAACTTTTATTATTTATAATTTTTAAAAACTGTTTCGGATTGTTTGATCTTGATAAGGGATAAAGTCTAGTTCCTTTTCCCCCTGCTAGTATCAGCCCGTATATCAATAACTTTCAACTCCACGTAGTACTTATGTATTATAATATGCTTTCCATTTTTAATTTGTGATTTGCTAAAATATGATAAAAATTTTTATTTTTATGCTTGACAATTTTTTCTTATATCTTTATTATTAATACTATAATTAAAATTTAATAACTTCTAAGTTAAAAGGGAGTAGTAAAAAATATAGCATCAACATACGCGGCTAAGGCCTGGTGTTATATACCTTAATGGTTACGAGACTTTTAATACAGTTTTTATTTCTTAAAAATTGTATTAAGGGTCTCTTTTTTATTTCTCTAGACCCACAAGTTATTAATGAAATTATAATTTTATATTTAGTTTGGAGGATTTTATATGAAGAAGTACTTTTCTAAAAGCTATGAGGAGACGTTGAAAGAATTTAACGTTTCAAAATCTGGTCTTAGTGAAAAGCAAGCAAAAGAAAATTTGGACAAGTATGGCTATAATGAACTTACCCAAAAGGAAAAAGCTACTGTTTGGGAAGTATTCTTTAGTCAATTTAAAGACTTACTTGTAATAATCCTAATTATTGCAGCTTTAATATCAATGCTAACTGGAGATGCAGAAAGCACTTTAGTTATTATCGCAGTTATTACTTTAAATGCAGTTTTAGGAACTGTACAACACTTTAAGGCTGAACAATCTTTAGATAGTTTAAAAGCTTTATCTTCCCCAACAGCTAAAGTTATTAGAGATGGAAAAAAGGTTGAAATTCCTTCTAAAGAAGTAGTTCCAGGAGATATTTTATTACTTGAAGCAGGAGATATGGTTGCAGCTGATGGTAGAATCATTGAAAACTTCTCCCTTCAAGTTAATGAAAGTTCCTTAACTGGTGAATCTGAAAGTGTTAATAAATTTGCTGAAGTAATTGAAAGTGAGGAAGTTGCTTTAGGTGATCAAAAAAACATGGTATTCTCAGGTTCCTTAGTTACTTATGGTAGAGCTTTAGTAGTTGTTACTTCTACAGGAATGAGTACTGAGATAGGTAAAATTGCTAACCTAATGGAAGAAACTCAAGAAAAAGCAACACCACTACAAGTCAGCTTAGATGACTTTAGTAAAAAATTAGCTATTGGTATTTTAGGAGTTTGTGTTATTGTATTCTTCCTAAGTCTTAGAACTAATAACATGCTAGATTCTCTTATGTTTGCTGTTGCTTTAGCTGTTGCTGCTATTCCTGAAGCCCTTAGCTCAATAGTTACAATTGTACTAGCTATTGGAACTCAAAAAATGGCCAAGGAAAATGCTATTGTTAAAAAACTAAGAGCAGTTGAAGGTTTAGGATCAGTATCTGTTATATGTTCTGATAAGACTGGAACCCTTACTCAAAATAAGATGACAGTAAAAAAAGTCTTTGTTAATAATAGATTTATTGATGGCGAAGAATTAAATATAGAAGATCCTGTTGAAAAGTATTTGCTAAAGAGTTCAATCCTATGTAATGACTCTACATGTAAAGAAGGAAAAGAAATTGGAGACCCAACTGAAGTTGCTTTTGTTAACTTAGGTCAAAAATTTTCACTATGTGAATTAGAGCTTAGAAAGGCTTATGAAAGATTATCGGAAGTTCCATTTGACTCTGATAGAAAGCTTATGAGTACTCTTCACTTCTTTGATAACAAATATATAATGTTCACAAAAGGTGCATTGGATGTTATTTTAGATAGAACTAAATTCATAAAAACTCCTGATGGTGTTAGAAACATAAGTTATGAGGATAAACAAAACATATTAAATGCCAATAGAGAATTATCTGAAAATGGCTTAAGAGTTTTAGCTTTTGCTTACAGAGAATTCCCTGAAAATAAAAATATAAGCATAGAAGACGAAGAAAACTTTACTTTTATAGGGCTTATATCAATGATTGACCCACCAAGAAAAGAATCTGCAGCTGCTGTTGCAGACTGTATATCTGCTGGTATTAAACCAGTTATGATTACTGGAGACCATAAGATTACCGCGTCAGCTATTGCTAAACAAATTGGTATTTTAAGAGATGGAGATAGAGCTATTGAAGGTATAGAATTAGATAAGATGTCTGATGAAGAATTAAGAAACAATGTAGAAAATATATCTGTTTATGCTAGAGTTTCTCCAGAGCATAAAATTAGAATAGTTAGAGCATGGCAAGATAAAAATCAAATCGTTGCTATGACAGGGGATGGAGTTAATGACGCTCCTGCTTTAAAGCAAGCTGATATAGGTATTGCAATGGGCATAACTGGTACAGAAGTTTCAAAAGATGCTGCTTCAGTTATATTAACTGATGATAACTTTGCTACAATAGTTAAGTCTGTTGCTAACGGAAGAAATATTTACAGAAATATTAAGAACTCAATTAAGTTCTTATTATCTGGTAATGCATCAGGTATTCTTTCAGTACTTTATACTTCACTTTTAGCATTACCAATGCCATTTAAGGCAGTTCACTTACTATTTATTAACCTACTAACAGATAGTTTACCTGCTATTGCTATTGGTATGGAACCAGCTCAAGGAGATTTATTAAAAGAAAAACCTAGATCTAGAGATGCTGGAATTTTAGATAAGAAATTTGTTTTAGAATTAGCTTTTGAAGGTTTAATTATTGCAATATTTACAATGTTAGCTTTCTATAAGGGGCTTGGCAGTGATAATAATGCTGCAGTTGCTTCATCTATGGCTTTTGCTACATTATGTTTAGCTAGATTATTCCACGGCTTTAACTGTAGAGGAAATAAATCAGTGTTTTCATTAGGCTTATTTGGAAATAAATTTAGCTGGTTAGCATTTATTGCAGGATTAATTTTCTTAAACTCAGTTTTATTTATACCAGCTTTAAGAAACTTATTTGAAGTTGCAGTATTAACAGGAAAGCAAATTGGATATATTTATTTATACGCATTCCTTCCAACTGTAATAATTCAAATTGCTAAAGTAATTATAGATTTTACAACAGATAAAAAGGAAAAAGCTGCAGAATCAAATTCTTCTGAAAATGTAGAAAAAGCAGCGTAGTACAATTTTAAGTTTTCAGATTTTAGTTTTCAACTTTCAATGAGCTGAAAATCTAAAAATTGTATGGATTTAATTAATATTATCGCTTAATTAAAAAATATAGAAAAGGTAGTTTGTTTTAGACAAGCTACCTTTATTATTTAATTTTAATTCCTAAATATATAAATTCTTTCATATTATGATATAAAATTTTTTTAAAATTTATTTTTAATAAAAGTGATTTTTACTCTTTCTTTCTTATTAATAATCTATACACATAACAACTTTATTGGAAAATATAAGTTGTTAGTCACTATTTTTGTTATTCCTTCTACTTTATGCTTCAATTGCTAGTCATCTCATATTGGGCAGCCCCCCTATCTGTGTTATTATAAGTTCATCGGATGAAACAAAAAATTTCTGAGGAGGAATTAACATATGATTAAATTAAAATTAATGTCACTTTTATTATCAGGATGTCTAACAACAGGTATTGGGGCAGGAACTTTACCTTCATGCCTTAATAATATAAAAATAACAGATCAAATAAAGATTATTGAACAAATTTGCAATACATCAAAAGATAATTCAAATGTAATTATTGAAGAGGAAAATACAGCCGAAAACAACACTGGCAGCAATTCTAATGAAAATACAAACAAAGAAGATAATAATTCTAAGGAAGACAATGGGACAAGCAATGAGGCTCCTATAAAAGAAGAAGATAAAAAAGAAGATACTGCTAAAGAAGAAACACCAGCAGCTCCTGAAGAAACAAATACAGGTAAGGAAAATAATAATTCTGAAGACAACACTCAAAAAGAAGCTTCAGATAAATTTATAGCAGAAATCGAACAAGCTATCTTTACAAGAGTTAACAAGGAAAGAGCTGCAGCTGGTCTTACAGCATTACAATACAATGATACAATGGAACACTATGCAAGATTAAAATCACAAGATATGGGTGATAGAAGATACTTTGATCATAGAAATCCAGAAGGTCAATTAATAACTTCACAAATGCAGGCAGACGGGGTAAGCTATAGATCTTGGGGTGAAAATATAGCATATATTTCAGGTAGATCTGGAAATGCTGCTCTAGCTGAACAATTTATGAACAACTGGATGAATTCATCAGGCCATAGAGCTAACATCTTATCAACTAACTTTACAAGCATTGGAGTTGGAGTTTACAAGGTAGGAACCACTTACTATGCAACCCAAGAATTCTATAGATAAAACAGTGTGGAGTTACTAATGTGGAGTTAGGAGTTTGGAGTTGGCGATTACTGAATAAGCTCTTATAGAGCTTAATTAAAAGAAGCTGTATCAAAATGATTATTAAAATCATTTTGAGCCAGCTTCCTTTTTATTTTACTAACTTATAAAAAATAATACTTATTTATACAGTTTTATAGTTTTCTAGGACATTGTAAGGAATTTTAAATTGAGGCATCCCTGCTGCATAAGGTGCAATTTCATAATAAGCAAACTGGATTACTATATATCCATCTTCTATGTAAAAAGCTTGATTATCCTTTATTCCTGTAAAGCCTTCTTTACCAGGAAAAAAAACTTCTTTATTTAAACTTATCTGACTTTCTATTTCTTTATTTATATATTCTTTGTAATCAAATCCTTCTTTAAATAAATCTTTAAGTTCTAAATTCTTACCTGTGTCCCTATCAATATTATATGTTTTCCTGATTGTTATCCCGTGAGCCCCACCACTATACTGATAATAATCAATATAAAAACTCAAAATTTTCTCTTCATTAGTTACCTTATAACTTACAAAACTTTCATATGGAACTCCAGGCCTATTTGCTTCACTAGCACTTCTATTTTCCTCTACAAAATTATTTGTAAAATCAAGTATCTCCTTATTAATTTCTTCTTCCCTTTCTTTATTATTAAGACCTATAATTTGTGGAATTTTTACACTAACTTTTAAATACTCTGAACTCTCTTCAAAGGATTTATCCACAACTAAATTTTCTTCTACTATTTTCCTGTTAATATTAATTAACAAATCTTGTGGATAAATAATATTAAAATAATTAATTACTCCTATTATTCCAAATAACATTATCC
The DNA here is from genome assembly GCF_018918055.1 of Caproiciproducens sp. MSJ-32. Taxonomy (GTDB): domain Bacteria; phylum Bacillota; class Clostridia; order Clostridiales; family Clostridiaceae; genus Clostridium. Next base: position 9,254 of record NZ_JAHLPS010000028.1, read on the forward strand.
TTTTTATCATATAGTAATTCTCCCATCTCTAAAATTAGTCACAATTTTTGAAATATTAATAAAATATATATTTAATATTATCTACAATTTGTTTATATTTATTAATACTTATGTCAACATAATCTTAACAATTTATCAACAGGTTTATGTGGATAATGTGCAAAAAAAGCATATTTTCGCATCTCACTAATAAAAATAATAGACCATTATAAAATAATCTTTAAAATTGTTGATAATTTCTATTAGTAAACTTTTAATTTTGATCGAATAATATGTAATTACATAAAAATAAGAATAAACTTCAAAGTGATATAAAAGGAACATTATCAAATTCAAATAAGAATTCAATAATGTCCTTTTAATATAATATTATAAATCTGCATCTTCAGTTTTTATTGAATTATTTATTAGAGAATTTAACTTAACTAATTCCTCCTTAGTTAAGTTTCTCCACTGACCTATTTTTAAATTTCCTAGTTTTATATTCATTATCCTTATTCTTTTTAACTTAATTACATTATAACCTAAGGCTTCACACATTCTTCTAATCTGCCTATTCATACCTTGTGTTAATATAATATTAAAGGTATTCTCATTTATTTTTCTAACCTTGCATTTCTTAGTTATCGTTCCTAAAATCCTTACTCCATTAGACATATCCTTTATAAACTTATCAGTTATAGGCTTATCTACTGTAACTATATATTCCTTTTCGTGATTATTTCCTGCCCTTAATATTTTATTTACTATGTCACCATCATTGGTAAGAAGAATTAATCCTTGAGAATCCTTATCTAATCTTCCTATTGGAAAAATTCTTTTTTCATGGCTAACAAAATCAACTATATTCCCTTTTACTTTTCTTTCCGTAGTACATGTTATTCCTACTGGTTTATTTAAGGCTATATAAACTAATTCTTCAACTCTTTTTATAGGCTTTCCATCTATTTTAACATTGGCATTTTCAGATACCTTAGTTCCCATAACTGCCCTTACTCCATCTACAGTTACCCTTCCTGCCTCTATTAACTTATCTGCCTCTCTTCTTGAACAAAAGCCTGTCTCACTTATAAATTTATTTAGCCTTATTTTATCTCCCCTGTCTTTATGAACTATAATATTTCCCATTTTATCACCTTTGTACTTTTATTCAGAAACCTTATTTTCGTCTCCTGAATTATTAAATTTAACTTCAAGTTTATTTTCTGCTATATATTCTTCTGTATCTTTTATATCTTTATCTTCTAAAGGCTTTCCAGTTACCTTTAAAACTATACCATTCCCTGGAATCATTTCATTATTAACAGCATATTCTAATATAGTTGTTAAAGCTAAGTCTACATGATTATTTTTTATATCCAATTCTTTTAATATTTCCTTAACTTCTTCTGAATTACTAGAATAATTTATAATCTTATTAGATGAGTTTAATTCTAGGGTTATAGTAGAAGTTGTTTCAATCACTAAGGTTTTATCTGTATTATTATAATTATAATAAGCAATTAAAAATATACAGCCTATTAAACTAAAAAATATTACTATCTGTGTTTTATATTTCTTGAAAGAAATACTCTCTTTTGCTAAAACTTCTTCACCTATTTTTTCTTCCTTATTTGCTTTAACTTTTATAAATTCTCCCTTTGAACTTAAAATAATTGAAGAAAATTTTCCCTTGTGAAGAAGAATGCCTCTATGTTCCTCTGTATTCATATTTTCAAATATTTCTTCAGATCCAAGTACTTGTATCGCTTCAACAATCTGAAGATAGTCTTGCAAATAATGATAAGTTGGATCTGATAAAATGATAAAATATGTTATTATAAATTCCTTCCACTGCTCAAGAAAATTTCTTTCTAATGAAGTATTTTCTAACAGTAATTTCATTGGAAATTTTTTATTTTTTACTAGATAATCATAAATTTCTATATTTTCTATTATAAAATAGGTTATATTTAATATTTTATTTCGAATATCATAAGAAGGTTTATCATAGACTAAGTCTTTAATAAGTATTTTATATTCCAATAAATCTTCTTTTAATCTATTAATTTCTTCCTCCCTTTTTTCTATTACATCTTCCAATACTAAATTTATAGGGGGTTTAGTTGAAAATTTATATTTATACTGATGAAAGATCATTGTTCTCCTCCGCCATTTAATTCCTTAGTTTCAATTAACTTTCCTTTAACTATAACTCTTTCTTTAGCACCAACTGTGCATGTAATTAATGTTATTGTTGCATCTTTGGTGTCATCTAATACTTCAACTCTATCTGGTTGAACAACAAAGTTATCCGTTACTTCATAAATGAATTTTTTACCCTTTGCCTTTACTATTATTTTATCTCCAACTTTTGTTTTATACAAATTAACAAAAGCCTCTGAATAATCTGAAATTCTATGTCCTGCAACTGCAAAATTTCCCCTTTCTCCAGGCATTGCAGAATTCTCAAAATGACCTAAATAATATAAAAGTATATCATCTGTTACCCCTTCAACTATTCCTTGAGAAAGATTTATACTAGGTATTTCTAATAATCCTATAGGCTTATACCCCTCACCTACAGTAAAACTGTCCTCATTATTCTCAGGCTCATCTATGTCTTCATTTATTACTTCTTCTAAAATATTTCTAAGTTCCTCTTGCTTTTTTTCTGTTTCAATTTTCTTATAAATAATAGATATAATTATAGTAATACCTATAATTATTAAAATAAGCCCTATTAATCTTCTAATTCCCTCTCTCAACCCTATACCTCCAATAAACATTTAGGCTATTTTAACATATATTATAACATAAAGGATTTTGTATTTTAATAAGTTTGGATATTTTAGGCATTAATATTTAGGAGTTCTTTATGAATAAAAAAATAATTTATGTTGATTTTGTTTTTAAACGCAGGAGAATTAAATCTAAGCCTATGTATTATATATATAAAATACAATATTTAATAAAAATTATAAAAGAGAAAATATTTAAGAAAAAAGAAAAATATTACGAAAACAGTGAGTCCATTTTCAAAGAAATAATATAACACTACTAGAAGTTAATATTAATATTAATTTATGGTAAAATAGTCCTAAATAATATTTTAGAGGTGGTAATATGAGAATAGGATTAGGATATGATGTCCATAAATTAGTAGATAATAGAGAGCTTATAATTGGTGGTGTTAATATTCCTTATGAAAAAGGACTGCTTGGTCATTCCGATGCAGATGTATTATTACACGCAATATGCGATTCTTTGCTAGGTGCTGCAGCTCTTAGAGACATAGGCAAACATTTTCCTGATACTGATGAAAGATATAAAGGTATATCTAGCCTTACACTTTTAAAGGAAGTTGGAATATTAATTAAAAACAAAGGCTATAAAATTGGTAACATAGACGCAACTATAATTGCTCAAAAACCAAAAATGCTTCCTTATATTGAAACTATGAGGGAAAACATAGCAAAAACTCTAGAAATAGATATAGATCAGATAAATGTTAAAGCTACTACTGAAGAAGGTCTTGGATTTACAGGAAGTGGAGAAGGAATTGCTGCAAATAGCATTGCATTGCTATTTGCAATTGATAATTAATAATTGAAAATCTACATTAAAATTAAAGGACTGTCGCAGAGTAATATCTTAATGATATTGACCTCGGACAGTTCCTTTTTTAATTCTTTAAACTACTTTCAGCAAGCTTTCCTATATTTTAAATTTTAACTTATTAATATGTACTAATTTTATTTATTTTTCCAATAAAAATAAATAAATATTATTGCACTAACCAGCATTAAATATGGATAAAATAAAAACTGCATTATTGCAAAAGGTGATATCGCTGCAAGACTTGCTGCTGATAATAATTGAGCTCCATAGGGTATCACTCCCTGAAATCCACAAGAGAAGATATCCATAATACCTGCAACTCTTTTTGCTTCTAATTCAAATTCATTTGAAATATCTTTAGCTATAGGCCCTACTGTTACTATTGCAATTGTATTATTTGCAGTACAAATATCTACTAAACTTGTTAAAACTGCAATACCATATTCTGCTCCTCTTTTACTTTTAAAATTTCTTAATCCCTTATTAAGAATGAAATCTATTCCGCCATTAAACTTTATTATTTCTATAGTTCCTGAAATAAGTAATGAAATTATTATAAGTTCACTCATTGAAGCTATTCCATTTGATATTGAATTAAAAAGCCCTATTAAATCAAAGCTTCCGTATATAACACCAATTAGTCCTGAAAGTCCTAATCCAAGTAATAAAACTATTATTACATTTAATCCTATTAATGATGTTATTATTACTAAAACATAGGGTAATATTTTAAATATATTAAACTCTAAAGAATCTAAATTTATTACAGCTGTATTTCTTGTTAAAAATATAAATATAATTGTTGTAATTATTGCAGCTGGAAGAACTATCATAAAATTCATTTTAAATTTATCCTTCATCTCACAACCTTGAGTTTTAGTTGCTGCAATAGTTGTATCTGATATTACTGAAAGGTTATCACCAAACATTGCTCCGCTGACTACCGCTCCTACTGCTAAAGATGTTGATATAGCAGTTTTATCAGCTATTCCAATAGCTATTGGTACTAAAGCAACTATTGTACCCATTGAAGTTCCTATTGATAAGGAAATAAAACATCCAATAATAAATATCCCTGGTATTAGTAAACTGCTTGGAAGCAAATAAAACCCTAAATTAACAGTAGAATCCACTGCTCCCATATCTCTAGCTACCTGAGCAAAAGCACCTGCTAATATAAATATTAATATCATTAATAAAATATTTATATCTCCTGCCCCTTTACAAAATAGCTCTATTTTTTTATCAAGCTTTTCCTTCCTATTCATTAATAAAGCTGTTAATGCTGCTGCTAAAAATGGAATAATTACTGATACAGCATAAAAGCTTTTTGCTGCTATAGATATTCCCAAATAAATTACTATAAATACTCCTAATGGCAATAATGCAAAGCCCTTATTCTTATTTTCCAAGCCTTCTTCTCTCCTTCAAAATAATATATTGCTCCAATTGCTTAAAGTTATGTAAAAACAAAAAAACTTCTGCAAGAATACAGAAGTTCATTTCCTTATAAAAAGTTATAATAAACTCCTTATCTTTCAGGATCCCCTGCAGGATTTAGCACCTTAAGAATCATTAAGATTCTCGGTTGCTGGGTTTCTCAGGGCCAGTCCCTCCACCGCTCTTGATAAGTTCTTAAATTTTGCATTAATATAGTATCAACTTAGACTTATAATGTCAATAAGGAAAAGTGTACAGCACCTTTCAATTCACAATACACAGTGAATAATACACAGTTTGGTGGCTATTACTCAGTAGTTTAATGCTTAAATATGAATTACGAATTCTTTAGTACAAACTAAAAAGAGAGATTAACCTAGGTTAATCTCTCTTTTTTAATCTGGTGCGCCATCAGGGGGTCGAACCCTGGACACCCTGATTAAGAGTCAGGTGCTCTACCAACTGAGCTAATGGCACAAAATGGAGCGGGTGATGAGAATCGAACTCACGTAACTTGCTTGGAAGGCAAGGGCTCTACCATTGAGCTACACCCGCAAATCTTATTGACAAATATTATTATAATACTAGAAAAATAATTCTGTCAATAAGAAATTTCTATATTTTTATACTACATCTGTAAGAGATTTTGCTAAAATATTTCTAAATTTCTCGCCGTAAGTTTTATCAGTTTCTGCTTTTTTACATATTTCCTTCCATTCATCAATAGTAACCCCAACTACTTTTTCAAATTCATTTCCTCTAATTATATAATTGGAGTTTATCACGAAATCTCCTAATTCGATAGGACTATTAAATATCTTTAAATATAAAAACTCTCTATTATCTCCAACCCAGGTTTTATTAAAATCCCTGCTAAATTTTTTTAACCTTGCAAAGATTTTATTTTTTGGTAAAGACCAGCAAGATTTTATCATATTTATTTCTCTTCTCATATTATCTGCTTCTTCTTTTGTCAGCTTTTTATTCTTTTCTGCATCAGAAATTATTTTTTCTACTCTTATATTAGGGACATTAACAATTAATTTTTCCTTTCCATATATCCACTTATAAAAGGCTTCTTGTAAAAATGAATATTGTATATATCCTAATAAAGTCTTTATATCAGGAAAGTAGCTCCATGTATTATCAATTCCGTTGTTTTTTCCAAAAACTAGGGTATGAATATAAATTGTATCCTTATTTGGTAACGAATCCATAAACATATGACCTCTCAAAGTTTTGTTTTTATCTATCAGTTCTTCCCAATAATCGAAGGAATCGTAATTATGCCTCACTCTATCACCCTTTCTTCATTACCATAATATAATATATTATCTATATTTATATTATATAGTTTATTACACCATGTAACAATCGTTTTCAAGATATTAATAAAAATTTATTTTCTAAATTTTCTTAATATTATTATTTTAACCATAATCCTCTATTTGAATAAAATAAAGGTTTATTTTATAATAATATTAAGGATATATATAAGGGAGGCGTGAATTTGCACCACTGTGAAATTTGTGGATCAAAGGCTGATATTCATCATATAGTTCATAAACATGAAGGTGGTTATGATATTAAATTAAATTATAAATATCTTTGTAATTACCACCATAGGGGAAAACTAGGCCCCCACAACTCTTTAGAAACAGATTTAAAATATAAGTTGGAACTACAAGAAAAACTTTTCAGCCTCTTACCAAAAGATTATTATACCTTTAAGGAACTTGCCATTATTTTAGAAATACCAAAATCTACTTTTAAAAAAATTGTAAAAGACCTTAAGATGTATAAAGAAGGCTACTCAAAAATTGAACTAATAACAAAATTAATGGGAGGCAAACTATATTCCAAAAGTATGCTTCAAGAATTAGAATTAGAGCGCCTTTTTCACAATATAAATATTGGTTAATTTAGACTAAACAATTTAAATATTAATATAGATTTGCATAAAAAAGAATTCACATTATAATATGTGAATTCTTCTATTATTAATAGTATTTTATTTTTCAGAAATATTATTCATAATAAAACAATATGTAATTTTATATATAAAAAACTTCTAAAATCTAATTAATTAGACTTTAGAAGTCTTTATTTTGGAGCGAAAGACGGGACTCGAACCCGCAACGTTCACCTTGGCAAGGTGACGCTCTACCATTGAGCCACTTCCGCATACTTTATTTAAAAGCTGGTGCAGATGAAGGGAGTCGAACCCCCACGCCAAAGGCGCTAGATCCTAAGTCTAGTGCGTCTGCCAATTCCGCCACATCTGCATCTCTTACATTTAATATTATATATAAGCTTTTAAAATTTTTCAATATTTTTATTATGACATTTTTCGTATTTTTAGTAAATTATTTTATTTTGTTTTGTTTTATTGACATTAAAGTTTTTTATATTTATAATTAAGAATAACATATTAGTAGAATACATTAAAACTATGACGAGGACAGTAGACTATTAATCATTTTTCAGAGAGAGATACATTTGCTGAAAGTATCTTATTTGATTTTAGTTGAAAACCACCTCTGAGTGACTCTAATAAAGTCCGTTTATATCACGTTACGATATCTTAAGCGGCCTATTTTTAGGCAATTAAGGGTGGAACCGCGGGAAGTTTGAATTTACTACTCTCGTCCCTTTCTATTTATAGAAAGAGACGGGAGTTTTTTATTTTATTGAAATAAATATTTCTACTAAAATAGTTTAACTTATAAGTATCTAGAAACTTACAATCTAAATAGAATTAATTAGAAAGGAAGATAAATATGATTAAGATCACTTTAAAAGATGGATCAGTAAAAGAATTTGAATCAAGTATTTCTGTATTTGATATTGCTAAATCTATAAGTGAAGGTTTAGCAAGAAATGCTTGTTGTGGAATAGTTAATGGAGAAGTAGTTGACTTACGTTTTGTTGTTGAAAAAGATAGCGAAGTTGCTATATGTACTTTTGATTCTCAAGAAGGAAAAGATGCATTAAGACATAGTGTGTCTCATGTTTTAGCTTATGCTGTAAAAAGATTATACCCTGAAGCAAAACTAGCAATAGGACCAGCAATAAATGATGGCTTCTACTATGATTTTGACATAGAACCAGCTTTCAACTCTACTCATCTTGAAAAAATAGAAGATGAAATGAGAAAAATAATAAAAGAAAATCCTTCAATTGAAAGATTTGAATTACCAAGAGCTGAAGCTATAAAACTTATGGAGGATGCTAATGAACCTTACAAGGTTGAATTAATAAATGATTTAGCAGAAGATGCTGTTATATCCTTCTATAAAATGGGTGACTTTACTGACCTATGTGCTGGGCCTCATTTAATGTCATTAAAACCAGTAAAAGCTATTAAACTTCTTAGAGCTGCTGGTGCTTACTGGAGAGGCGATGAAAAGAACAAAATGCTTTCAAGAATCTATGGTACTGCTTTCTTAAAGAAATCAGACTTAGATGCTCACTTACAAGCTTTAGAGGAAGCAAAACTAAGAGATCATAATAAACTTGGTAGAGAACTTAAATTATTTACTACTGATGAAAAAATCGGTCAAGGACTTCCTTTATTAATGCCAAAGGGAGCTAAAATAATTCAGCTTTTACAAAGATGGGTTGAAGACGAAGAAGAAAAAAGAGGATATTTATTAACTAAAACCCCACTTATGGCTAAGAACGATTTATATAAAGTATCTGGCCACTGGGATCACTATAAAGATGGAATGTTCGTATTAGGAGATGAAGAAAAAGATGACGAAGTAGTTGCTCTTAGACCTATGACATGTCCATTCCAATATACTATTTATAACTCAGAACAACACAGTTATAGAGAATTACCTTTAAGATATGCTGAAACTTCTACTCTTTTCAGGAATGAAGCTTCAGGAGAAATGCATGGTTTAATAAGAGTTAGACAATTTACTTTAGCAGATGGTCATATTGTTTGTACACCTGAACAAGTAGAAGAGGAATTCAAGGGTTGTGTTGAATTAATTGATCATATTATGACAACTTTAGGAATTGCAAATGATATAACTTATAGATTCTCTAAGTGGGATCCAAACAATACTGAAAAGTATATTAACAATCCAGAAGCTTGGGAAAAAACTCAAAATACAATGAGAGAAATATTAAACCACTTAGGAATTAATTATGTTGAAGCTGAAGGTGAAGCTGCTTTCTATGGGCCAAAACTTGATATTCAATTTAAAAATGTTCATGGAAAAGAAGATACTATCATAACTATCCAAATTGACTTTGCCTTAGCCGAAAGATTTGATATGACTTATGTTGACAAAGATGGTAACAAGAAGCGTCCATTTATAATCCATAGATCATCAATTGGATGTTATGAAAGAACTTTAGCTATGTTAATTGAAAAGTATAATGGTTCATTCCCAACATGGCTTTCTCCTACTCAAGCTATAGTTCTACCTATTTCTGATAAATATAATGACTATGCAGAAGCTATAGTTAAAGAATTTAGAAATGCTGGTATAAGAATTACTGGGGACTATAGAGCTGAAAAAATAGGATATAAAATAAGAGAAGCTAGATTAGAAAGAATTCCTTATATCCTAGTTGTTGGTGAAAAAGAAGCTGCTAGCAATTCAGTTGCTGTAAGAAGCAGAAAGAATGGTGAAGAAGGAGCAGTTGATGTAACTGAACTTAAAAATAGGATTATTTTAGAAATTGCTAATAAAGAAATGTAGAAATTAAAGGATTTGCTTAAGCAAATCCTTTTCTATTTATTATACTTCTATTCATTCTTCTTATACATTTCTCATTAATTAAACTTCCTTAAGAAGTTTGGCAAGCTTGTTTTGAAGAAGCCATACCTTTTTTTGCTTTCTATTATTAGCAACCATTTTATTTTTATTATTAACACTAGCTTCTAAATCCCTAGTAACCTTTTCTTCATATATTTTTAAGGCTTCATTTAATATTTCTAATTCTTCCTTATTAAACAAGTTAACCCTCCCTTATAAAAAGTGCTAAGCACTTATAATTCAATTTTGCTGCAAATTATTATAACAAAGAGGGTTGAAATTATCAATATAGATTTATATTCCTATAATCTTAAACTGCTTCTAAAGCTTGCTCTACATCCTTAATTATATCTTCAATGTCTTCAATTCCTATTGATATTCTTAATAAGTCTGTTGTTACACCAGCTCCTTCTAATTCCTTTTCTGAAAGCTGACTATGAGTTGTTGTTGCAGGATGTAATATACAACTTCTTGTATCTCCTAAGGTAACTGCTAGGGAAATTAATTTTAATGCCCTTTGAAATCTCTTAGTTCCCTCTATATCAGTATCTAATCCAAAGGTAAGAAGACCGCTTCCCCCGCCATTTAAATATTTTTTAGCTTTTTCATATTCCTTACTTGTTTCTAAATATGGATAGTTAACCCACTTAACTTTTGGATGTTTTTCTAGCCACTTTGCCAAGGATAAAGCATTTTGTGAATGTCTTTCTATTCTTAAATGAAGAGTTTCTAATCCTAAATTTGTTATATACGCATTAAATGGACTTAAACATGCTCCAAAATCTCTTGCTATAGTCACTCTAAGCTTAGTAATATAGGCAGCTTCTTTAAATGCCTCTGTATAAACTAATCCATGATAACTTGGATCTGGTGTTGTAAAATCTTCAAACTTTCCATTACTCCAGTCAAAATTTCCTCCATCTACAACTATTCCCCCAATACTTTGAGCATGTCCATCAGCATATTTTGTTGTTGAATGTATAACAATATTAGCCCCATGTTCAAAGGGATTACAAAGATATGGAGAAGCTACTGTATTATCAACTATAAATGGTACCTTAAGAATTTTTGCAGTTTCTGCAAATTTTTCAAAGTCTAAAATATTTAATTCTGGATTACCGATGGTTTCTCCATATATAGCTTTAGTATTTTCCTTGGCTGCTGATAATATCTCTTCTTTAGAAGCCTCTGGACTCACAAAGGACACTTCAATTCCTAAGTTCTTTAAATGAACTTTAAATAAATTCACTGTTCCACCATATAAACTTGAAGATGCTATAATATGATCTCCTGATTTACATATATTAATTATTGAATAAAGAATAGCTGCCTGCCCTGATGATGTGGCAACTGCCCCAATGCCACCTTGTAATTGGGCAAACCTTTCTTCAAATCCTGCAACTGTTGGGTTAGAAATTCTACTATATAAATGTCCCACAGCTTGCAAACTAAATAAATCCTCTAAATTACTAGGATCATCAAACTTATATGTTACACTTTGATAAATTGGTAACACCCTTGGTTCCCCTGCCTTTGGGCTATACCCTCCTTGAACACATATTGTTCCCTTTTTAAAATTGTTACTCATTTTAATGCCTCCTTTTTATATACTCATTGCTAAATTTATAAATAAAAAAGGTTGCTTCTTAATAAGAAACAACCTATAAATAACAAAATCACTGTATAAAACTAATATACTTTATCTTTCAGATCTAATAATCTGCTGGATTTAGCACCACACTAAAGCTGTTAGTAGGTTGCCAGGTTTCACAGGGCCAGTCCCTCCACCATTCTTAATAAAGCCTTCTTTCTATTTAATTATTTATTTTATATAATATACTAAAACTTCTAAATGTGCAATAATATTTTTATACTTTTTTATATTCTACTTATAACTTCCTTATCTGTTATTATAAGATCCATCTTTATATCATGTTCTTCACTTTCTATTTTATCTATAATTTGAAAATCATAGGCTAATACAACTTTATTATTTTTATATGCAATATCCTCTAAGTATCTATCATAATATCCTCCACCATAGCCTATTCTATTAAATTCTCTATCAAAAACTGTTCCTGGAACAATTATTAAATCAATATCTTCTTTTTTTACAACAATACTATCATCAATTGGTTCGAGGATACCCATATAATTTTCCTTTAATTCTCTAAGACTATCAATAAATATTGCATGCATTGTTTTTGTTTCTCTATAAGTTTTGGGAACTGCTATATTTTTTTTATCTTTAAAAGCTCTTTTAATAAGCTTTATTGTATTTATTTCATCTCCAAAGCTTATGTAGGTAAATATATTTCTTGCATTCTTATATAAATTAGTTTCAAATAGTTTTTCTAAAATAATATTGTCTTTAAGTTCTTTTTCTTCTGCTTTCATTTTTGATCTTTTCATTAGCACTTCTTTTCTAATATTTCTTTTGTATTCCTTTGTGTTCATATTTTTATCCCTTCCTCTTTGTTCGTAAATATAACTGAAAAATACTATCTAAAACAAATCCTAATAAGGGTCCTATTATAATATACGAACTGTTATCTGTAATAAAATAAATAATCATACCTATAGTAGGGCCGATAAACATTAATTCACTAATGGCACCCTTATCTCCATCAACATCTTCTTCATCTTCTTCCTCAGCTTCTACAAAATTATTATCTTCTTTACTATCTAGCCTAAACATATTTATAATTTTTTTATAGAATTTTTCTTTTTCATGACCTTCTTCATAAGTATTATTTATAGTATCTTCTTTTCTTTGATATTCTTTATCTTCTTGACTATCATTCTTTTTTTCTTCTGTTTTTTTATCTTCTATATTTCTCTTAAGTTCTATATTATCTTTAACAAGTTCATCTACTGTAACGCTAAATATATCTGATAAAATAATAATCTTGTCTAACTCAGGAAAGCTTTGTCCTGATTCCCACTTTGAAACAGCTTGTCTTGATACATTTAACTTCTCAGCAAGGCCTTCTTGAGAAAGCCTTTTTTCTTTTCTTAATATCTGCAGCTTTTCTGAAAAATTCATATTTATCACCTCAAGTATATTCTAAAAGATATATAAAAAATTAAAACCAACCAGCACTTGCAATTTGTCAACTGGCAGTTGCATCCTTGTAAACACTAGGATGATGCACTTGAAGCTGCTGCTATATATTTAATAACTTATTTATTTTTAAATCAATGTCACCTTCTGTTAAAGTTAGCACATGGCTTACTGATTGTACTGAATTACTTGATATAAAATGCTTTTTTAATTTTTTATAGGCATATTCCATAATGAAAGTTTAGTTGACTCTGCAAGTTTTGCCACTCCCTTAAAATATGAAAAAATACCTGTATTTTTATTAATAAAATAGTATTGATAAATTTATTATCTAATAATACCCATATTTACAATATCTCTTAATACTGAAGCAGCTGCATTTCTTGTTCCAGAAGCTCCTCCAGCTATTAGTATTTCTCCTAAGGTATCTGTATAATAACATATTCCTTTATCTTTACCATCTATAAAATATAATTTATGATTTTTATCTATAAATTCTAATTTAACCTTAGCTTCTATCTTATTATTTTTCTTAATTATTGTCCCTATTAATTTAGGCCTATTTCCTTTTAATTTTTCTTCTAGTATCCTTTCTCTAGTAATCTTAGTTATTCCTTCTATTTCTATATCTTCTAAAGTTAAATTTGTATCTAATAAAGCATTTGAGATTATTAACATTTTTGAAGCTGTATCATAGCCTTCAACATCATAACTATAATTTTTCTCTGCTATTTTTTCTTCTATTGCTTTCTCTAAAGCTATTTTATAATTTAAATTATTTTCATACATTTCTGTAAGAATATAATTGCTTGTTCCATTTAAAATTCCTTCAATTTTTAATACTTCTGCTCCTGCAATGTCATATGTCCCAGCATTTAAAGTTGGCAAAGCTCCGCCTGTTGTACATCCAATTAAAAGTTTTACATTATTTTTATAAGCTATTTCCTTCAATTCCTTATATTTTAAAACAATAGGGCCTTTATTTCCTGTAACTATATTTATTTTATTTTCTAAAGCTTTTTTTATATGACTTAGACCAGGCTCTCCATTTTCTAAATTTGTATTGGTTAGCTCAACCAAGGTATCTACATCTTTATTTTTAATTATAGTTTCAATATTGATACCTTCTCTAAATTTACTATGATAATTAAGCTTGTCACCAAGGCTTATAATTTCTTTTAAATTTATTCCTTCCTCTACATATATTCCGCCACTGCTTCTTATTATATATTTTACTTTTATTTTAAAACCAAGCTTTTCTAAATAATTTTCTTTATCTAATAATAAACTTATAAATTCCTTAGCAACTCCGCCATATTCTATTAACCCAATATCCATTAAAATTACCTCAATCTAATTTAATTTTATAATATTATTTTTATTATATCATAATAAAAAAAGACGGATTCAAAACTTGAATCCACCTTTTATTAATATACTAGTCAATTCCTAATATTCCTTTAATTTCGTTCTTGTAAGCATCTGCTTTTGCACCAAAGATCGCTTGAACTCCGTTACCAACTTCAACAACTCCTGATGCTCCTAAAGCTTTAAGTTTAGCCTTATCAACAATTCCCTTGTCTTTAACTTCAACTCTTAATCTTGTTATGCAAGCATCAACACTTACTATATTGTCTGCTCCACCTAAAGCAGCTAATACTTCTGGAGCATTTTCCTTAATTTCATCTGATTTACCTGCTTCTTTTTTAGCATTGTAATCAGCTTTAGTATATAACTTAGTTTCAGCTTCATCTTCTTCTTTACCTGGAGTCTTTAAGTTGAACTTCTTGATTAAGAATGAGAATAAGAAGTAGTAAACTACTGCATATACTAGACCAACTAATATTAGTCTTAACCAGTTAGTTGGAACTCCTGCTCCTGCTGGTAGTAAACCGAATAATGCGAAGTCAATAACCCCACCAGAGAATGTCATACCAATGAATACATTTAGTAAATCCATTAACATAAATGATAAACCTGCTAGTAAGCAGTGAACTCCATATAATGCTGGTGCAACGAATAAGAATGTAAATTCAATTGGTTCAGTAATACCAGTTAAAGCTGCTGTAAATGCTGCTGATGCTAGTAATGATCCAACAACCTTTTTCTTGCTTGGTTTAGCTTGCTTGTACATTGCATATGCTGCAGCTGGTAAACCAAACATCATGAATGGGAATTTACCTGTCATAAATCTAGTTGTTCCTGAAACTATTCTTGACATTGTTTCTGCATCTGCTCCAACTAGGCTAGTCATGTTAGATAATTGAGTGAAGTATGCTGTGTTAGCTCCTGCAATTGTTTCCCATGCGCCATTTACTAATACGTCTGCATTAACGAATGAACCATACCAGAATGGTGTATAGAATACGTGGTGTAATCCAAATGGAATTAATGCTCTTTCTATTACTCCGAATAAGAATGTTCCTGCTGGACCAGCATTTTTAACAACTTCAGAAAGTGCTGAAATACCGTTTTGTACTACTGGCCATACGAATGCTAATATAGCTCCAACTACTGCCATTGCTAATGAAGTAACTATTGGTACAAATCTTGAACCTGCAAAGAAACCTAAAGCTGGTGGTAATTGAATTGTATGATATTTATTGTGTAATATACCTGTTATAATACCTGTTATAATACCACCAAATACTGACATATTTAATGTGAATATACCAACATTTGTAGTAACATAAGTAGCATAATCTCCAACGTTATCTGGAGTTACAACGCCTAATTGAGTTAATCCTAAAACAAGCATTGTAGAAATAACTTTGTTCATTACTATGAAACCAAATACTGATGCAAGTGCTGCTGTTCCCTTATCTTTGTTAGCTAAACCTACTGCAACACCTACTGCGAATAATATTGGTAAGTTACCAAATATTATATCCCCAACGTCTTTCATTATAGTTAAAAGTGCTGTAACAAATGGAATATTAACAAAAGCCATTAATGGTTGATAAACTGCTGGTGCATTTTCTAAGCCTGCAATACCAAGTAAGGCACCACCTACTCCTAGTAAAATACCTGCGATAGGTAAAGCTGCTATTGGAAGCATGATGGCTTTACCAATTTTTTGTAAAATTTGTAGCATTAATAATACCTCCCTAAAATATTTATATTAATTTTGTAGTCCGTTACTAGTTTGCTCATTTTATGATTTAGTATGAATAATATCGTAAAAAATAAAAAAAGAACTAAAACCTATAGATAGTATAGCTCGAGTACATAGTACTCTAGTACTATCTATAATTCTTTTAGTCCTTGCCTGCATTACCAGTAACACACTACTTATTTATTTGTTGATTTAATATTATCATAGCTTGTTCCCTTTGTAAAGGTTTTTTTGAATATTTTTTTGATATTTTTTATTTTTTTATTTCTCCTTATTTAATTATATTACTCAAACCCTTTTGTATTCCATATTTAAAGCCTTGCTTCACATAGCTTTAAATATACAGTTTCCCCTAGGACACTTAACTTGTAATATTTTCTTGGTTTAGTTCCGTCTGTATCCCAAAGGCTTTCTAATATTCCCTGTTTCTCAAGTCTTCTTAATAGTGGATATAAGGTATTTGCTTCTAGATCAGATATTAATATTTTATGCTGCCTTAGGAATAATATTTTATAGACATATTTTTATATCTGATAAATTATGTAATAATAAATATAAAATAACCTATATAGATGCAGTTTAGTTAATATAGCTTGGAGGGGCTTATAATGAATTATAAAAAATTATATGAAATAATAGATAATAGTAATAATATTGTATTCTTTGGAGGGGCTGGAGTTAGTACTGAATCTGGTATTCCTGACTTCAGAAGTGCAAAAGGTATTTTTAATGAAAAATTAAATAAAAATTTTTCTCCAGAAGAAATAGTTTCCCATAGCTTCTTTTATAGAAATCCTGAAGAGTTTTTTAAATTTTACAAGGAAAAATTAATTTATAGAGAGGCAGAACCAAATAATGCACATTATGCTTTAGTAAAACTAGAAGAAATGGGAAAGCTTAAAGGAGTTATTACCCAGAATATTGATGGTCTTCATCAGATGGCTGGAAGCAAAAAAGTATTAGAACTTCATGGATCAATTCATAGAAATTACTGTACATCATGCAGGGAATTCTATGACTTAGAGGGATTTTTAGAGCTAGAAGGCCCTATTCCAAAATGTAAGAAATGTGGGGCTATAGTTAAACCAGATGTTGTTTTATACGAAGAAGACCTTGATGATAATATAATTAATGAAAGCATTAAATTAATCTCAAGCTGCGATACTTTAATTATTGGAGGAACTTCCCTTGTTGTATATCCAGCTGCTGGATTTATTAGATACTTTAGAGGTAAGAATTTAATTTTAATCAACAAATCTAAAACTCAATTTGACAGCGAAGCTGATATAGTAATACATGATTCTATTGGTAAAGTTCTTTCAGAAACAATTAAGCAATTAACAGGCAACGATTAACAATTAACGAGTAGAAATTAACAATTAAAGGGAAAATGAAGATTTCAGGTTTCAGGGTTAATTCAGTGTGGAGGAAGATTCAGTGTGGAGTTTGGAGTGTGGAGTTTGGAGCGTGGAGGACTGAGTTTAGTTTTCAGGGTTCAAGTTTCAGTTTATATGGTTAGCAGTTAGAAGACAATAGTACAGTGTAGTTTATTAATTTTAATAAAAAAGCTAATAGACTGTTGATTTTTTATCAACAGTCTATTTTTATTTCATAAATTATATTCTTCTCAAGTATTTTTTTGTATTTCAAGTAATCTTATTATAAATTCTTAACATTTAATGCTCTAAAAGAATTTAATATTGCCAAAATTGTTACTCCTACATCTGCAAAAATTGCTGCCCACATTGTAGTTAGTCCAAAGGCACTTAATATAAGAACTAATACCTTTATTCCAATTGCAAAAGCTATATTTTGATATGCTATATTTTTAGTCTTCTTAGAAATCCTTATAGCAGTAGCAATTTTAGATGGTTCATCTGTCATTATTACTATATCTGCTGCTTCTATTGCTGCATCTGAACCTAAAGCCCCCATTGCTATTCCAATATCTGCCCTGGCTAATACTGGAGCATCATTAATTCCATCCCCAACAAAAGCTAATTTACCCTTTTCAGATTTTTTTGAGAATAACTCTTCTAACTTATCAACCTTATCTCCTGGTAATAATTCTGAATATACCTTATCTAATCCAAGATCCTTAGCAACCTTTACTGCGACACTTTTACTGTCTCCAGTTAACATTATTGTTTCTTTAATATTAGATGCCTTTAATTCTTTAATTGCTTTAACTGAATCTTCCTTAATTTCATCCGAAATAACAATGTATCCAGCATATTTATCATCAACTGCAACATGTACAACAGTTCCAATTACTTCTCCTTCATAATAAGGAATATTCATTTTTTTCATAAGCTTAATATTTCCAGCTGCAACCCTTTTTCCATTAACTAAAGCAGTAACACCATGACCTGGTATTTCTTCAATATCAGAAATAATACTATTATCTATTTCTTTAGCATAAGCTCTTTTTAATGATTGTGATATAGGATGGTTAGAATAACTTTCTGCATGAACAGTCAATTCTAATAGCTCATCTTTCGATATTCCTTCTGAATGTATTTCCTGAACATTAAATACTCCTTTAGTTAAGGTTCCTGTTTTATCAAAGACTACTATTTCTGTTTCTGCTAATGCCTCTAAATAGTTACTTCCCTTAACTAAAACACCTCTTTTTGAAGCCCCTCCTATTCCACCAAAGAAGGTTAATGGAATAGATATTACTAAAGCACAAGGACAGGATACTACTAAAAAGGATAAAGCCCTATATAACCAATCTGAAAAACTTGCATCCTTAATAAGAAGAGCTGGTAGAAAAGCTAAAAGAACTGCAACAATTACAACTATTGGTGTATAATATTTTGCAAATTTAGTTATAAATTTTTCTGAATTAGACTTTTTGCTGCTTGCATTTTCAACTAAATCAAGAATCTTACTAACTGTAGATTCATCATATTCCTTTGTAACTTCTACTGTAATAACTCCATTTATATTAATGCATCCGCTTAATATTTCACTTCCTACTCCTATTTCACGAGGAACAGATTCTCCAGTAAGGGCTGATGTATCAACCATTGAATTTCCATCAATGACCTTTCCATCAAGAGGAACTCTTTCTCCTGCCTTAATTACAATAATATCTCCAACTTCTACTTCATCTGGATCTACTTTTATAAGTTCTTCTCCTCTTTTTACATTTGCATAGTCAGGTCTTATATCCATAAGGTCTGCAATTGACTTTCTTGATTTATTAACAGCATAGCTTTGAAAATATTCACCAATTTGGTAGAAAAGCATAACTGCAACACCTTCAGGATATTCTCCAATTAGAAAGGCCCCTATAGTAGCAAGCCCCATTAAGAAACTTTCATCAAAAACCTTTGCTTTTCCAATATTTTTAAAAGCTTTTTTAAGAACATCTCCACCTACAATAATATAGGTTATTAAATACAAAGCAAAATTTAACCATTCATTATTTAAATTTATAACTGCTGCAAATATATATAAGATAGCAGCTATTATTATTTTCCTAAGTCGCTTTTTCAAAATAATCCCTCCTTATATAATGCACTAACAGCATTTAATACAAAGTAACCATAATTATCTTAATTTATATAAGTCATAATTTTTCTTAATTATTCTATAAACTTTATATTTATACTAATATGAACAATTGAATATTCATTCATATATTTTGCTAAAAAATATATATGATTTATTTTTTATTTTATTTTTATATAAATGCTAATTAAGCCTTTTTCATAACAGTATCTGGTTCAAGATCTCTGATTATTTTTTCTGCTGCCTTTATTATTTCAGGCATTTTTTCATCTTCAGCTTCAATTACAAGCTTAGTTGTCATAAAATTAACTGTGGCTTCCTTTACTCCATCAAGCTTATTAATAGCAGCTTCCATTTTTGCTGCACAATTTGCACATTCTAAACCTTCTAATCTAAATTTCTTTTTCATAATCTCAGCCTCCAAATTATCTCTTTAAAATTATAATTTATTTTATGTTTCTAAATTAAATCCTCTAACTTATTTATTACTTTTCATTTATATGATTTAATCCTTGGTCAAAAATACTCTTTACATGGTCGTCATCTAAAGAATAATATACTACCTTACCCTCTCTTCTGTTTTTTACTAATTTAGCTTGCTTTAAAACTCTTAGCTGATGCGAAATTGCTGATTGTGTCATATCCAATAGGGCTGCAATATCACAAACACACATCTCAGCTTCAAATAAGGCACATAATATTTTAATTCTAGTTGAATCTCCAAATACTTTAAATAATTCTGCTAAATCATAAAGAGTTTCTTCCTCTGGCATTTTTCCTCTTACATCTTTAACAACATCCTCATGGATTATATCACAATTACACTTTTCAATAGGTGTCAAATTTTTACTCACTTTATCACCTCTTTTGCATACTTACATGAACATTTGAGTATTCATTCATATGTTATACTTTCATTATATGCTAGTCTCCTAAAATGTCAACAGTTATATGAGCAATCATTCATTTATCTGGATAACTTCTGTAAAAAAATGTAACGGGGTCAGCCCCCATTACATTAGCATTTCATCTAAAATTTCATTTATTACCTTTGGATTTGCCTTTTTTTCCGTAGCTTTTATTATCATTCCTACTAAAAAGCCTTTAACCTGTTTCTTTCCATTTTTATATTCTTCAACTACCTTTTCATTTTCCTTTAAGACTTTTTCCACAATAGGTTTAATTTTTTCAACAGAATTTTCTTGAATTAATCCCCTTTTCTTAATTATTACTTCTGGATTTTCATCCGATAAATTATTTACCATTTCTTCTAATACTTCTTTTGCAGCACTATTATTTATTTTTCCGCTTTCAACAAATTTAAGAAGCTTAGACATTCTATCTGGCCTTACTGGAAATTTATCTATAGTAAGCTTATTTTCATTTATTAATCTTGAAATATCTGAAAGCAGCCAATTTGATGCTATTTTGGCATTAACTCCTTTATTAACTAACTCTTCATAATACTTAGCAAGACTACTATCACCAACTATAATTTCTATTTCCTTTTCATTTAGTTTATAAAGATTTTTAAATCTTTCCCTCTTTTCATTAGGTAATTCAGGAATACTTTCTTTGGCTTTTTCTATAATTTCATTCCTTATAAGGATAGGCAGAAGGTCTGGTTCCTTAAAGTATCTATAATCATTTATGTCTTCCTTAGTTCTCATAGATACAGTTTCTCCCTTAGAGCTATCAAATCTTCTAGTTTCTTGAATTATCTTATGGCCTTCTCCTAAAGCATATAATTTTCTTTGTCTTTCCTCTTCCTGCTCTATTGCTCTTTGAAGCTCCTTAAAGGAATTTAAGTTTTTTATTTCTACCTTAGTATTTAATTTACTACTACCTTTTTCCCTTAAAGAAATATTCACATCACACCTTAAAGATCCTTCCTCCATTTTACAATCTGATATATCACAATACTCTAAAATTTCCTTTAAGGCCTTTAAAAAAGCCACAGCTTCTTCAGCAGATCTTAAGTCCGGCTCAGTAACTATTTCAATTAAAGGAATTCCTGCCCTATTATAATCTATTAAACTATAAGCTTCATTTTCT
This sequence comes from Caproiciproducens sp. MSJ-32, assembly GCF_018918055.1. GTDB lineage: Bacteria > Bacillota > Clostridia > Clostridiales > Clostridiaceae > Clostridium. The sequence goes on from NZ_JAHLPS010000028.1 coordinate 30,822, forward strand.
GAATGAATTAACTTACCAGCATCTTCTTCTATATGAATTCTATTTAATCTTACTTTCTTTATTTTCTCCTTACTGTTTATTTCTATATAACCATCTTTGCATATAGGCAGATTAAACTGAGAAATTTGATAAGCCTTAGGTAAATCTGGATAAAAATAATTTTTCCTATCCATTTTACTTATTTGATTTATTTTACATTTTAAAGCTATTCCTGCTTTTACTGCTAAATTAATTACTTCTTCATTTACTACAGGTAAAGTTCCTGGAAGGCCTAAACACACTGGACAAGTATTTTCGTTTGGTCTTGAACCAAATTTTGTTGAGCAGCTACAAAAAATTTTTGTTTTTGTTTTAAGCTCCGCATGAATTTCAAGACCAACTATAGTTTCATATTTCATACTTTAGCACCTCCCAAAAATGCTTCTGCTGCTCTTAATATTTTTCTTTCACTAAAATGATCTCCTATTATTTGAATTCCAATAGGCAAGCCATTAGTACTCTTACCACAAGGTATTGAAATTGCTGGCAAACCTGCTAAATTAACATTACTCGTATAGACATCTCCAAAATTCATCTCTAATGAATTTGATTTTTTCTCTCCTATTTTAGAAGGAAAATCTAAAGTAACTGGACTTAATATTAAATCATATCCTTCAAAAACCTTTTTAAATTCCCTGCTTAAATTTTCCCTAAACTTTAAGGCCTTTTTATAATAATCTTCATAGTAACTTGAAGAAAGAACAAGAGTACCAAACATTATTCTTCTTTTTACTTCCTCTCCAAAGGCTTCACTTCTACTCTTCACCATAAGTTCATAGACATCTTTAAATTCTTTAGTTCTATAACCATATCTTATTCCATCATATCTTCCTAAATTAGAGCTTGCTTCTGCTGAAGAAATAATATAATAGGATGAAAGTCCCCTATTAAAAACTGATAATGGTATGTATTCCACCTCTGCCCCTAATTCCTTAAACTTTTTAGCACTTTCTTCTATGGCATTTTTTATTTCAACATTTATATCTTGACTTAATAATTCTTCTGGAAGGACTATTTTCATTCCTCTTACTCCTGCATCTATTCCTTCTAAATAACTAATTGTTTCCTGACTTTTAGAGCTAGTATTATCTTTAGGATCATAACCTGCAACAACATCTAAACATAAAGCACAGTCTTTTACGCTTTTTGTAATTGGTCCTATTTGATCTAAGGAAGAAGCAAAAGATACAAGGCCAAACCTTGAAACTAATCCATAAGTCGGTTTTAAGCCTATAACCCCACAAAAGGCTGCTGGCTGTCTTATAGAACCTCCAGTATCTGACCCTAAGCTTAATACTGCAATTCCTGATGCAACTGCTGCAGCTGATCCCCCTGAAGAACCTCCTGGAACTCTCTCTAAATCATGAGGATTCTTTGTTATCTTAAAGGCGGAATTTTCTGTAGACCCCCCCATTGAAAATTCATCCATATTTGTTTTTCCTATTATTATTGCATCTTCTTCTTTTAATTTTTTTATAACACTTGCATTATAAGGAGGAATAAAATCTTCCAACATTTTTGAAGCACAAGTTGTTTTAATTTCATCTGTACATATATTATCTTTTATAGCTATAGGTACTCCTGCCAGCTTTCCTAAAATTTTTTTATTTTTAACTTTTTCATCTACTTTTCTAGCATCTTCAAGGGCCCTTTCTTCACATAAAGTCAAATAGGCATTGATATCCTTATCTACTACCTTTATTCTCTTATATAATTTTTTAACTAGTTCTTCACAACTAAAGTCTCCCCTTATTATTCCTTCTCTTATCTCAAGCGCAGTTAATTTTTCTATTTCCACTATATCTCCCTCCTTACTCTATAAGCTTTGGAACTTCAATATTTTCTTCTCTCATAGATTTTGTATTTCTAAAGAGCTTCTTCTTATCCTTAAAGACTTCTATTTCATCTTTTCTAAATTCACTATTAACTCTATCAAAATTATCTAAATTTATATCTTCTAAATTTAAACTATCATTTGTATCAAAATTATTTAATATCTTTTCAAAATCCCTAGTCATTTTTTCAAGTTCATCTTCCTTAAAGATTAATTTTGCACAACTTGATATTTTTTTAATTTCATCTATTGTAATCTTCATTTCTCACACCCCTAAAATCTTTTAAAATATTATTCTTTCATGTTAATTTTTAACTTATCCTATTGCTTATGATATTTATTTATAGTAGAATTTAATTACTATTTTTTGCAAAACATCAACTAATTTCTACAATATTCTGAACTAAATTTATTATTTATTTGAAAGGATGAAACTGATGGAAGAATATAAAAAACTTAGTCCCAAAGCAAAAACTTCTTGGTTTATCGCCAGAATACTTTTCACTTTAATTCTTTTTCTTGTTTCAATAACTTCTTATTTTTTCTTTAAAAACAAAATATCCTCCTCTTTTTTAAAAATAAGTTTAATTATATCTTCTGTATTATTAATTTTATTACTTCTTAATGCTCTTATCTACCCTTGGTATGAATACAAGCAATGGAAGTATATGATTAGTGAAGATGATATTAGATTTTCTGAAGGTATATTTTTTACTAAAAATTTTATAATTCCTATTATAAGATTGCAGGAAATTAGGCTAAATCAAGGCCCTATAAATAAGAAGTTAAATCTATATGATGTTATTATAAGTACCTCTAATATATCTCATAAAATTCCTAACTTAGAAGAAAGTGAAGCTTTAAAAATATCAGAGTTTTTATCAAAGAAAATAAAAGAAAAGGTTAATAAGGAAATTTTAGAAGAGATAAACTCCAAAGAAAATATCATTAACTTAAATGAAACAGGTGAATAATCATGAATAGAATTAGAAATTCTAAAGTCTTTATAATAAAAGATGCCTTAAAAACTTTAAAAAATACTTTCTTTATTTTCTTAGCAGCACTGATTGATATGAAATTTTATGATCTATTAATTATTTTAGCTATTTTAAGTATCATACTAATTAAGAGCTTTATTGTATGGAAAAACTATTATATTTCTATTTTAGAAGATAGATTTATAATTGACCAGGGAGCTTTTTATAAGAAAAAAACAGAAATTTTTTATGATAAAATTCATACTATGGATGTCAAAAAAGATCTTTTTTGCAGGCTTTTTGATGTTGTCGAACTCAAAATAGATAATGGAAGTACAGAACTAGGTAAGGCTGAAATATCTATTATACTGGGCGAAGATAAGATAAATAATTTTGTAGAAGTAGTTGAAAGCAGAAAAAATAATACTAATATAATTGATAATATCAATGAACCATTGAAAGATGATAAAAAGCCTAAGGACACTAATTATCAAATAAGAAAAATAACAACTAAGGAGCTTATATTAAGTGCTCTTCTAAGACCTAATCTAGGAACCTTAATAATCGTAAGCACTTTCTTCTTTAATATAGGCGAAATATTAGAAGCCTTTAATTCTAATATCTTTATTCAGCTTGAAAGCATATTTAATAAATACATGGCTCAATTAGAATTATGGACTGCTATTTTATTGGGTACTATTTCTATACTGATTTTTAATTTTATTCTAGATATTATAATTTCCTTAATAAGATATAGCAGTTTTACTCTTAGTGCCAACAAAGAAAATATAAAAATATCCTATGGCTTTATCACCTTAAAAGAATACACAATACCAATAAATAAGATTAAAGCTGTTATTTTAAAACAAAGTTTTTTTCAAAAGCTTTTTGGTTATTATAGGGTTGAAATTAGAAACATGGGCTATGGGGATGAAAAAAATGAAATAGCTATTTTATTTCCTATATGCGATAAAGCTTTTATAGAGGAAACATTATTTAGACTTCTTCCTAGCTTTAAGTTTGAGGAAAAAGAATTAAATTTAAAAGAAGGAAAGGAATTTAATAAAATTTCAATAATCTATAGTTTTATTATAATGTTAGCAATTGCCTTAATATCTTTATTAGTCTTCTCTATATTTAAACTTATTGAATTTAAAATTTCCTTAATGATATTCTTAGCTTTAATATTATTATCTTTAATAGTTTGTTTTATTACTTATATGCAATATAAGAGATATAAACTTATTATTAATAAAAATACTATTGTTTATTGTAAGGATTTAATAAATAAAAATATATTTATCATTCCAACTAAATCTATTGAATATATAAATCTAAAACAAGGACCTATAAAGAAAAAATACAAACATTATTCCCTTTACCTTGATTTAGGTATAGGCTTAGCAAGAGGAAGCCTAATTGCTATTGAAAATATTAAAAAAGATTTTGCAGATAAAATTGATGCAGTAATTTATAAAGGCTAAAAGTGCTTTGCACTTTTAGCAATCTTTTATTGAATTTCTTCTAATTTATTTTTGTAATATTCCAAGTCTTTATCTACACTACCTTCTGTATATTCAGTATCAAAATCCTTATCTAATGCCTTAATTTGTTTTTTTATGCTAATAAGTTCTTCTAACTTAGCATTTTCATCTTCTTTTTCATTTTTTTCCTCTAATTCTTTCAATTTATTTTTATAATATTCTAAATCTTTATCAATATTGCCTTCTGTATATTGAGTATCAAATTCTTTATCTAAAGCTAATATTTGTTTCTTTATGCTTACCAATTCCTCTAATTTTTCATTTTCATCTTTATCGTTAGATGATAGTTCATTTTTTACTCCATTTTGATTAGTTTCACTAGAATTCTCATTTTGTTTACTTCCACATGAAACACTTATTCCTATAACTAATAGTATAACAAGTATACTTGCAATTCTTTTTCCCATCATACCTAAATTTAATGAATTCTTAAGTTTATTAATTCTTTTCATGTAAATTTCCTCCTTAACCCCTTTTTAAATCAGCCTATTATTACTAATTTACTATATTTTATCATATTAATGCTCTATTTTATATAACAAATTAATTTATTATTTTATGTATCAAATAAGCTATTGCCATATATCACTCTTTTTCTATTTAAAATATTGAGTTAAATGGATGTATCTCTTAACTCCTGGATAGGTCAATATTGGTCTATTAAAAACATCATAACTTCGTGCTGCCACTGTAAGAGTATATAAATCACCTGAACCTTTTATGTAAGGCTGTACTACTACTGGCGAATGAGTAAATATACCATCATCATTAAAATCTATCTGTATTACATCTCCAATTGTAACATTAAAAAAATCACTATCTACCCCATGAGGTCCTAAGCCATCATTATTAATTAAATAATCATATAAAAACATAACTCCAGTCCAAGAAGGGGAACGATTATTTAAACTATAGTAATACCATTGATACTTACCTTCACTATCCATAGGAGCACCACCAGCATGAATTACTTGTGATGTAAAATTAGTACAATCTCCTCCTAAGTTTGTAAAATCATAAAAGGCCTTATTAGGATTATTATAATGTTTAAAGGCATATTCCCTCATTGCAGTCCTATTAAAATCATAAGCCCTAAGCTCAGCTTTTTGGGAATTATATACTGAAATTATATTATCCGGATTTCCATTTAAACTGCTGCTATCCTGATCTATTGCTTTTTCTTCTCTTTTTATAAATTCATCAATATTTATAGCTTCATTTCTATTATTTTCATTATTAATTGCAAAATCCCAAATATCATTGGAAATACAGACCTTTATTAACCACTCATTATTTACCTTTTCTAACTCTACTGAATAATCTATAATTTCATTTGTTTCCTCATCTAAAAACTTATATTTATATTCCTTTTCAACTCTTAAATCAACATTGGCTTTATTTCCGTTAATATCAATATTTAAATAAGCATATTTATGCTTATAATCATCTACATATAAATCAAACTTATCATATCGTCTATTAATAATATATATCTTTTTAGATATAAACTGCTTAAAGCTTTCATCTGCTACATAATTTGATAAATCAACTTCTTCTCCTTTTAAAATTGCATCATCACATTTCTTTAAAAAATCCTCTGTTGTATTTTTTATGTTTTTTCTTTCAAATAGTAAACTGTTATTAGATAAGGTGAACATATTTGTAGAAGCACTCACCTTAATCATTATTCTGTCAAATAATAAAATTGTTAATAGCACTAATTCTAAACTAACAATAACTCTTTTCTTCATTTTTGCTACCTCTTTTAAATAAATCTTGTATATCTATTTAAAAGTATGTGCAAAAAATCATATTATATATCTCCATTTTTCCTTTATAATTTCAAAATTATTGTATAAAAAGAAAATACCTTATAGAAATATTTGTATTTAATCCCTCCTGAGCTTTAATTTATTTAATTATATTTTATAAGGGAATTTTTGTAAATAGATTGATAATATAAAAAGAAAAGCCATGATTTAAATAAATCATAGCCATCTTAGTATTTATATTTTATTTCTTAATTAATAATCTGTTTGAAAGATCCATATAATCTTTTTCCCCAGCTGCTGCTTCTATGCTTCCAAATGGCATTTGAGCTGTCATCTTCCAATTAGTTGGAATATCAAATTGCTTTTTAACTTCTTCTTCTATAAGTTCTGTATAATGTTGAAGAGAAGCTCCTATTCCTTCTACTGAAAATCCTGTCCATACTAAATATTGAAGTATTCCTGTTGCCTGTTCTGACCAAATTGGGAAGTTATTTTTATATAATTCAAATTTTCCTTGTAAAGTTTTTATTACATTTTGATCTTCGAAAAATACAACTGTACCATAACCTGCCTTAAAAGAATTTATCTTAGCTTCTGTTGATGAAAAATTCTCTGCAGGAACTACTTTTCTTAAAGCTTCCATTGTAATATCCCATAGCTTATCATGAGACTTACCTAACAAAAGTAATACTCTTCCGCTCTGAGAATTAAAAGCTGTTGGTGCATGTATTATTGCATGTTCCACAATACCTCTTATCTTATCCTCTGCTAAATCTACATTCTTACCTATTGAATATATACTTCTTCTTTCCTCTACCGCTGTAAAAAAATCCTTACTCATAATTATCTCTCCTTTTCATTGTTCTTAAAAAAGTTTCAAACTTATTATTTCAATATTTTTCTCATTTTAATCAAATTAGTAAGCAAACTTCTTTTACTCTCTTCATCCATCTCTGATAAAAGGTCATTTAAAAATTCTTTATGCTTTTTAAAAACCTTTAATATAAGTTCTTCTCCTTCCTTAGTTAAGGAAACATAAAATATTCTCTTGTCTTTTTCGCATTTTTTTCTTATAACTAAATTTTTGCTTTCTAATTTATTTATTACATAAGTTATAGTTCCGCTTGTAACCAATATCTTATCTGCTATTTTTTGAACTGGCTGAGGACCTTGATTATAAATAAATTCTAAAACACCAAACTCACTTAAATTTAGTCCATTTTCCTGAACATTTTTTTCAATTTTAGAAATAAGACCATTATAAGTCCTAACCATAGCTAATACTATGTTTAAATTTATGTCCTTCATGCAATCACCTTACAGTTATATTATCTCGATTTCAAGATAATTATACAATAAATATATCTTGATTTCAAGATGTATTTATAAAACAAAAAAAAGCAGGACCGAAGTCCTGCTTATACCTGGGAATATGAAGTTGTATGCTGGAATTCATCATAAAAAAGCAAAATATCTTTATATACATCCAACTTTTTCTCTTCGTTGAGTATCTCATGACGCATATGTTCATACAGTTTGCTGCTGATATTTGTATAGCCCAGCTCCGATAAAAAAGAGATTAGCTGTTCAAATCGCTTTCTTGATCGAATAACCGGGTCTTCCTCACCGGCAATGACAAGAATTGGCAAATGTGGGTTGCTTACATGCCAGTTTCTTTTCTCAAAAGCCGCTTTTTGCAGCCTCAAAAGGTTGATAAACCCATTTGTGGTAAAGATAAATCCACATTTCGGATCTTGGTTGTATTGTGCAACATTGGCTTGGTTTTCTGAGAGCCAGCCATTCGGAATCGAATTTCCGGCATTAAACTGCGAAAAGGCCATAGCATTCAACATTTTATTCGGAGCCTTTTCCTTAATGAAGGGTTTTGAAAGCCTGGCCAGAAGCAGACCAAGCCCCGCTGCCGCATTATAGGTCGGCGGACCGCACAGAACAACTTTGTCAATTTCCGAATCATATCTTTTCAGATAACCCCGGGCAACAAGCGTACCCATGCTGTGACTAAACAGAAATACAGGAAGGCCAGAATAGATATGTTTAATATACTTTGTAACGGTATGCAGATCCTCAATGATTGCCTGTTCATTCTCGGTATAGAAAAAGCCATAATCCTCTGCCTTTTCCACACTTCCACCATGTCCACGATGGTCATGAATAACACACACATATCCATGATCGGAAAGATAATTCATGAAGTCGTAGTATCTCTCCTTGTGTTCAGCCATACCATGGGAAAACTGAATAACGCCTTTGGGATTCCCCTCTGGCACAATCACTGCGATTTCCAGCCCCAGTCCGTCAAACTCAGAAAGTATTTTTTCGATTCTCATGTTGCCTCCTTTTCGTTATAAGAGCGAAGAAAAACATCCACTCGGATTTTGTTACCATATTATCAATCATTTTCAAAAACTTTCCACAGACACAGGGGGTAGGTTTGCCTAAAGACTATGACCGCATTTTCTCACAACGGTCAATGAGATGCTCCAAATCACCGCACTTTAATTCTAAAATCCGCCGAAACCGGGCCATAGCATTCGGGTTCATACCGGTTTCCAGCCAGCCCATGATCATACCGAAGCTGACACATTTCAGATAATCTACAACGGTGGTATAATCCTCAGATATTAATGCTAAAATAAAAATTAACAAGATTACAAATATAAAACTTAACAGAATTGCAAATGAAATAGTATAATTATCTCCGACGTAAGGAGGTAATTAGCATGATAGAAACAATAAAGGCAGAACTGAACATTTTGAGGTGCTTAAATATGAAACCAAACTATAGTGACTTAGCAAGAAAATATGGAGTTTCAAG
>NZ_JAHLPS010000049.1 GCF_018918055.1 Caproiciproducens sp. MSJ-32
ACCTCAAAAAAATTTAATCGTCAAAGAAAAGAAGCCTTAGAGAGAATAATTAGTGATGAAGGTTGCTTGCTAAGAATGAATAGGAGTATTCAAGCAGAAGGTTCCTTTGCGCAAGTTAAGCAAGATATGGGATTTCGAAGATTTCTCTGCAAAGGAAAGCAGAATGTTTTGTCAGAAAGTATCCTTTTAGCTATGGCACATAATATAAACAAACTACATAACAAAATCCAATCAGGCAGAACTGGAACACATCTTTTTTCGTTAAAAAGCTCTGCTTAATTTTAGAACTTTAAAAATCAAGTGTTCTGAAAAAAGCCTTAAATAGAAAGGCTTATTAAAGTGCGCCATTTTTAAGGAGTAGAGATGAATTTATTTGAAAAACTCTTTAAAATTCATATAAAACAGTACAAAATAAGAGCTGAGCATTAGCGATTTTTAACCGCTAATGCGACAGCCCCTAAAGAAGAAGCAAATATGTTTTTTCAACTAATAAACAAAAGATACGAAAAATCTAGTACAATAATTACTACCAACAAGGAGTTTAGTAAATGGCATGAGATATTTGGTGATATAACGATTGCTAACGCAATATTAGATAGGTTATTGCATCATTCTACAGTTGAAAAAATAACAGGTAAATCTTATAGAGTTAAAGATAAAATATTCACTAATAATTCCAAAAAATAATTAGTCAAAAGTGTTAAAAGTTATATTTGCAAATTTGTTAAAAATAATATTGACATTAACACTCAGATGTCATTTTTCGGTTGCCTAGAACGCCGTCTACATACGTCCTGACCACATAAGTACAGACCCGCCATTGGTATTGCTCATAAATGTCTCGGTTGACGGAATGATAGATATGAAGCACCGCTTTCTGATTGGCCAGAGCAAATTCCAGTGCTGCATTGATACAATCGTCCAGGGAATCGATGGTAGGATGCCCCCGGATAATCCGCTCCGCATCCTCATCTACAATGCTTTCCACCAATTGCGGCAGGTCCTGGTAATAGTAATAAAAGGTATTGCGGTTCACGCCGCAGTCATCTACAATATCCCGAATGGTAATTTGGCTCAAAGGCTTCTCGTTCAATAGTTTCACAAATGAATCCCGAATGGCTTTTTTAGTAAAACTGGCCATGCGTTACGCCTCCTTATTACACAGTGTAACGACATCTGAAATATCACATTGAAGGGCAACACATATTTTTACAATCGTATCCAGATGGACCGGCTGATCTTTTCCCATTTTAGCAATCACGGACGAACTGAGATGTGCCATATTCTGTAAATCTTTTTTCTTCAATTTACGGTCAATCAACAGTTTCCAAAGGCTGTTATAAGAAAGGCTAAGCGTTGCATTATCCATTTTTCCACCCCACAGTGTTGTGTCATGATATATATTATATCGTTTTTTTCTTCTAATACGCAATAGAATTTACACGAAATCGCTATTTTTATATAGTTAATAAAAAGTCCGCCGATTACAAGTCATCACGCAAAAGTTTTTTGGAGACAATCTTCAGATAGAATTTATATGGATGTTTGCAAAGTAGAAAGGAACAAATACGAAGGAAATTCGTATGTAGTAAGATGCCGCCCGGAAAGAAGCGTTCTCTTAGAGATTGAAGAAAAACTTAAATGAACAGCTTCAAGCGGGGCAAAAAAGACCAGTCACAATCTGCAACGAGCGAGGTGGATTGATGTCTTTTACATTGTCGGTAGTCGGAAACACGTCAAAGGCTCTTTTTGCACTATCGGTAGGCGGGAACATGTCCACAATCATTAACTTTTCTCAGACGTTCGTTGATGAGATCCGCACGTTCTTCCAGCTTGCTTATAAGCGTTGAAATATACTCTATCAGGTCATCTCTATTAGTTGGTATAGGGTTTTCATTTGTCAAAAACTTAGTTCCTTGAATACCACCTTCATTAATGCTATAAAAGCCTTCTAAACAGTAATCTTCTCTATGTTTAATAAACCAATTTTTCCAGTCCTCATTCATTTTCTTAATCTTATCGTCTTCGAGGTTTGTACTCTGTTTTTGAATTTTATCTATCATAAGATTCAAACTGTCAAGTATGTTACTTGTTCCCTTTTCCTGATTGTATGGATATCCTGGATGGGGCATAAAATTCACAAAAGAATCATTAAGGTGTGCAAGTCTTTCGAGTTTACTAAATAACTCACTGTCCTTTTTTAGTTCATTTCTCAGACAAAATAAAAACATTTTTTCATCAAGGCTTTTTTCTGCTATTGTTTCTTTTTTGCAATAAAAGCGGCTCTTATATTTGGAATTAGTTTTCTTCCTATAATACAGCTTTCCTTTTTCAATTTTAAAATCACAAATATATTCACAATCGCAGTCATCTTGCTTGGATATTATATCTAAAGCCAATAAATATATGAAATAGAAGTTGAATATTGTATCCGTATAACTATAGTCCCATCCTAATCTAATGAATATCGCTTGTGATAATTCATTTTTTTCGTAGTCGCCTACTTTGTTTTTATATCGTTCCAATAAGCGATGAATTGCATCGCCATCGTTTTGTGTAAAACTCGAGCAAAGAGTTTTATAATCCGTCAGCAAAAAATTCTTAAAAACAGTATCCGACATAATGTCACCTCCTTCGATTTTGTAATTATTCTGCTTTTGACATCAAGACAACACACTCCACATGGCATGAATGCTTGATTGTGACTGGTCTTTTGCTTCAAATCGTTAGGATAAAGTTTTATTAATGCAGCCTTGGATTTAATACAATATGTCCAATTTGCTTTATTCTGTAATCTTGGATGCATGGGTATAAGTTTTTTGATTTCTATTACACCAACCCTAAATACTTCTCAAAGAATAACATTAGTTTTTCAATAATTCCTTGTTTTTTCGCAGCTCTGCCTCCGCCAAAGCGAGATACAGGTGGCATGATTTTATCAATGGCTGTACCGGTTGTTTTAAGTATCCCATCTCGGAAAGCATTGTCGATGAATCGGCGGGTTTCTTCAGGCTTTAATTTTTCTTCTTCTATAATTGCTGAAATATCCGCTTCCTTACGCTCATGGAGGAATTTGCGCCAATCCTCATCCACTTTGGTCGATACATTGACTTGCTCTATAAAACGCTCGATAAGCTCTTTCTTACTTCGAAGTTCAATACTTGAATTGATAGCCTTATCAATAGTTGTAAGAATGCTTTTATCCTTGCAGTTGGATTGCTGATATTTGGCTACAAGCATAAGGATGTAATCAATGTTTACCTCTATCTGCTTGACCAGTTCAATCTCAAAAACTATGTCATCATTGATAGTTTCTTTGTCACCATCAGCACCTTTTCTGTATTCCTGATACAGGTCAATATAAATGCTCTGATAGTCCTGAAAATCCCTTTCAGATAAAATCTCGTTTCCTTCAAAGTCATCGAAGGAAGTAAGAATATTTCTGAGCCTGAGTATTGCTCCATATAACCTGATAAAGTCTTTTTCTGCTTCTTCTCCAAGAATAGGTTGGCCAAGGGGATACTGTGTTGTAAGGGTTGCAATCAGTTCAGCATAGCCCGGCTTATACTCACCTTTATCATCATAGCCGTTATAGTATTCTTCGTATGTTTTTAGCAGTACAATACCGCCAGCATCCTTATTACCGAATAGTGCAATAGCTTTATCTGTTTCTTCTTTCAAATCTCTAAAGCAAACGATATTACCATAGGTCTTAACGCTGTTTAGGATGCGGTTAGTTCTTGAAAAAGCCTGAATCAGTCCATGCTGTCTCAGGTTTTTATCTACCCATAGGGTATTCAGGGTTGTTGCATCAAAGCCTGTAAGAAACATATTGACAACAATCAATATATCAATCTCCCGATTCTTTACACGAAGAGAGAGGTCTTTATAATAATTCTGGAACTTATCCGAGGAAGTATCGTAATTCGTGTTAAATGTGGAATTGTAATCTCGGATAGCCGCCTCAAGAAAATCTCTGGAGCTCTGGTCAAGGTTTTCCATATTAAAATCCTCTTCAGGAAGCAGTCCATCTGGCTCTTCTTCATTTGCACTAAAACTGAAAATAGTTGCAATGGTAAGGTTACGGTTCTTTTGTGCTATCTGCTTCTTAAACTCATTATAGTATCTGATTGCCATTGGGATGGATGCAGCAGCAAATATGGAGTTGAAACCGGCAACTCGCCTTGTTTCACGCTTTTCTATCATCTTTTTAGGGTTGTGCTTATCTGCTTCTTCCCATTTCGCAGAGAATGTGTAATAACTATTGCGCTTCGTCTTCTGATCAAAGTGTTCAAGAACGTAAGAAACAATTTCACTAATTCGCTGTGGATCTGCTAAGGCTTTTTCTCTATCTATGCTATAGACTTTTTTATCATTAACGTAATCAGGCATCTTAATGGTATTGATAAAATCTATTCTAAAAGGCAGAACATTCCCATCATTGATGGCATCCACAATGGTATAAGTATGTAGCTTTTCTCCAAAGGCCTGCTCGGTTGTACGGAACAATGGGTTACCTCCTGAACTAGCATTGGCAGCAAAAATTGGGGTTCCCGTAAAGCCGAAGATATGATAGTTCTTAAAGCTCTTCGTAATTGCTTGATGCATTTCACCAAATTGGGAACGGTGACACTCATCAAAAATCAATACCACATGTTTTTTATAAATATCATGCTGTTTGTTTTTTCGAATAAATATATCCAGCTTCTGAATAGTGGTTACAATGATTTTGTATTCATGAGGATTTCCTTTTTCATCCCTGTCCTCCAATTGTCTTTGAAGAACTCTTGTGGACGTATTACCGTTAGCTGCTCCCTTTTCAAAACGGTCATATTCCTTCATAGTCTGATAGTCTAGGTCTTTACGGTCAACAACAAACAGTACCTTGTCTATGTAAGGCAAGGCAGAAGCTAATTGGGCTGTCTTAAAACTGGTCAATGTCTTACCAGAGCCTGTTGTATGCCAAATATATCCTCCAGCTGCAGTTGTGCCCATCTTCTTGTAGTTGGTTGATACTACAATACGTGATAATATACGTTCTGCAGCAGCTATTTGATAAGGACGCATTACAAGGAGCAGATCTTCAGATGTAAAAATACAATATTTTGTTAGTATATTTAAGAGGGTATGCTTGGCAAAAAATGTTTTAGTAAAGTCCACAAGGTCAGGAATAATTTTGTTATTTGCATCTGCCCAAAAGCTGGTAAACTCAAAGCTGTTGCTTGTTTTTTTACTTCTTCGACGTTCACTACTGCTTTGTTCCTTGATATGTGCGTTTCTTGTGGTGTTGCTATAATACTTTGTATGGGTGCCATTGGAGATTACAAATATTTGCACATACTCAAATAAACCAGAAGCCGCCCAAAAGCTGTCACGTTGGTATCTTTTTATTTGGTTGAAAGCTTCTCGGATAGCAACACCACGACGCTTTAACTCCACATGAACCAGGGGAAGTCCGTTGACAAGTATAGTCACATCATATCGAGTTTCATGCTTGCCACCTGCTTCTTCGTATTGATTAATAACCTGCAAGCGATTGTTATGGATATTCTTTTTATCCAAAAGGTATATGTTTTTTGTTGTTCCATCTTCACGTTTTAGAATTTGGATATGGTCATCCTGGATTTTTCTGGTCTTTTCAACAATTCCCTCGTTAGTATTTGCTATACATTCCGTGAAAAACCTATCCCATTCGCTATCAGTAAATGTAAAATCATTAAGCAGTTCAAGTTGCTTTCGGAGATTTGCTATCAATGCAGCTTCATTGTGCACTGAAATATATTCATATCCTTGGGAAGTTAGTTGCCTAATAAACTCCCGCTCAAGTTCTGCCTCGCTCTGATACTTTTCAGGTCGGACATTGTATTCAGCTGCATATTCAGCAACAACCGTTGCTTCGTCAGTACTTGCAACGATATTGTATATACTCATGCCTTCACCTCCTTGAAAGATAACAGTTTATCCCTGTAATATTCATATTGCTTTTGCCGTGCTTCGATTTCAGCAGGAATACCGCTGGTTAAGTCGTTACACAGAGCGTCAAAGCGATCGAGGATAGCTACGATGCGTTCCTGCTCTTTTATAGGAGGGAGGGGAACTTTATATTTATCTGTTACAGGAATTGATATTTGTGGCATTTGCATATTATTAGCTATACGTTGAAAATAGT
Organism: Caproiciproducens sp. MSJ-32; assembly: GCF_018918055.1. Classification (GTDB taxonomy): domain Bacteria; phylum Bacillota; class Clostridia; order Clostridiales; family Clostridiaceae; genus Clostridium. Next base: position 6,170 of record NZ_JAHLPS010000049.1, read on the forward strand.
TCACATTTTTTGAAAGATAGTAGTATACAAATTTAATATTGACATTTTTATTTTCACTATAATATGACCAGAATTCATTTTTATGGCTAAATGGCTTATCATAATACTCAAATTCAATAATTCCACGTGACTTAACAATTATAGAAGGGTTTAAATTAATATCTTTTTTTGGGATATCTTTAAAATCAACATCCGCATAAGTTTTACCACCAGCAAATATTCGTACTTCACCATTCTCTTTATGTAATTGTCTCATTTTTTGTGCTGTTATATTTGTTCCCTTTGTACGTATTAAAAGATCACTTATAGCAAGTCTTGGCACATCATCATCAAATGTCAGCAGCAAATCCCTATAATACTCATACTGTTTTCTTCTTGCTGTAAGCTCTGCTGTAAGCTCTGCTGTAAGCTCTGTGAAATTGTCCAGAATACGGACAATTTCCTGCTGAACAGCTAGAGGGGGGATGGGGATAAGTAGCTTTTTCATTTCACCCATAGATACACTTTTTACTGTTCCTCCCAATGCTTTAACCAAATATCGTTCTCGAACTCTTTGTGACATAAGGGCATACATTAAGAATCTCGATATGATTCTTTTCTTGTCTGGTTTTATTGCATAAACTCCTTCTTTTATATTCCAATTTATTGGGGGGGATTCAATGACAGCAGTTTCTCCAATTGTTCCTGTACCTGAAAAAAGAACATCTCCAACCTCTAAATTAGAGCGATTGTTACAGAGCTTCAACGCTTCATCATTTATTCGATCCGTCTTATCTGTAAAAATAACCTTATTATTCCTTAATTCTCTTATTGTTACATAATAATTTTTAGCATCAACAGTATTCAACCGAAAAAATTGTCGTGGGTTAAGACCTGTATTAAGAGAAAGAATAACCTCTTCTAATGGTACTAGCTCCACTCCATCTGGACAAAGTTCAGCAATCAATTCATCTAATTTACTCATTTGCCCACCTCAATTTCTGCAATAATCTTATCTATTTCTTCCCTTAAAATCTGCTCTCTCGCCACAATTTTTTCTATCTCAGCATTGAGGGCAACAATATCAATCTTTTCTCTCATATCTTCTTGTTCCACATATGTTGAAACAGATAGGTTATAATCTTGTTCAGCTATTTCACTGTTTGGAACAAGCCTAGCAAAATGCTCAATATCCTTTCTATCTTTGAATGCGTTAAGAATGGTCTCAATATTTTCCTGTGTCAGCTTGTTGTTATTCGTAACCTTAACAAATTCCTTTGATGCATCGATAAATAAGGTGCTATTTTCTGATTTAGACTTCTTCAGCACCATAATGCAGGTAGCAATGCTGGTACCATAGAACAAGTTATCTGGTAACTGAATGATACAGTCGATATAGTTATTGTCAATCAGGTACTGCCTGATTTTCTTTTCAGCGCCTCCGCGGTACATTACACCGGGGAAACATACAATAGCCGCTGTTCCGTTTGTCGCAAGCCAAGAAAGACTATGCATAATAAAAGCAAGGTCTGCCTTGGATTTAGGAGCCAATACTCCCGCTGGAGAAAAACGGGGATCGTTAATCAAAATAGGATCATTGTCGCCCTTCCATTTAATAGAGTATGGAGGATTTGATACAATGGCTTCAAAAGGCTCATCATCCCAATGTTGCGGATCTGTTAGTGTGTCACCAAGGGCAATATCAAATTTGTCATAATCAATATCGTGCAGGAACATATTGATTCGGCACAGGTTGTAGGTTGTAATGTTGATTTCCTGACCGAAAAACCCTTGACGTACATTTTCTTTTCCTAAGATTTTTGCAAACTTTAGCAGTAGAGAGCCAGAACCGCAAGCGGGGTCATATACCTTGTTGACTTCAGTTTTTCCTACTAATGTTAAGTGGGTAAGGAGTTCAGAAACCTCCTGCGGCGTATAGTATTCACCACCACTTTTTCCTGCATTGGATGCATACATACCCATTAAAAATTCATAAGCATCACCAAATGCATCTATGGTATTGTCTTTGTAGTCTCCCAGCTTCATTTCTCCAACAGAATTCATTAGCTTAACCAGCTTTTCATTACGCTTTACTACAGTGTTACCTAACTTATTGCTGTTAACATCAATATCGTCAAACAAGCCTTTGAAATTATCTTCACTCTCTGTTCCTTGGGCAGATGCTTCTATATTACTGAAAATCTGTTCCAGTGTTTCATTTAAGTTTTCATCGTCCTTTGCACGAGCTCGGACATTTTCAAAAAGCTCGCTGGGTAAAATAAAGAAGCCTTTTGTCTTAACTAAATCCTCTCGTGCCTGTTCTGCTTCTTCGTCGGATAGCTTGGCATAATCAAAATCCCTATTGCCAGCTTCCCATTCTCCGGCGTTAATATAGGCAGTAATATTTTCAGATATGTAGCGGTAAAACAGCATTCCTAGAACATATTGCTTAAAATCCCATCCATCTACACTGCCTCTTAGATCATTTGCCATATTCCATATCGTGCGGTGTAATTCCGCCCGTTCCTGTTCTTTTCTGTTATTTTCCATAACTCTACTCCCTTTCTTCAACCATATTTGGCACTAATTCCATGATATCTTTAAAATCAACGCCAAGCGCCGTACAAACCTTTACAAGAACATCCATACTGACATATTCGTTTTTAGAAAGCTTTGAAATTGACGATGAACTTATTCCCGCAGCAGCTTGTAAATCTTTCTTCTTCATATCGCGGTCAATCAACAATTTCCAAAGCTTTTTATAGCTAACGGTCATCTTGGTCACCTCTTTATATATGTTTTTTCCATTATAGCACATTTTCTTCAAACATAACATGATTATTCTGTGTTTGTGAAGTAATTTAATATTTCATTTTCCTCCTCAAGCCTTGCCATCTTCTTTAACATTGCCTGATACTCTTCTGATTTAATTAACTTTACCTTTTCTTTTCTTGATAATCGTTTTATTTCATATTCCCTTTTCATTGCTTCTATTTTATCTTCATATTCTTCATAATAAACTAATTTTACTGGAAGCCTTACCCTTGTATATTTTGCTCCCTTTCCATTATTATGAGCTGCAATTCTTTTTTCTAAGTTGTTTGTCCATCCTGTATATAAACTTCCATCAGAACATTCTAACATATAAACATAATTCATTATATTATTACTCCAACTAAAATAGTAATAGCTAGTACAATATTAGTAAGGGCAAAGTTTTCAACTGCTAATCCAAAAGTATCTTTTTTAGTTTGAAGTTCATTAAATTTATCTATATTTTCCTTGACCTTTTTTAGTACTAAAACTGATAAAAGAGAATAAAGAGGAAGAACTCTAATAACAACGGCTATAACAATTGCTATATAACCAATATAATATAGCCATTTAAATAATTTAAGGGCATTTTCCTTGCCTATATAAATTGGAAGAGTATATCTCTTATTTACTATATCATCTTCTATATCACAGATATTATTTGCCAACATAATATTTGCGATTCCTGTTATTGCAGGTAAACAGACTATAAATAAAATTATAAGTTCCTTTAAATTAAATACTATATTTATACTATTTAAATTAGAATAATTAATATTTAATATTCCTTTATCAAATACATGTATATACATAGTTATAAAAGTTAATAAAAAACCCATAGCAAGACCTGAAAACACTTCCCCAAAAGGAGTTCTGGAAATTGGAATTGGGCCAAAGGTATAAGTAATACCAATAAGAAAGGCTAATGCGCCAAGTAATAAAACTACAATATTTGTATTTGCAACTAATAATAATCCTAAAAGAGCTGCTATTCCTAACATTATATATATTAAATATCTTACATGATCAGGATTTAATTTATCTCTTACAATGGCATTATGGCTTTCGTATCCAAAGCCTTCTTTCTTTATTGCCTTTGCATAATCTATATAATTATTTATTGCTGTAGTTGTCATATCAAAAATAAGCATTGAAAAAAACATTATTATTGCATTTTTAAAATTAAAAGTATTGTATCTATAATATACAAATAAAGATGCTAGTAAATATGGAATTACACTTGCAGCCTTTGTTTGAATCTCTACTAATTTTAAAAAACTCTTTATTTTCAAGTTCAATACTTCCTTTCAACTAAAATTATTACTAAATTAAATAATATTTAATCCAAAATTATTATATCATATAATTATAAAACTTCTCATAGCAATTGATCCATTTTGTATGTTTTCATGAATAAAATCTATTTTTTCTCCTTCTTCTTGAAGGGCTATTGTATAAATCAAAGGAGCTATATCAAAATTTCTTGATATTGCCCCTTTTATATCTTTAATCTAACTTTTTAGTATCAATCCAACTCATCATTTCTCTTAATTCTTTTCCTACCTTTTCAATTGGGTGTTCTGCTTCTAATCTTCTTCTTGCATTAAATATTGGTCTTCCAACTTGATTTTCTAAAAGCCAATTCTTAGCAAAAGTTCCATCTTGAATTTCTTTTAATACCTTTTTCATTTCTTTCTTAGTATCTTCTGTGATAATTCTGTTTCCTACAAGATAATCACCATATTCAGCTGTATCAGAAATGGAATATCTCATAGCTGCCATACCACCTTGGTACATTAAATCTACTATCAGTTTCATTTCATGCAGACATTCAAAATATGCATTTTCCGGAGCATATCCAGCTTCTACTAATGTTTCAAAGCCTGCTTTTATAAGGGCAGTAACTCCTCCACAAAGAACAGCCTGCTCTCCAAACAAATCTGTTTCTGTTTCATCTTTAAAAGTAGTTTCTAAGATACCTGCTCTAGCTCCTCCAATTCCATTTGCATATGCTAATGCTAAATCTTTTGCATTACCAGTTGAATCTTGATAAACTGCTATTAAACATGGAACTCCAGAACCTTCTGTATAAGTTCTTCTAACCATATGGCCTGGGCCCTTTGGAGCACACATAAATACATCTACATCTGCCGGCGGAACAATTTGACCATAGTGGATATTAAATCCATGAGCAAAAACAAGCGCATTACCCTTTTCTAAATTTGGTGCAATTTCTGATTTATATACAGCTGCTTGTTTTTCATCTGGTAATAGTATCATTATAACATCTGCTAATTTTGCAGCTTCAGCTACAGTTAAAACTTCTAATCCTGCCTTTTCGGCTCTCTCTTTAGATTTACTTCCTTCATAAAGACCAACAACAACATCTACTCCGCTTTCCTTTAAGTTTAATGCATGAGCATGACCTTGGCTGCCATATCCTATTATTGCTACCTTTTTTCCCTCTAATAACTTTAAATTTGTATCTTTTTCATAATACATTTTTGCCATTTTACATCCCCCTAATTATTTATATTATCTTCACTTATTATTTCATCAATTGCTGCACCTGGTGCAACCATTGGAAATACCTTTCTATCATTATCAACAACATAATCTATTACAACAGGACCCTTATTTTCTAATGCCTGTGTTAATACATCCTTTAAATCTTCTTTTCTAAAAACTCTATAGCCTCTACCGCCAAAAGCTTCTGCTAATTTAACAAAGTCAGTTGCCCTGTTTAAGGTTGTATAAGAATATCTTTCTTCATAGAATAAACTTTGCCATTGTCTTACCATCCCCAAGGAATTGTTATTAAAAATTATTACTATAATAGGTAAGTTATTTTTAACTGCAGTTACTAATTCATTGCAGTTCATTCCAAAACTCCCATCTCCAGCTATATTAATTACTCTTCTATCCTTTAAAGCAACTTGAGCCCCAATGGCTGCCCCAAGACCATATCCCATTGTTCCAAGTCCTCCAGAAGATATAAAGCTTCTAGGTTTCCTAAACTTATAATATTTAGCTGCCCACATCTGATGTTGTCCAACTTCTGTTGTTATTATAAAATTCCCATCATCAAATTCATCTAATTTTTTAAATAAAAATTCTGGTGTCAACTCCCCTGTATCTGTATCTTTTATCACATTTAATGACTTTAATTCCTCAACCTTTTCTAGCCATTCTTCATCTTTCTTTTCTTTAAGTAATGGAATAAGCCTTTGAAGAACACTTTTTAAATCCCCAATAATAAATGCATCAGCTTTAATATTCTTATTAATTTCAGCTGGATCTACATCTATATGAACTACCTTTGCATTTTTTATATGCTTTTGATTGCTTATAACTCTATCGTTAAATCTAGCACCTAAGCAAATTAATAGATCACACTTTGATGCTAAAATATTTGATGCTTTTGATCCGTGCATTCCAATCATTCCTGTATATAATGGATGCTCCTGTGGAAAAGCTGAAATTGCCATAAGAGATGTAGCTATTGGTGAATTAATTTTATTTACTAATTCAATAAGTTCATCATAAGCTCCTGAAGCCACTACTCCTCCCCCGGCATAGATGAAAGGATTTTTAGCCTCATTAATAAGTTTTGCAACCTTTTCTAAATCCTTTTCTGTTAAGTTTTTTACCTTTCTTTCTACTTTTTTAGGTATTAAAGGCTTGTATTCAGCTTTTTCAGCCGTAATATCTTTTGGTATATCTATAAGTACAGGCCCCGGTCTCCCCTCCTTAGCAATATAAAAGGCCTCTCTTATTATTTTTTGTAAATCCTTTATATCCTTAACTATATAGTTATGCTTAGTTATTGGCATTGTTATTCCAGTTATATCGACTTCTTGAAAGCTGTCCTTTCCAAGCAGATTTCTTGGAACATTTCCTGTTATTGCAACCATAGGTATTGAATCCATATAAGCTGTAGCTATTCCTGTTACAAGATTTGTTGCCCCAGGGCCAGAAGTAGCTAAACAAACTCCAACCTTTCCCGTCGCCCTTGCATATCCATCAGCTGCATGAGCTGCCCCCTGCTCATGAGCCATTAAAATATGCCTTATCTTATCTTTGTATTTATATAATTCATCATATATATTTAAAACAGCCCCTCCTGGATATCCAAAAATGGTATCAACACCTTCATCCAAAAGGGATTTAACTAAAATTTCTGCCCCAGTTAAATACATAAAAGCCCCCCTTTTTATCAATTCACAATGAACAATGGAGAATTGTCCATTATTTTAATATTGCTCCTTTGCTTGATGAACTTACTAATTTTGAATATCTATATAAATACCCCTCTTTAATCTTTGGTTCAAAAGCTTTTAATCTTTTTCTTCTTTCTTCTAAAACTTCCTCTGGAACTAGCAGCTCTAGTTTACCATTTATAATATCTATTGATATTTTGTCTCCTTCTTCTACTAGCGCTATTACTCCCCCTTCAGCAGCCTCTGGTGCAACGTGTCCTATAGATGCTCCTCTTGTAGCTCCACTAAATCTTCCATCTGTTATCAAGGCTACATATTTATCTAAGCCCATTCCTGCAATTGCTGAGGTTGGTGACAGCATTTCCCTCATACCAGGTCCGCCTTTTGGTCCTTCATATCTAATGACTACAACATCACCCTTAACTATTTTCCTTGATAAAATAGCTTTTATTGCATCTTCTTCACTATCAAACACCCTTGCCGGTCCAGTATGAACCAGCATTTCTTCTAGTACTGCTGACTTTTTAACTACTGCCCCTTCTTTAGCCAAGTTTCCTTTAAGAACTTTTATTCCTCCTATTTCACTATAAGGCTTATCTATAGGTCTTATAACATCATAATTTAAAACCTCTGCATCCTTAATATTTTCTCTATGGCTTTTTCCTGTAACTGTAATGCAGTCAAGAGCTATTAAATCCTTCTTTGAAAGTTCCTTAATTACTGCTTGAATGCCACCAGCCCAGTATAATTCCTCAATGTGGGTATCTGAAGCTGGCGCAAGTTTACATAAATTAGGGGTAATTTCTGATACCTTATCTATAATTTCATAATTTAACTCTATTTTTGCTTCATTAGCTATAGCTAATAAATGCAGAATACTATTGGTTGAGCATCCAAGGGCCATATCTACTTTAAGGGCATTAATTAATGCTGATTTTGTAACTATATCTCTTGGTTTTATATCTTCCTTAAGAATATTCATTATCTGCATTCCTGCCATCTTAGCTAGTCTAATTCTTTCTGAATAAACAGCTGGGATTGTGCCATTGCCTGGTAGAGCTAACCCCAAAGCTTCTGACAAGCAATTCATTGAATTTGCAGTAAACATTCCAGAACAAGAACCACATGTAGGACAAGCATTATTTTCTAAATTTAACAAATCCCCTTTAGATATATTTCCACTCTCATAAGTTCCCACCGCTTCAAACATAGTTGAAAGAGATACTTCTTTTCCCTTAAATTTACCTGCTAACATTGGACCGCCGCTGACAAAAATCGATGGTATATTAAGCCTTAAAGCAGCCATTAACATCCCTGGAACGATTTTGTCACAGTTTGGAATAAACACTAAGGCATCAAATTGATGGGCCTTAGCCATACACTCTATAGAATCTGCAATTAATTCCCTAGTAGGTAATGAATATCTCATCCCCTCATGCCCCATTGCTATACCATCACATACTCCTATAGCTGGAAATATTATTGGAGTTCCGCCCTTCAGAAGGATGCCTTTTTTTACAGCTTCTGTTATCTTATCTAAGTTAATATGGCCAGGAATTATATCATTTTGTGAAGTTACAATTCCTATTAAAGGCCTATCTATTTCTTCATCAGTCAATCCTGTTGCCTTTAGCAATGATCTATGAGGAGCTTTAGCAGCTCCCTTCTTTATTGCATCGCTTCTCATAATAACACTTCCTTTAACTTAATATTTTTTCTAATACAAGTCTTCCTATCTCCTTTGTCCCAACTAACTTCTTTCCATCACTCATAATATCTGCAGTTCTATAACCCTCTTCAAGGACACTAAAAACTGCCTTTTCTATAGCTTTTGCTTCTTCTTCTAAATCAAAGCTATATCTAAGCATCATTGCAGCTGATAATATTGTTGCTAGAGGATTAGCTATTCCTTGACCAGCAATATCAGGTGCACTTCCATGGATTGGTTCATACATTCCTCTTTTTCCTTCTCCTAAGGATGCTGAAGGGAGCATACCTATTGAACCTGTTATCATACTAGCTTCATCTGATAAAATATCACCAAACATATTGGAAGTAACAATTACATCAAATTGTTTTGGATTTCTTACAAGCTGCATTGCTGCATTATCAACATACATATGATTTACTTCTACCTCTGGATATTCCTTTGCCAATTCATCTATTACCTTTCTCCAAAGCCTTGAACTTTCCAGTATATTGGCCTTATCAATACTTGTTAGCTTTTTATTTCTTTTCATTGCTGTTTCAAAGGCAATTTTACCTATTCTTCTTACCTCATTTTCATTATATCTTTCAGTATCATAAGCTCCCTTAACACCATTAATTTCTTCTCTTCCTCTTTCACCAAAATATATGCCTCCTGTTAGTTCTCTAACAACGCATATATCTATTCCATCTCCTATAATTGAATCCTTAAGAGGTGATGCTTCCTTTAATGGGGCATATAAAAGAGCTGGTCTTAAATTACAATAAAGTCCAAGACCTCCCCTAAGACCTAATAAGGCTTGTTCAGGTCTTATTTTTGCATCAGGATTGTCCCATTTAGGTCCTCCTACAGCACCAAGTAAAACTGCATCTGCCTTTTTACAAGCTTCTAAAGTTTCTTCTGGAAGAGGTATACCCTCCTCGTCTATTGCACAACCTCCTGCTAAAAGATATTCATATTCAAACTTATGATTAAATTTATCCCCAACACAATTTAAAATATTCACAGTTTCTTCAACAACTTCTGGACCAATTCCATCTCCTGCTATTACAGCTATTTTATAATTCATTTTAATCCCCCCAACTATTCAGTTCACTGTTCACTATATTTTTTGCTTATTACTTCTTACCTATCACTTCTTAACTCTAACTTATGCTTCTTACCCCAACTCCAAACTCCTAACTACTAACTAAATTAAGCTCCACACTCAACACTCCACACTCCAAACTAAATTTAGCTCCACACTCAACACTCCACACTCCAAACTAAATTTAGCTCCACACTCCAAACTACTAACTACTAACTCCTAACTCCCAACTCCAAACTCCAAACTACTAACTCCTAACTCCTAACTCCTAACTGAATTATTCTTGTTTTTAATGTAATTCACTAGCCCATTTGAGTTTATTATTTCCTGCATAAATTCCGGGAAAGGTTCCCCTTGGTATTGTTCATTTTTTGTATGATTTGTTATTACTCCAGTTGTGAAGTCTATTTCTAGTTTGTCCCCTGCATCTATTTTATCTACAGCCTCTTCGCATTCTAAAATTGGAAGTCCAATATTTATAGCATTTCTATAGAATATTCTTGCGAAGGTTTTTGCAATAACACAACTTACTCCACTTTCTTTAATTGCTATTGGTGCATGTTCTCTTGAAGAGCCACATCCAAAATTTTTATTTGCAACGATAATATCTCCAGCTTCTACCTTTTTCACAAAATCTTTATCAATATCCTCCATACAGTGACTGGCTAGTTCCTTTGGATCTGATGTATTTAAATATCTTGCTGGAATAATTACATCTGTATCTACGTTATCTCCATATTTAAAAACTTTTCCTACTGCTTTCATTTATATCTCCCCCTTAAATTAACTCTGGATTTGTTATTTTTCCTGTTATTGCTGATGCTGCTGCAACTGCTGGACTTGCTAAGTAAACTTCTGATTCAACATGCCCCATTCTACCAACAAAATTTCTGTTGGTTGTTGATACAGCCCTTTCACCCTTTGCAAGTATTCCCATGTGGCCACCTAAACATGGTCCACAAGTTGGTGTAGAAACAACAGCTCCAGCTTCTACTAAATCCTTAATTATTCCTTCTTCTAAAGCTTGAAGGTAAATTTTTTGAGTTCCAGGGAAGACTATACATCTCACTCCTTTTTTCACTTTCTTGCCTTTAAGTATATCTCTTGCAACTCTTAAATCTGATATTCTACCATTTGTGCAAGAACCTATAACTACCTGATCTATAACAACATCCCCAACTTCATCAATAGTTCTCGTATTATCTGGTAAATGTGGAAATGCAACTGTCGGTCTTAAGCTGCTTAAATCTATTTCATAAACCTCATCATATTCTGCATCTTCATCTGCTTCATAAACCTTATATTCTCTAGTTGAATGTTCTTTTAAATACTCAATTGTCTTTTCATCTACTGGAAAAATTCCATTTTTTCCACCAGCCTCAATTGCCATATTTGCCATTGTAAATCTATCATCCATTGATAAATACTTTATTCCGTCTCCTACAAACTCCATAGATTTATAAAGAGCTCCATCTACCCCAATCATTCCAATTATATGAAGAATAATATCTTTTCCACTTACCCATTTTGCTGGTTTATTTCTGAGTACAAATTTTATTGCCGATGGAACCTTAAACCAGCACTTTCCTGTTGCCATACCAGCTGCCATATCTGTTGAGCCAATACCTGTTGAAAAAGCTCCTAGTGCTCCATAGGTACAAGTATGTGAATCTGCCCCAATTACCACATCTCCTGCAACTACCAAGCCCTTTTCAGGTATTAAGCAATGTTCTATTCCCATTTCACCTACTTCAAAGAAATTAGTTATTTCTTTTTCTTTTGCAAAGTTCCTTATGAACTTACATTGTTCCGCTGCCTTTATATCTTTATTAGGTGTAAAGTGGTCTGGAACTATAGCAACTTTATCTTTATCAAAAACTTCTTTAAAATTTAATTTTTGAAATTCCTTTACTGCTACAGGTGATGTTATATCATTACCTAGCACCAAATCCAATTTTGCCTCAATTAACTGTCCTGCCTTTACTTTATCTAGTCCTGCATGTGCTGCTAATATTTTTTGTGTCATTGTCATTCCCATTTGTTTTAGTCCCCCTTTTTAAAAATACGCTTTTAAATTTTTCTCCATATCTTTAATTAATTTATATTCCAAGGAGTCAACTAAGGCGGTCCAGCTTGCCTCAATTACATCCTTAGACACCCCAACTGTAGTCCAATTTTCCCTGCCATCAGTAGATTCTATCAATACTCTTACCTTTGAACCTGTGGCACTTTTTGAATCTAAAACCCTTACCTTATAATCGACTAATCTTACTTCTTTCAACTTTGGATAAAAACTTTCAAGGGCTTCCCTTAATGCCTTATCTAATGCATTTACAGGTCCATCTCCCTGTGAAGCTGCAATTTTATTTTCATTATCCACTGTAATATTTACGATTGCTGTTGATGTAAAGTCCTTATTGCTGAAGGGTTGTTCTACTATTGTTTTAAAGTGATTTAACTGAAAGAAAGGCTTATATTTTCCTATTGTTTTTCTAATAAGAAGTTCTACGGTGCCCTCTGCACCTTCAAATTTATATCCCTCATACTCCAACTCTTTTAATCTATTTGTGACTTTAGTTACTTCTTCACTATCTCTTTCTATATTAGGAAATATCTTTTGAATTTCTTTTAGTATTGTACTTCTGCCACTTACCTCAGAAATTAAGAATCTTCTATCATTTCCTATAAGTTCAGGATTTATATGTTCATAAGACTTTGTAGATTTTGTTACTGCATCAATATGCATTCCACCTTTGTGGGCAAAGGCTGACTCCCCAACATAAGGCATATTGTCTGTAAGCTTAAGATTTGAAATTTCAGATATAAATCTTGCTGTTTTTGTTAATCTTGATAATTTTTCTTCCTCTACTACCCTATATCCCATTTTTAGCTGCAAAGTTGGAATTATTGATGATAAATTTGCGTTTCCACATCTTTCTCCAAATCCAATAAAAGTGCCTTGAATATGAATTACTCCTTCTTCTACTGCTGCTAATGAGTTTGCCACCGCTAAACCTATATCATTATGGCAATGAATTCCTATCCTTCCTCCTAGTTCTTCAACCACTTTCTTTGATATTTCTTTAATTTCTTTAGGAAGAGTTCCACCATTTGTATCACATAAGACTATAACATCTGCACCAGCCTTTTTTGCTGTTTTAATAGCTTTTATTGCATATTCCTTATTAGCTTTATATCCATCAAAGAAATGCTCTGCATCAAAGACTACTTCTTTATTTTTTTCCTTAGCAAATTTTATTGTATCAAATATCATATTTATATTTTCTTCTAAAGAAGTTTTTAAAATTTCTTCAACCTGAAAATCCCATGCCTTTCCGAATATCGCAACTGTTTCTGTATCTGCCCCAATTAAACTCTTTAAATTTTTATCTTCTTCAGCTTTAATATTGGCCTTTCTTGTTGAACCAAAGGCTACAAGTCTTGAATTGCTAAGTTTTACCTCCTTTATACGTTTAAAAAACTCCATATCCTTTGGATTTGATCCAGGATTTCCAGCTTCAATATAAGTAACCCCAATTTTATCTAATGCTAAAGCCAGCTTTATTTTATCCTCCAGCGAAAAGGAAATGTCTTCACCCTGTGCCCCATCTCTCAAGGTTGAATCAAATATTTCTATTTTTTTATTGCTCATTGCCATCCCCCCTAAGTACAATGCAAAATTCACAATTTTGGGAATAATTCAGCATAGCTGAATTATAAATTTTAGAAACTGTATAACAGTTTATCTTTAATTATCAATTGTCCATTTTCAATCTTCAATTGGATACTATTCGTATTTTGTTATATCGTTATCCCCTCTTTCTAGGGCTGTTACCCCCGTTCTTACCATTTCTACTATTCCATAGGACTGCATTAATTCTATCAAGGCTGATACCTTACTTTCATCTCCAGTAAGTTCTATTGTTAATGTTTGTTGTGCAACATCTATAATCTTGCATCTAAATATTTTTACCAGCTCATTTATTTCTCCCCTTTTTTCTGGTGGAGCTTGTACTTTTATTAATACTAATTCCCTATATACAGAATTTTCTGACTTTAATTCATATATTTTTAAAACGTCCTCTAGTTTATTGAGCTGCTTTGTAAATTGCTCTAAAACATCCTCGTTTCCAGTTAAAGCTATTGTCATTCTTGATATTTCTTTATTTTCAGTACTTCCAACTGTTAAACTGTCAATGTTAAATCCCCTTCTTGAAAATAATCCCGCTATTCTAGCTAATACTCCTGAAGAATTACGAACTAACACAGATAATATGTGACTTTCCAAATGATCATTCCCCCTTCCTAAAAAAGTGTATAAAAATACCACCTTCGATAATATAAATCAATGGCGGTAATCATAACTCAACATTAAATTACTATCACCAGGTTCCAACAAACCCTTGCCTTTAACGGTGCTTACCGGTTATCTCTTACTAATACATTTTTGTACTTTCAAGATACTGCTCTGGAGTGATGATTATTTAGTAAAGTATCCATTCACACCAACCATGGACTCTCTGTAACTTTATTCTCTAAATAATGGTCTCCTTCATAGCATTTATTCAATTTAATATTTCTTATTCAATTTTACTGTTGATAAAAATATTACACCTATTATCCACCTAAGTCAATCTTTTACAGAATTTTTACAAAATCATTTTTTCTTCCCCCTTTATCACTATATCCTATTAATAATTTTTTAATATATTAAGGTTTTTCATTGCAAATTAATAAAATTTTTAAGAAAAATAATAAATATACATTATAATACCTGGCTTATTTTAATAAATTTTATAATAATAAAAAATAGTAAATTGTATAAAAAAAAGAAGATTACTCCCAATCTTCTTTTTTTATATCAGTCCTATTAATAGATATTAAATTTTGCTCAATATTAAATTAACTAAATCATTAGCCATTCTATCTATTTCTTCTTGATTTTCGCCTTCCAGCATTACTCTAACTAAAGGTTCTGTACCTGAAGGTCTTATTAAAACCCTTCCAACTCCATTTAAGGATTCTTCTATCTTTTTTATAGCCTCAACTATTTCTTCATCTTCTAAATATATATTCTTTTTATCGTTAGGAACTTTTGCATTAACTAATACTTGAGGAAGCTCCTTCATTATTGAAGCTAATTCACTTAAAGCCTTATTTTCCTTCTTTCTTATAGCTGCAACTTGAAGAGCTGTAACTAGTCCATCACCAGTTGAGTTATGGTCTAAGAATATAATGTGTCCAGATTGTTCTCCTCCTAGAACATAGCCATCCTTAACCATTTCCTCTAAAACATATCTATCTCCAACCTTTGTTTTTATAACATTTATTCTTTCTCTTTTGCAAGCTATATCTAACCCTAGATTGCTCATTACTGTTACTACTAAAGTATCATCCTTTAGTTTTCCCAATTCTTTAAGATGTTTTGCGCACATCATTAATATAAAATCTCCATGAATTAAATTACCTTTTTCATCAACAGCTAAACATCTATCTGCATCTCCATCAAAGGCAAATCCTAAATCACATTTTTCTGATACAACATATTCTTGTAAGTCTTCTGGATGAGTTGAACCACAGTTTTCATTTATATTTGTTCCATCTGGTTTATTATAAATTACATGAACTTCTGCCCCTAATTTTTCAAAAGCTTTAACAGCTGCAATTGACGCAGCACCGTTTGCACAATCTAAGGCTATCTTTAATCCTTTAAAATCTACATCTATTGTTGAAATAGCATAATTTACATAATCATCTAATGCAGAAGATTTTATATAAGATCTTCCAAGTGCATTTCCTATTGGTGTAGGAACACCTTCAAAATTACTTTCTATTATTCTTTGTATTTCATCTTCTAATTCGTCCTTTAATTTATATCCATTATTATCAAAGAACTTAATACCATTATATTCTACAGGGTTGTGAGATGCTGATATCATAATTCCTGCATCTGCATTATATTCTCTTATTAAATGAGCAACAGCTGGTGTAGGAATTACTCCTAACATAACTGCTTCAGCTCCAACTGATAGTATTCCTGCAACTAAAGCAGCTTCTAACATATCACCTGAAATTCTTGTATCCTTAGCAACTAATATTTTAGGCTTATGAGTCCCCTCAGTTAATACATAAGCTCCAGCTCTACCTAAACCATAAGCTATTTCACAAGTTAACTCTGTATTTGCAATTCCCCTAACTCCGTCTGTTCCAAACATTCTATTCATATTTATACCTCACTTTTTACATATTTTTAGAAAAACTAATTTTGTTCTTTATTTTCTAATCTATCTAAAATTGTGTTATATCCACCAGTCCCATAATTTAAGCATTTATTAACTCTACTAATTGTGGCACTGCTTGCCCCTGTTTTTTCAGCTATTTCAGTATAAACTCTCTTTTCCCTTAACATTTTTGCTACAGATAATCTCTGAGCTAAAGCCTTTAACTCATTTATTGTAGCAACGTCTTCAAAGAAATCATAACATTCTTCTATGGTTTCAAGCTTAAGTATTGCTTCAAAAAGCAAGTCAATATCCTTACTTTTTAGCTTACTTTCTCCATTAGCCAATAGTCTCACTCCCTTTTTCTTTGGACTACTTAATCCTACTAAATTATATCTATATTTTACTTAACTTACAACATTACAAGATATCTAATTTTGTATATTTTCTATATCTCTTAGATATTCTATCATATCTTCTTCTATCTTTTCTCTTAAGATTTCATAAACTTTTAAAGTGGGAGCTAACCATAACTCTCCAGTTCCATTATAAATATTTAAAAACTTTCCTTCGGATGAATCTCCTAATAAATTATTAGACAGTTTTTCTATTTCATGTTCTATGCTTCCGCTTCTTAAAAGAACCATATCTCCATTTATTTTTATAGAATCTCTATATATTTTACATTTTAATATTTCTTTATGAGAAACTGGAATTGTTATTAATGCTATTCCACTGCCTACTAACTTTAATTTATTTGAGTATTCCTCCAAGTAAGGATCCTTTAATTCTCTTAAACTCTCAATTTCAATTGAGTTCTCACAGGCACAAAAGGCTTTACTATCAATAATTATTTCTTCATCTTCTAATTCTAGTAATACAAAATTTTCAAAAGCTGCTTCTAAAAACACTTCTCCAGAACCCTCAATAACAGGTTTTAAATTTGTTTCCTTCATCATAATATTTGAAATTAATCTTTTTCCAATTCCAACAAAATTATTTTTACTTTCTATATTTATTTCTCCCTTATAATAACTTAACTTTCCAGGCTCAATTTTTATTTCACTATTATCAAGGATAATTCTTGCCTGCCTAAGTTTATTATTTGATTTTCTTATATAATCTAACTTCATTGATATTTTAGGATCTATATTCTCTCCTAACTCATCATACTCTAATATTTGAAAAATAGTGTCATTTCTCATTTCAGCTATCATTGTCATTTTATTACTTATGTTAAAAGATGTTCTCACAAAATCACCTCTTACTACATTTTACCATATTTTTCTATATTATAAGAACTTTTTCATTAACTTATATGTATATAAAATAAAAACTCTCTGCCCTTAGCAGGAGTTTTTATTCCTAATTATTGATTGGACTATATTTTTCTATTATTTTTTCTGCTACTTTTATTCCATCTACTGCTGCTGATATAATTCCTCCAGCATAGCCTGCCCCTTCTCCTGCTGGATATATTCCCTTTATTGATACACTTTCTAAATCATCATTTCTTTGTATTCTAACCGGGGCAGAAGTTCTTGTTTCTATACCGGTTAAAACAGCATCCTTATCCCCATAACCATTAATTCTTTTATCAAAAACTGGTATTGCTTCCTTCAAAGCTTCAATTACATATGATGGAAGGCATTTTCTTAAGTCTTCAAAAATATATCCGCCAGTGTAGCTTGGCTTTACTCTTCCAAGTTTAGTACTCACTCTATCTTCCATAAAATCCCCTAACAATTGAACAGGTGCCTTATATCCACCACCACCTAACTTATATGCCAAAGCCTCATAATGTCTTTGGAATTCCATTCCCCTTAAAGGTGAATCTCCTTCAAAATCCTCTGGCCTTACAGTAACAACTAAAGCTGAGTTAGCATTTTCTAAATCTCTTGTATGATAGCTCATTCCATTTGTAACTAGTCTATTTTCTTCAGAAGCTGCAGATACTACAACTCCTCCAGGACACATACAGAAAGAATATACTGCCCTATTTAATCTTTCACTTTGATAAGTTAATCTATACTCTGCCGCCTTTAGCTTTGGATGATTATACATATCTCCATATTGGCTTTTATTTATAACTTCTTGAAGATGCTCTATTCTTACTCCTATAGCAAAGGCCTTAGCTTCCATATAAATTTCATTTTTATAAAGCATTTCATAAGTATCTCTTGCACTATGACCAATTGCTAATATTAAATTGTCACACTCTATTTCTCTTTCATTAACAATTATGGATTTTAATTTTCCATTTTCATGTTTTATTTCTTCTAATTTATGTGAAAATAATACTTCTCCGCCTAATTCTATTATTCTATTTCTAATATTTTTAACTACTCCCTTTAATAAATCTGTTCCTACATGGGGCTTTGCTAAATATGCTATTTCCTCAGGTGCTCCTGCTTCTACTAGCTTTTTTAATACATAATCACATCTTTTATCCTTTATTCTAGTAGTCAATTTTCCATCCGAAAAGGCTCCTGCCCCACCTTCACCAAATTGTACATTTGAATCTACATTAAGCTCTCCTGTTTCCCAAAACTTATTAACAGTCTCAGTTCTTTTATCAACATCTTCTCCACGTTCAACAACAATTGGTTTATAACCATTTTCAGCTAAGGTCAATGCAGCAAATATTCCTGCTGGTCCAAAACCAACTACTACAGGCCTATTATTTAATTTTCTATCCCCAAACTTTACTACACCTTCATAATATGATTCTTCAAGTTTTATATCTTTATCCTTTAATCTTTTAACAAGAGCTTCTTCATTATTACAGTTTAGCTCAACATGATAAACAAGCTTTATATCACTTTTTCTTCTAGCATCTAAGCTCTCTTTTAATATTCTGAAATTTTTAATTTCCTTTTCTAATATTTTTAGCTTCTTAGCTGCTTTTTTAATTAAAACTTCCTTGTCTTCGTCTAATTTTAAAGAAATATTATTTATTCTAATTGTCATCCTTTTTTCCTCACTTTTCTTCAGTTTAGAATAGATAATTTAGTTTGGAGTTAGGAGTTAGTAATTAGTAGTTAGGAGTTAGGAGTTAGGAGTGGAGATAACTCCACACTGTATTTTTATTTCACACTCCAAACTCCACACTGTATTTTCACTCCACACTCCTAACTACTAACTCCTAACTAATTCATTCTCCCTGGTTCCTGTCTGTTTCTTGTGGACTTCCTTGGGTTGGTACTTCCGTTTTTTCCTTTGATATTTTAAAGCTTACTGCTTCTATATAATCTAAATTATATTCAGAAGTTATACCTTCAATAGTAATTACAGGAAGCTTTTCAAAAGAACCTTCTGTAGTATAAGAACTTAAATCTAAACTAGCATTGATATTGCTTTCATTAATATTATTTATATCCCTTTCATATCCACTAATTATAAGCTTTATTTTATCCACATTAGGGGTAAACTTCAATCCTTCTCCTAAGCCCTTAGTACTAAAGCTTACATTAAAATCTTTACTAATATATTTTATTACTTCTACAGTAACCCTTATATATTCTTCTCCTTCAGCTACAGTAGTGTTTTCCGGAACAATAATTTTAAGGAATACTTCTTTACTTTCTGTTATTGTTGATAAATCTAAGGACTCAGTTGAAAGTTCGTTTATTTTATCAATCACTTCCTTTGGCCCTAATAATTCCACTGTTTCTTTATTTTGTTTTAATGAACTAAGCTTTAGTTTATTTGGAAGCTCTCCAACAGTTGGAATATTCACTTTAACAGCTTTTCCCTTACTTACTTTTATTTCTACCTTTGCAGTTTCCTGTGATAAATTTATCCCTGTTAATTCTTTCCCTTCATCATCTATAGGAATAATTCTATATTCTGCTGAAATATTATCATAAACATCACTTAAATTGTCTTTCAAAACTAATTTATTCACCATATTTACATATGACTCTGCCCCACTTACCTTAACAGCTTCTGGACTAATAATTGCCGATGATGCAAAATATCCTTCTCTTGGAGTAACATTGATATTCGACTCTATCTTCATTGACTTCTCTAAATAATTATCTATATTAATAGAAACGGTTAAATCATTTGTATTTTTTATGTTTACTGAAACAGGATAGTCTACTATTGATACTGGAACTTTATTTACACCCTTTTTCCATACATATTCAGCCAAATCTACTTGTACCTTAAAATCACTTCTTTTTATTTGATTTATATCAGCAGTATTACCTTCAACTTTTAAAGTAATATATAATTCCTGTCCTGGAACTACTGCCAAATTTGAAGCTTTTAACGCCTCTTCATTAATTAACTCAACTGGTATTTTATTTATTTCTGTAGTTCTTATTTTATTTTCTACATTAGTTACATATATCCATAGAGCCACAGATAATATAGTACATATTATTATTATTATTCCTTTATCTTTTTTATCCTTATCCAAGATTTCACCCTCTCTCCAGCTGACTTAACATTTTTCTTTTCTTTGTTTTTAAGGAGATGTAACAAAATTATTCTTAATTTTTCTGCATCATAATTTCTTGTTAGCTTTCCATTAATAGCCAGTGAAATTATCCCGGTTTCTTCTGACACTATAATATTTATTGAATCAGACACTTCTGATAATCCTATAGCTGCCCTATGTCTTGTTCCTAATTTTTTATCTATTTTATCATTATTTGTTAAAGGCAAGACACATCCTGATGCAATAATTCTATCTTTTCTTATTATAGTTGCACCATCATGGAGAGGGGTATTAACTACAAATATATTTTCTAATAAATTAGATGAAATCTTTGCATCTAAAATAGTTCCTGTACCTATTATTTCTCCTAAACCTGTTGCTTGTTCAATTACTAATAGAGCTCCTGTTTTACTATCTGATAAATTCTTTACTGCTGTAACTATTTCGTTTATTACAATACTTCTTTCTTCTTGATCTTCTATATTATAAACTTCATCAAAGGCCCTTCTTCCAATATGCTCTAATACCCTCCTAATTTCCGGCTGAAAAATAATAACCACTGATATTAATCCTACAGTCAAAGTTTTATTTAATATAAAGTTTACAACCTCTAAATTTAACAAATAGCTTACAGGAATTAAAAATACCATAAACATTATTCCCTTTAATAATTGTTCAGCCCTGGTACCTCTTATTAACATATATCCTTTATAAAATAAATAGGCAACAACTGCTATATCTAAAATAGATGATATTGATATATTTTTAATTGTATTTGTAATAAATATACTTATATCTTGCAAAAGAAGCTCCTCCTAATTTTCTATATATTCTAATTATACACCAAATTTATAATATCTAATTACATCACTTTAATACTTTTTCAATTTTAATTTAATTTTAATAATATTTGTTAATAAACTTTAATATATATATTTTTATGTAAAGGAATTTTTAAGGAGTGATAATTTTTGCACATTTCTTCTAATAATTCTAACAAAATAGATAGACATTTAGTAATAAGTATTTTCCTAATATTTTTATTCATCTTTTTCTTATTTATATACTTTTACAACAATAATTTAAATAAAAATCCTTTAATCGTTATTACTAAAAAACTAAACACTATTAACGAAAAAGTTATAAAAAATTTTTCTAATAAGGAAGAAAATATAAATCTACTTAATGATAGTTTGGTAGAAAGCGTAGAAAGTCTAAAAATTCTTTCTGAAGAAATTGATAAAGATAAGTATAATTTTTTCTCTCAAAATAAAGAGTTGCAATTATTATTAAATAACTCTATAGCAGCTAATATATATCTATATGATAATTTAAATTATCTTATATCCAATTCCAAGAAGGTAAACTCTAATTACGATTTAAATAAATTTTTAACCCTTAAAGAAAACTGCATAAATTATTATTCTGAATTAAAGAAGCATTATAAACTAGATTTAAAATTTATAAACAAGTTAAATAGTTATACTAACGAATACTATAATTATTTAAATATAATTATTAAAAATAATAGAGATAAGGCCTTTAAGGAAAAACAAATAAATAAATTTATAATGAAACTTCAGGATTTAAATAATGAAATCGATTATTTAAATGAAGATCTAATGCCTGAAATAAATAAAATAAGAAAAGAAAAAGGAGATTTATCTGTAATTATAAATGATTTGTACAAAAAAGAAGAAAAACTTGTTTTTGCAAAAACTACATTACATTCTATATCTATACCAGAAGGCTATGATGATATATATGTAACTTTAAAAGAATATTTTAAGCTATACGAAATTTATTTATCTTTAATGAAGAATGCTGTTATTTATGAAAAAAGCTGTTCAAATTTTGATAAATATTCTGATGAAATAATGAAAAAATATAAGAATGCCTCCAAGAAAAGAGAAGATGCTCTAGAAATTTATTCTAGATATCTAAAATCTTTATAAAAATTAGTATTATTTTTTTTAACTTGGTAATACTAATTTCTGATTATTGTAACTAATAGGAGGTTAAAAATGAAGAATTTAAGAAAAGTATTAATCATTTGTACTCTCCTAATATTTTCAGCAGAAATAACTACTTTTGCTTCAACTAAAATTGAAAATCATAATATGGCTAATAATGAAAAGAATATAAATATAAATAATAAAATATTAAGTTATGCATCAACAGATGCAGATCAAGTAGTTGAGGTTTTTAACTATAATGATAATAAAATTTATATAACTGAAAATGATATTAATTTAATGGCACAAGTTGTTTATGCTGAAAGTAAAGGAGAGCCCTATGAGGGTAAGGTAGCTGTAGCTTCTGTTATTTTAAACAGAGTATTAAGCCCAGGTTTTCCAAATACCATAGAAGAGGTAATTTTTCAGCCAAATGCCTTTTCTTGTGTTATTGATGGAAAAATATCAGTTACCCCAACCCAAGAATGTTATGACGCTGTATATGATGCTATAAGAGGTAATGACCCTACAAATGAAGCATTATTCTTTTATAATCCAGAAACAGCAACCTGCTCATGGATGACAAATATAGAAAAAACACAAAGTACATCTATAGGCAGACACTTATTTTTTAATACAAAATAGCTTAGTACAAATTTTCATAAAAACTAAAAATCTATAATTAAAAAAGGAGCTGTTGCTGACAGCTCCTTTTTTAATATAAATCTTTATAATTCATCTTCTTTAAATTATTTTCTAATTTATTCAAAGGTTCCCTTTACCATAGCTTTTTCACCCTCAACCATAACTATTCCTTTTGCAATTACCATATCTATATCTAATGTATCCTCGTCAACTAAAACTAAATCTGCATCTTTTCCTTTTTCAATGCTTCCCTTATTTTTTAACCTTAATAATTTAGCAACATTTATAGTTATTACTTTTAAAGCTTTTTCTATTTCAATGTTATAAGTTTTTATTGCCTCCCTAACTTCTGAATAAAGACTGGATACTTTACATATCCCAAGACCGATTAACTTTTTATCTTCATTAAAAATAGGCATACTTCCATTTCCATCTGAAGAGAAAGTAACATTATCAATACTTAGTCCTTCCTTAACTATTATACTTAAAGCTTCACTAGCTCTTAATTCCTCAGGTTCTAAAAAATTAGGATCAAAA
Organism: Caproiciproducens sp. MSJ-32; assembly: GCF_018918055.1. Taxonomy (GTDB): domain Bacteria; phylum Bacillota; class Clostridia; order Clostridiales; family Clostridiaceae; genus Clostridium. The sequence goes on from NZ_JAHLPS010000049.1 coordinate 29,783, forward strand.
CTTGTTGTTAAATCAATATATCCATCCTTTTTTACATATTCCTTTCCAACTTCAAATAATTTTCTGCTTCTATTAAGATGAGTAGGTAAAATTTGAGTTGTAGGAATATCAGTTTCTTCTATAAGCTTAAATAAACAATCAAGTTTTGCCTTTCCATCTCCTAAATGAACATTAACTATTCCTGCTTTACCAGATAAAATTCCTCCAACCCTAGCACTAGAAACAGTTTTTATAAACTCATTAAAACTAGCATAAGAACTTCTATGATCTGAAAGTGCTACTTCTCCAACTCCAATTATATTTTCTACAAGCATTAAATCTGATTTAATACTGCTGGTTAAGGTTTTTACTGGTATTTCATAGGAACCTGTATAACAATAAGCTGTTATACCTTCTTCTGTCAGTGCTCTAGCCTTAGCCACTAAACTTGCCATATCCCTGCATACTCCATCTGTACCTATGCATCCAACTACAGTTGTAATTCCAGCTTTCGTTAGCTCAGTCAGAGGTATTTCTGGGGTTCTAGTCTTAAATCCCCCTTCACCTCCACCTCCTATTATATGAACATGATTATCTATAAAACCTGGGAAAAGTAATTTACCACTCCCATCAATAATATTAATATTTATAAAATCTGTTGGAATTTTTATATTATCATAAATTCCTTCTATTTTATCTCCACATAATACTACATCTTTTTTTCCTTGATAGGAAGGGGAGTAAACTTTTATGCCTTTTATTATAGTTAGCATTTTATCAACTCCTATAATCAGTTGTTTAGTATTGCCTTTATATTTTGATTGTTGTAAATAGATTTAGGATATTTTTTTACTAATTCGCTTGCATATTTTTTACTTTCTTTAATATCAATATCCTTATAAATTAAAGCTATTCTATAATAAGCTTCCTGACTATAATTACCATAGTCATACGCCGATAAATATTGCTCGTAATATTTTATGGAATTTTCCACTTCATTAAGCCTATCACAAGAAGAAGCTAATAAGAATAATATATCGTCATGTAAATGATGGTTTTCTGCTAAATTTAAGGTTAATATTAATAACTCTTTAGCTCCCTTATAATTTTTTTCTTCAAAGTAGCTGCTTGCTTTTTCATAATTATTTTGAATTTCTTTATTAGTCAAAGGAGGAACTTCATTTTCTTCTTTTAAATTATCGCTTTCTTCCTTATTATTCTCCTCAGCAGCCTTATTATTCTCTTTTATTTCTTTGTTACTATCTTCCTCTTCCTTATTTTCAGCTTTGCTATTATCTTCATAGCTTATTTCTTTCTTTTCCAAACTTATGATTTTATTTATTAAACCACTTTTATAGCCTATTGTTGTTACCGTCATAATAAAAATTAATAATAATAGTGGAACAAATATTTTTTTATTAGATTTTACTTCTAAAACTTCATTAATTTCTTTATATATTCTTTTTGCTGTTGAATTATTTTTATCTATGGATAGAACCTTATTTAAATATAATTTACTACTATCATAATCTCCTTTTCTTAAATAACATAAGGCTAATAAATTATTTACTTTTATAAAATTGAAATCACTTTCATTACATATTAAAAGTTTTTCTATAGCTTCATTTATTGATAAATTATTCACTAATTTTTCTGCTTCTATAAATAGCTTTTCCCTAACTTCATCTTTATAGGCATCATTTAAATAAGTTTTTGATATTGGATCATTATTATAATCCTTATTAATTTTCCAGCTTGCAATAGCACCATCTAAATCTCCTTTTAGATATAAAAGAAGTCCCTTTAAATTTAAAATATTTGAATTTCTTAAATTAAGAGAAATACCCTCTTCACATACTTCTAAAGCTTTATCTATTTCACCTTTATTATATAAACTCAAAGCCTTATTATAATATTTTTTATTTTCGTCCCTCATAATTACCTCTTTATAAAAATAATATTGACTTAGCTACAAATATCATTATTTCTATTATCGTATTTTTTATTTACTTCTTTAAATATAAAAAAAGAAGATTGCTATCAATCTTCTTTTTTTATATTTATTATTCTTGTTCTAAAATTATCTTCTTAGCAGCTAATATTGATGTTGCACTCATTGAGAATTCATCAAGTCCATATTCAACTAATGTTGGAATAGCATTTTCGTCTCCTGCCATTTCTCCGCACATTCCAACCCATTTTCCATGTTTATGTGCTCCATCTATAGTCATCTTTATCAATCTTAATACTGATGGATGCATTGGATTGTAAAGATATGATACCTTTTCACTCATTCTATCTGCAGCTAAAGTATATTGAATTAAGTCGTTAGTTCCGATTGAGAAGAAATCAACATATTTAGCTAATTCATCAGCATATACAGCAGCTGCTGGTATTTCAACCATTATACCCCATTCTATATCTTCTGAGTAAGGAATTCCTTCAGCTCTTAATTCAGCCTTGCATTCTTCAACAAAAGCTTTAGCTTGTTGGAATTCTTCTAATCCAGAAATCATTGGGAACATTACTGCTAGTTGTCCATATACTGACGCTCTTAATAATGCTCTTATTTGAACTCTAAATATATCTTTTCTATCTAAGCATAATCTTATAGCTCTATAACCTAAGAATGGATTCATTTCTTTTGGTAATGGTAAATATGGTAGAGTTTTGTCTCCTCCGATATCAAGAGTTCTTATAACTACTTTTTTATCTTTCATTATTTCAAGAACCTTCTTATATGCTTCAAATTGTTCTTCTTCTGTTGGAGCAGAATCTCTATCCATATATAAGAATTCAGTTCTAAATAATCCTATTCCATCTCCACCATTTGCTAAAACAGCTTCAGCATCTGCTGGTGATCCTATGTTTCCGCAAACCTCTATTCTCTTGCCTGACTTAGTTACTGTTTTTACTTCAATAAGTTTCTTTAATTCTTCTTGTTCTTTTAAGAATTTATCTCTTTTAGCTGTATATTCATCAATAACTGATTGCTCAGGATTTATTATACAAATTCCTTCAATACCATCTAATATTACTGTATCTCCATTTTTAACTGATGTTGTTATGTCTTTAAGTCCTACTATTGCTGGTATTTCTAAAGTTCTTGCCATAATAGCTGAGTGAGATGTTCTTCCGCCTATGTTTGTTAAGAAGCCAATAACTTTACTTCTATCTAGTTGAGCTGTATCTGATGGTGTTAAATCATGTGCAACAATAACAGTATTTTCTTCAACTGATGCTAAAGAGTTATCTCCTTTTCCTGCTAAGTTTGCAATAATTCTCTTTGAAACATCCTTTATGTCAGCAGCTCTTTCTTTCATATATTCATCTTCCATAGCTTCAAATATCATTACAAAAGTATTTGTAACATTTTCAACTGCCTTCATAGCGTTTACACTATTTGCTTCTATTTCAGCTAACATACCACCAGTAAATTCTGGGTCATCTAATAAGGTTAGATGCGCTTCAAAAACTTGTGCTTCATGTTCGCCAATTTCTGCTAGAGTTTTTTCTTTAATAGCTGTTAGTTGTTCCTTTGCCTTATCTAAAGCTTTTTGCAGAGCTTCTTTTTCTGCTTCTACATTAGTTACTTTAGCATCTGTTATTACTATTTCTTCATGTTCTTGTATAAATACTTTTCCTATTGCATAACCCTTAGATGCAGCTATACCTTTTTTCATTACTGAAATTCCTCCTTAAAATTAGCTATAAAATAAAAAATTATATTAAGTACTCATCCTATTTCAAATCATACTGAACTAATTATATCATATTTTCAATATATGTTAACAATAAATATTCAGATTTTTTATAATTTTTTCGTTTTTTGTCTTAAAAATTTGTAATTTCCAGGGGTTTTTTTACTTAAGTATTATTTTTTGAAAAAAATATGTAATTTTTTTCTATATTTTGCAGCTATTATTTTATAAATCATCAATCAAGGCCGCTGCCTTGGCATAAGCTGTGGATCTAGCCTCAAAAAAGTCTGTTTTTACAGAATTTGAATCAGCTAGTATATCTACCCATTTAGCCGGATTTTCATTATATCCTTCATATATATAACCAAAGCCAATAGCCTTCATTCTTATATTACCTAGGTATTTTATATAGTTAGTTATTAGATCCTTATTTATACCTTGAATTTTATCGCCTATAACATAATGGCCCCATTCTATTTCGTTTTTTACTCCTTCTTTCATCATTTCTACTAATTCTTTTTTAATATCCTCAGTAAATATTTCGGGATTTTCATTTTGTAATTCTTTTAATATGTTTCTAAACAACCAAAGATGGGTATTTTCATCTCTATTTATATATCTAATTACTTGAGCAGAACCTGACATTTTTTTATTTCTTTCTAAATTATAGAAGAACATAAAGCCTGAATAAAAATATATTCCCTCAAGGATATAATTTGCCATTATAGTTTTTAATAAGTTTTCAGTATTAGGATTATTAATAAAATTATTATATAAATCTCCAATAAATTTATTTCTCTTTAATAAAATCTCATCATCTTTCCATTGGTAAAGAATTTCATTTCTTTTTTCTGGTGAACAGATAGTATCTAACATATAACTATAACTTTGTGAATGGACAGCTTCCTGGAAGGCCTGAATTGTTAAGCATAGATTTATTTCACTTGCAGTTATATAGTTATTTATGTTAGATAAATTTGCTGTCTGTATTGAATCTAAAAAGATTAAGAATGATAGTATCTTATCGTATGCAATTCTTTCCTCTTCTGTAAGCTTATCATTATAATCTTTTAAATCTTGAGCTAGATTTATTTCTTCTGGTATCCAAAAGTTGTTCATTCCCTGCCTGTACCAGTTTGAAACCCAAGTATACTTCATGTTATTAAAGTCATTTAAATTTGTAGTATTCCCATTTATAATTCTTTTTTTTGATATCTCTATATCTCCAAATTCATTAAATAACGGCTTCTTATTTACATCCATCTTATTTTCCCCCTTATTCAATAGACAATTTTTATGCAGAACAGCTTTCACAATCGCTTACTGATAAAGATTTAGACCTTACGTAATATATTGATTTTACACCAACCTTGCAAGCTTCTATATATAAATTCATTATTTGTCTCATAGTATAATTATTTGTAATATAAAGATTGAAGGACTGTCCTTGATCTATATGTCTTTGTCTAATTCCATTAATTTGAACAGACCACTTTTGATCTATATTGTAAGCTGAATTATAGTACCAGTAATTTCTTTCATTTAAATTTGGTGCAGTTTTTGGAATTATGCTTCCCTTCTTTTCTTCCAGCCAAAACCTTAAAATTACCGGATCTACACCTTCTGATGTTCCTGCAATAGTTGCTGTTGAACCATTAGGAGCAATTGCAATTAAATAACCATTTCTCATTCCATATTTCTTTACTTCTTCTCTTAATTTATTCCATTCTTCTGATTTATATCCCCTAAGTTCAAAGTACTCTCCAGTTTCCCAATCTGAACCTCCAAAATAAGAATAAGCTCCCTTTTCCTTTGCAATATTATTACTTGCCTTTATAGCATAATAATTTATTTTTTCATAAACTTTATCTGCAAATTCCTTATGTTTTTCATCAGTCCAATGAATCATATTATTTACAAGCATATGATGATATCCACTTGTTCCTAATCCTATTGATCTGTATCTTTTATTTGTTACCTCTGCAAAAGGAACTGCATAATAATTTAAATCAATAACATTATCCATTGCTCTTATCTGCGTCTCTACTACATAGGATAATTCCTCGTCATTATTTACATCTACATTTCCTAAAACAATTGAAGAGAGATTACATACAACAAAATCTCCTGCTTTAGTTTTTTCTATAATTACCTTATCTCCACTTTCATCTATTATTTCTGCCTGCTGAATGTCCATAGGACTCATATTTTGCATTATTTCAGTGCAAAGATTTGAGGAATATATCATACCTTTATGCTTATTTGGATTCATTTTATTTACTGTATCTCTAAAGAAAGCAAAAGGTGTGCCTGTTTCTGCTGCACTTTTTATTATAAGTCTTACTATATCTTTAACTGACATAACTCTTTTGCTTATTCTGTCATCCTCTACACATTCGTAATATCTCTTTTCCCACTCTTCCCCATAATAATCTTCTAGTGAATATCCTTTAACTAATTTAATTTCATGTGGACACATCATATACCAATCAGCATCTATATCATTTTCTGCAAGCCTCCAAAATAAATCTGGATAGCATATTCCTGGGAAAACATCATGTGCTTTCTTTCTGTCATCGCCATTATTTGTTTTTATTTGAAGAAAATCAGGTATATCTTTATGCCATATGTCTAACCATATTGCCACTGAACCATTTCTAACACCTAATTGATCTACTGCTATAGCTGTATCATTAAATAGTTTTATCCATGGTATAACTCCTCCAGAAGCTCCTTTAAACCCTCTTATTGGCGAACCAGATGCCCTAACCTTTCCTATGTATATGCCCATTCCTCCACCAAATTTTGATACTTCTGCAAAGTTATCTAAAGACTTATAAATTCCCTTTAAACTATCATCTATAGAATCTATAAAGCAGGAACTTAACTGATAGAAGGGTTTTCTTGCATTTGACATAGTAGGAGTTGCCATTGTTGCTTTTAAAGAACTTAAAACATTATAAAACCTCTTTGCCCATTCTACCCTTATTTCTTTTTTCTCTGGAATTGCTAAATGCATGGCTATTCCCATAAACATCTGCTGAGGCAGTTCTAATAGGCTTCTATCATAATCTTGAATTAGATATCTGCTCGCTAAAAGATTAATGCCGCTATAAGTAAAAAGGAAATCTCTCTCTGGCTTGATTTCTTTTTCTAACTCTAAAATCTCCTCCTTACTGTAATTTTCTAGTATATATTTCCCATAAAGGCCCTTCTCTGTTAAATCAGAAATAAATTCATATAAATTACTATACAGATTTTTTTCTTCTAAAATACCTCTTTTTTCTTTAATATTGTCATAAATCTTAAGGACAAATAATTTCGATGCTGCAAATTGCCAGTCTGGTTCCATATCAGATGTTAATTCTAATGCTGTCTGCATTACTGAATCTCTTATTTCTTCATTGGTCATATTTGGTCTAATTATATTTATTAGTGCTTTCCTAAGTTTTTCTTCTGTATATATCCCCCTATTGCCGTCAATACCCTCTAATGCTAGCTTACAAATACTATTTAAATAATCCATTACAATTCCCCCTACAATATATAGTATATTATTGTCAATTCAACCACAATTCACATACAACATATTGATATTATAGTTTTATTTTTCTCCTTTGTAAAATAGGATAAATTATCCCAATATAAAGAGAAATGGAGATATTAATTAATATCTCCATTTCCCTTTAATTATTACTTATTGATAATTTTTATCTTTTACTAACTTTTCTTTCCATTCTTCTTCTTTAAAACCAACTAAGACTGTATCACCATCAACAAGAATTGGTCTTTTTACTAACATTCCATTTGATGATAATATATCAAGTAATTCTTCTTCTCCAAGAGTTTTTACTTTATCTTTTAACTGCATTTCCCTATATAAAACTCCTGAGGTATTGAAAAACTTATTTATTTTAAGACCACTCTTATTTAACCATTCTTTTAATTCTTCCTTTGTTGGGTTTTCTTCTGCTATATTTCTATCTATAAATTCTACCTTATTTTCTTGCAAAAACTTTTTAGCCCTTTTACAAGTTGTGCATTTTGGATATTCTATAAATAATACTGCCATATTTATCCTCCTTTTACTCCTTTGGCAAAATAATAAATATTTTAAACATATCTCCTTCAATTGCAATATTAATGCTTCCATTATGAAGCTCAACTATGCTTTTTGATATTGCTAAGCCTAAGCCAGAACCTTCAACAGAAGAATTTCTAGATTTATCTGCTCTTGCAAATCTTTCAAACATTTCTTCACCATTAAAATTCATTTCATAATTTGCAATATTTTTAAAAGCTACTTCTACTGAATTTTCTTTATCAATTACATCTACATATACTCTTGTATTAGGCAAGGAATATTTTAAAGCATTTACTATTATATTTTCAAATACTCTAGATATCAGGTTTCCATCTAAATCAAGAAATATTTCTTCTGCGTTAGTATTAACTTTAAATTCTATTTTCTTTTCTTCATATAAACTAGAATATTCCCCAACTCCTTGATGAATTAGTGAAATTATATCTAATTTTGACTTTTCAATCTTCATTTTTCCGCTATTTAATTTTGAAACTTCAAACAAATCTTCTATTAATGATTGCAATCTCCTTGAGTTTTTTTCTAATATTCTTAAGTAATCTATTCTTTCTTGTTCTGTTATATTTTTATTATTTAGTATATTGACATAATTAATTATTGACGTAAGGGGTGTCTTTAAATCATGGGATACGCTTGAAATTAATTCAGTCTTTATTTTTTCATTTTTAACTTGTTCCTTTAAAGCTATCTTGTATCCAGTTTTCATCTTATTTATATTCTCTACTAATTCCCTTACTTCCCTTTCTCCTATATCATCAATAGTATAATCAAAATCCCCTGAATAAATCTTTTTTAAGCCATCATTAATTATTGATATATCTAAACTTTTCTTTAAAGAATACAAAACAGTTACTAATGGAATAAGAATTAATATCAAGGTTCCCTTAAATGGATATCTAGTAAGAAATGTAACTAATATATTTTCATTTTTTATTCCTGCAACTAAATATAAATAAATTAATATAACTCCTATGGCTATTCCAAAGGATAATAGTATTTTATTTCTAGTATTTCTATACTTCAATCCATATTTTAAAACATAAAATAAATTTTTAAACACTCTTATTTCTAAATGAATATTGTTTCTATTAAATAGTAAATTTATAATAAGTTTTAGTCCTAATAAAGCTGTAATTATTGTAGCAGTAATAAGAACCTTTGCTGTAATTGATTCTGTTTTTATAAGATAAAAATATACTGATGGATCTCTATAATAAATAATGAAGAAAATAATAATTACTATGTGAAAACAAGCCTAGAAAGCTTAGGAAACGGAAATACAGAAAAATCCATTATGGAATTTAAAAATTTTAATTATTCTAATATAAAGGATTATATAGAAATTTATTAT
>NZ_JAHLPS010000128.1 GCF_018918055.1 Caproiciproducens sp. MSJ-32
CCATTACCACAAACAGGACAACGAGGATATCCTCTCAATATACGATTTTTCTTACCCCTACAATCTTCAAAAGTAAACTGACGTCTACAGTCTTTACATTGATATTTTTGATTACCTGCTTTGTCTTTTCCAAAGCGATAGAGATTTTGACTATGGCATCTTGGACATGAAATTTTATTCAATAATTTGCACATAATTTCATCTCTCCTTCGGAGGCATTTTGTTTTTCTCTATATATAAGATAACTCAAAGGGGAGATGAAATTCAAATATCATATAACTTAACAAAACTAATAATTTTATTAGGAGGTGTAAATATGGAAAATAATATACTAAAAAATATAGAAGAAATACTTCTAAAGGAAAATAAGCCCTCTATAGAACTGGATAGGATTATACAAAGACAAGATTTCAAAGAATCTGATTTTAATGTAATAGTTAAATTAAAAGATATACCTCAAGAGAAAAAATACCATCCTGAAGGTAATGTGTGGAATCATACTAAAATGGTTGTAGATATAGCTGCATTAATAAAAGAATTTTCTGAAGATATTAGAAGTTTTATGTGTGCATCATTATTGCATGACATAGGAAAAATACCAACAACAAAATTTATTAGAGGCAGGTATAGATCCTATGACCATGATAGAGAAGGTGCAGAAATGGCTTATAATTTGATAAGGCGATATGGAGAAGATAGACTTGCTGAAGATGTAAAAATATTAGTTAGATATCATATGCATCACATTTATATAAGTAAAAACATGAAATTTGCAGATTATAAGGGTTTACTAGAAAGTAATAAAATAAATGATATAGTACTTTTATTTATAGCAGATAAATTGGGAAGAGGAAATCAAACATATTATGACTTTAAAGAAAATATTGAAGAAGTTCTTATTATTTTAGATAAGATAGAGTGTAAATCTTATATGAGTTATGGCAATTTAAAAAAGAAAATAAATGATATAAAGAATATTTTATTAAAAGAATAATAAATAAACTAGATAAATAAAAGGGGCTGTTTTAATAGCACCTTTTTATTTATCTTTATATATAATAATAAGACAATAAGATAAGTTCACAAGAAACTTTTATATCTTAGAAACGTATTATATAAAGGACTATAAAAGCATTAAGCTTCCCCTATCTATAAGTTTTCCATTGGACAGATACAAGGGTTTTACATTATATTTAGTTAAAAAGTTTTTTACTTTTTCGCCATATAAGTAGTTTTCAAGGCTGCCGAAAAAGGCCATTGTGTTTTTATTTATCAGTCCTCCTGTGCCGCCAATAAAGCCATAATCAAGGCCTTCCAAGATTATATCTCCAGGAGGAAGAAGTAAAATATCAAAATTTTCTTTAATTAAATTTTTGTAAATTGATTTATCATTAGTTATTATAGCTTTATCTGCAACTACTAATACAGAACATTTAGTATAACCTTGTTTAACATTAATTAATTTCTTATTTCTTTGCGTATCTAATAAATTAGGATCAGTGAAATTTAAATTATGCACAAAATAATTATCTAGTATTAATGAATTCAAAATAATATTATTTGGATATTTGTATTCTAAGGAATTTTTGCTTTCAATAAATGAAATATTATTTTTGACAAGCATTTTTTTAAAAGCTTCGGGCATTTCCTTTTGTATTATTATTCTTTTTTTATTTTTGTCTATTATATTTAATTGTATATCAACGTGTCCATTTATTGCTTCATACAAATTATTACAAGGTGGAATTTCAATTAGAGTAAGATTAAGGGCTTTTAAGGAATTTCTTTCTTCTTCGCTGGTTCTGTAATCAATAAAGCAAATCATATGTATGTCTCCTTTAAATATTATCAATTCTATTATATATAAAATTGAGATTTATCACTTTAATAATTTTGAATATAGTTAAAATTTTTAAACATACTATTATTAGAAAGGGAGTGAAATCCGTGCTTGTACAAAAACTTGTCTATGATACTGAACTAAATTTCATTAGTGATATATACGAACTTAGAAATATTCTTAAAAAGAAAGATATAAATATTGGAATAGTAGAAAGTGTGGAACAAGATAATCATATTGTAAAATTACTTTGTGATGATAATTGTTATAGTGAGAAGGTAAAGGATATAATTGATTTATATATGAGTAATGTTTTATATAAAATTGTAATTAAAGAGTACAAAAATCGTGAGATGTTTGACTATATAACAGAAAACTATTTCTTTTTAAAGCAAGAAGAAATTATTGAAGTAGAAGAACAAATAATGAAAATTTTAATGCTTGAAAGTTTTACAGAGGCAGAAAATTATGTTTATTATATGAATAGAATAAATAATATAATAGAAAAAATAAAAGAATTTTTGGAGGAAAATTCAGAAATTAATATAAATGGTTTCATTAGGTTTAGAATGAAAGAGTTAAAAAGTAATATTGAAAGAGTTATTGATAAAGTTATAGAAAACTATATGGTAGAAAAAGAATATAAGGAATTTGTAAAACTTCTTAAATATTTTGTAGATATTCAGGAAAGTAAAATTGAAGAAATAGATATATTTATAAATGAAGGAGGAAAATATATAATAAAGAATAAAGCAGGTAAGGATATTTTTAATGAATTCATGAAAGAAATTGCAGATACAGAAATCGATACAGAAGCGAAAATGGAAGATATAATCATTAGTGGGTTAATCACTAATGCCCCTAGGAAAGTTAAGATATATGGGAAAGATAATTGTATAAATAAAGAATTTTTAGAAACTATAATAAATGTTTTTGAAGATAGAGTTGAACTAGGATAATAATATGTAAAATAAAAATAAATAAAGGTTGACAACTAATTTAGCTAATAATATAATACTATATGTTAAGAGGAAACAAAGTCGTTTCTCACCTTACGGCCTAGCTTAGTAAGGTTATGTATTCTAAACTTAATTTTATTAGCTAAAATTAAGATTTTGGATAGTGTGAGGACGGCAGTTTGCTGTCTTTTTTTATTGTGTTTCTTATGACAGCATAAAGACTTAAATAGTAAGATTAATATATTCATTATTGAGAGGAGGGCTTTATAATGCCAAAAATGAAAACTCATAAGGGTGCAGCAAAGAGATTTAAGAAAACAGGTACTGGAAAATTAAAAAGAGCTAAAGCTTTTAAAAGTCATATCTTAACAAAGAAAAGTGCTAAGAGAAAGAGAAACTTAAGAAAAACTGCTTACGTTTCAACTACTCAAGAGAAAGCAATGAAGAAATTATTACCATACTTATAAAATAGGAGGTTTGAAACATGGCAAGAGTTAAAAGAGCGGTAAATGCACGTAAAAATCATAAAAAAGTATTAAAGCTTGCAAAAGGTTATTATGGTGGAAAGAGCAGATTATTTAAAACTGCTAATGAAACAGTTATAAGAGCATTAAGAAATGCTTATGTAGGAAGAAGATTAAAGAAGAGAGATTTTAGAAGATTATGGATTGCAAGAATTAATGCTGCTTCAAGAATGAATGGATTATCTTATTCAAAATTCATAAACGGAATTAAGTTAGCTGGAATTGATATGAACAGAAAAATGTTATCAGAAATAGCTATTAATGATCCAAAAGCATTTGCTGATTTAGTAGAAGTAGCAAAGGCTCAATTAAATAAATAAATTTAAGCGACCTAAGGGTCGCATTTTTTATATTATAATATTGTTTTTTTGAAGTGTAAATAATAAAATAGTAAATTAAATTATATTTGAGGTGTTATATGGGATTTAATAAATATAACCAAAAAAATTTAAATCTAGTTCAAATATTGGCTATTGGATTTATATTAATTATATTTATTGAAGGATTAATATTATGGCTTCCTATTTCATCTAATGAAAATAATTATACAAATTTTATTGATGCAATTTTACTTCTGCCTCAGCAGTATGTGTCACAGGGTTAACTACTATAAATACTTCAAAGCATTGGAGTGGATTTGGAAAGCTTATAATAGCCATATTGATAGAAATAGGATCCTTGGGATTTGTATCGTTTTTTGTAGTTTTTTCCAAATTATTAGGTAAAAAAATAACATTAAAAAATAAATTGCTTGTACAAGAATCAATGAATATATTTTCTATTAAAAATATTGTTGAAGATATAAAAAGTATTTTATTGATTTCTTTTTCCTTTCAGATTTTGGGAGGAGTAATTTTATCAACACAGTTAATCCCGGAATATGGGGTTAAGCAAGGAATTTTATATAGTATTTTTCATTCTATATCAGCTTTTTGTAATTCAGGGATAGATTTATTTGGAAGTAGTCTTATAAACTATGATAAAAATTTAGTTATTATTTTTGTTATTACTTTTCTTATATTTATTGGAAGTATTGGATTTCCAGTGATTTTAGAATTTTTAAGAAATAAGAATAATATAAATCTTTCAATTCACTCAAAGTTATCGCTAATAACCACATCAATTCTTATTATAATCGGAGGGTTACTTATATTATTATTCGAATATAATAATGAAGTTACTTTAGGAAATATGAAATTTCAAGAAAAAATATTAAATTCTTTTTTTTCTTCTATATCATTAAGAACTGCAGGGTTTTATACTATTAATTTGGCAGATATAACAAACTCAAGTAAATTTTTAATTATTATTTTAATTATTATTGGAGGTTCACCAGGATCAACGGCTGGAGGACTTAAAACAGTTACAGTAGCTATAATATATTTAACTTTAGTATCAGTAGTAAGAGGAAGAGAAGATACTGAATGCTTTGGAAGAAGATTTACAAAGGATTTAATTTATAAAGCTTTCACTATATTTTTTAGGAATATCATTGATAATTATATCAACTATAACCTTATCTTATGTTTATGAGGAAGTGGATTTATTAAGTATATTTTTTGAGGTAACTGCTGCTTTAAGTACAGCTGGCTCTACATTGGATTTAACTCCGAATTTAGGCGGTTTCGGAAAAATTATTATTATGCTTATGTATATTGGTAGATTAGGACCTTTAACAGTGATATTATCTATAAGAAAAAGTGATAAAAATATAAAATATAAATATCCAAAAGGTAAAATATTAATAGGATAGGTGATAAGGCTAATGCATAATAAACAATTTGTAGTTATTGGACTTGGAATATTTGGTTCATCTATGGCTAGGACTTTACAAGCACTTGGAAATGATGTTTTAGCAATAGATAAAAAGGAAAGTTTGGTTCAAGAAATAGCAGATGAGGTAACTCAAGCTGTTGTATTAGATGCAACAGATGAAAATGCTTTAAGATCAATAGGGATTGATAATTTTGATGTAGCAATAATAACAATTGGTGAAGATATTCAGTCCAGTATTATGGTTACAATATTAGTAAAAGAGTTGGGGGTTAAATATATAATAGCTAAGGCTAAAAATGATTTACATGGAAAAGTTTTAAGAAAGATAGGTGTTGATAGAGTAGTCTTACCAGAAAAAGAGATGGCTATAAGAGTTGCTCATAATTTAGTATCATCAAATATATTAGATTATATAGAATTTTCTTCTGATTATACAATTATGGAAATTGAGGTTCCAAATAAATGGATTGGAAAATTAATAAAAGATTTAAGAATACGAACAAAATATGGAATCAATGTAATAGCAATTAAGAGAAATGAAAAAGTAATAATTTCACCGTTGGGAGAAGAAGTTTTACTTAAAAATGATATAATTATAGCAATAATTCAATCAGAGGATTTAGATAAAATAGAAAAACTAATTTCAAAATAAAGAGGTGTAAAATATTGATTTACATAGAAAGCAAGGATAATAAGCTATATAAAACAATAAAAAAACTTAAAGAGAAAAAGTTTAGGATTAAAGAAGGAAAATTTATTTTAGAAGGTTTTCGTATTATAGAAGAGGCAGTTAAAGCTAAAATAAATATAGAATATATTTTTATTACTGAAGATAATTTAACTAATTTAAAAGAAACTGATTTTTGGGGATATATAAATGAAGATAAAATTATTGTCATTTCAAAAAATTTATTTTTAAGCTTATCTTCTACTGAAACTCCTCAAGGGATTTTAGCTGTAGCTAAATTTAAAAATATAGAAGAAAATTTAAATGGTAATTTTTATGTGGTTTGTGATAAGGTTCAAGATCCAGGTAATTTAGGTACAATTATAAGAACTTCTCACGCTGCTGGTGTAGATGGAATCATATTAACAAAGGGAACTGTAGATATATATAATGAAAAAACCATAAGATCTACCATGGGATCAATATTTTATATTCCAATTTATTATGATGATGCTGATTTTTCAATAATAAAAAAATTAAAAGCTAAAGGAGTATCTTTAGTAACAACATCTTTAAAGGAATCGAAAAATTTTTTTGATGAAAATTTAAAAGGAAAGGTAATGTTGGCTGTTGGTAATGAAGGTAATGGTATTAGCGAGGAGCTTTTTAATTTAGCTGATAAAAAAGTGAAAATACCAATGCCAGGGGGGGCTGAGTCATTAAATGTTGCAGTTGCAACGGCTATAATACTGTTTGAAAAGGTAAGGCAAAATTTATTATAGGCTGATTATCATCTTAATAGTAAAAATAGAATATTTAGCTTGAAATTATAAAAATTAGGCTATATAATATATAATAAATTAAATATGTAAAAACTGTGAATGAGGAAAGTAAATATAATAAACTTTTCAGGGAGAATTGGTCGTGGACTGAAAGCCGATTTATTGTGTTATTATGTTGAAGTTCCCTCAGGAGTTCTAGAAGTGAAATAAAGTAGTTTCTAGCGGTTTTACCGTTATTTGAATTAAGTGGATAATATAATTTATTTATATTATCAATTAGGGTGGTAACACGATAACTTCGTCCCTTTGTTTTGGGCGAAGTTTTTTTATTATATAAAAATAAGGAGGAAAATTAATGCAAGAAAAACTAATGGAAATTAAGGAAAATGCATTAAAAAGCTTAACTGAAGTAAGTGATAGTTCAAGCTTAGATGAAATAAGAGTAAAATATTTAGGTAAAAAAGGAGAGTTAACTACTATTTTAAGATCTATGGGTAGTTTATCAAAAGAGGAAAGACCTATAGTTGGTAAATTAGTAAATGAAATAAAGGCTGAATTAGAAGCTAAAATAGAGGAAGTAGCTAAAGCTATAAAAGAAAAGGAAAAAGCAGCAAAATTAGCTTCTGAAATTATTGATATTTCTCTTCCAGGCAGAAAAAAGATAATAGGAAAAAGGCATCCTTTAGAATTAACTTTAAAAGCAATGGAAGATATATTTATTTCAATGGGTTTTACTGTTGAAGAAGGACCAGAAGTTGAATTAGATTATTATAATTTTGAAGCTTTAAATATTCCTAAAAATCATCCAGCTAGAAGTGAACAAGATACTTTTTATATAAATGATGACATGGTTCTTAGAACTCAAACATCTCCTGTGCAAATAAGAGTTATGGAAAATCAAAAACCTCCAATAAAGATGATTGCACCAGGTAAGGTTTATAGATCAGACTCTGTAGATGCAACTCATTCACCAATATTCTATCAAATGGAAGGTCTGGTTATTGATAAAGGAGTAACTTTTGCAGATTTAAAAGGAACTTTAGAATTATTTGCCAGAAAAATGTTTGGTGATAGTGTAAAAACTAAATTTAGACCACATCACTTTCCATTTACAGAACCTTCAGCTGAAATGGATGCAACATGTTTTGTCTGTGGTGGAAAAGGATGTAAGGTATGTAAAAATAGTGGATGGATTGAGTTATTAGGCTGTGGTATGGTTCATCCAAATGTCTTAAGAAACTGTGGAATAGATCCAGAAGTTTATAGTGGTTTTGCTTTTGGATTTGGTGTTGATAGAATGGTTATGTTAAGCTATGGTATCGATGATATTAGACTTTTATATGAAAGTGATATGAGATTCTTAGATCAATTTTAATTTATAGGAGGTAGACAAATGAAAGTACCATATAATTGGTTGAAAGATTACGTTGATATAGATGTAAATGCTAAGGAACTAGGAGATAAACTAACCTTAACAGGATCTCAATTAGAGGAAGTAATAACTCAAGGAGATAAAATAAAGAATGTCGTAACTGGTAAAATTGTTGAAATAAAGAAGCATCCTGATGCAGATAAATTAAAGGTTTGTCAAGTTGATATAGGAAAGGAAGAATTAATACAAATAGTTACAGCAGCGACAAATATGAAGGAAAATGATATCGTTCCTGTAGCTCTTCATAAATCAATTCTAGCAGATGGAACAGAAATAAAGAAAGGAAAATTAAGAGGTCAAGTTTCTAATGGAATGTTCTGCTCAGAAGAAGAATTGGGAATAGCTGGAGATAAGCCTGTTCATGGTTTAATGATATTAGCTCAAGATGCTCCAATAGGTGTTGATATAAAGGAATATTTGGGGTTAAACAAATCTATATTAGATTTTGATATTACTTCTAATAGACCAGACTGCTTAAGTATAATTGGTATGGCAAGGGAAGCTGCAGCAGCTTTAAGAAAATCATATCAAATGCCAAATTTAAAATATGAAGTTAAGATAAAAGAAAATATAAAAGATCATTTACAAGTAGAAGTAAGAGATAATTTATGCAGAAGATTTATGGCTAGAGGTATAAAAAATGTTAAAATTGGTCCATCTCCAAGTTGGATGCAAGAAAGATTAATGGATGCCGGAATTAGACCAATTAATAATATAGTAGATATTACTAATTTTGTAATGCTAGAAATTGGAGAGCCGATGCATGCTTATGATGCAAGGGAAATATCAAGCAGAAAAATAGTTGTAGAAAGAGCTAAAAATAATGAGAAGTTTATCACTCTAGATGGAATAGAAAGAGAGTTAGATGAAAACTTTCTTTGTATAAAAGATGATGAAACTATTATTGGCTTAGCAGGTTTAATGGGAGGATTAAATTCAGAAATTAAAGATGATACAACAGAAGTTATTTTGGAAGCAGCAAATTTTGATGGAACTAATATAAGAGTTAATTCTAAAAAATTAAATTTAAGAACAGAAGCTTCTTCAAGATTTGAAAAGGATATAGATCCAAATTTGGCAGCTTTAGCTCTTGATAGAGCCTGTGCATTAATTTGTGAGCTTGGTTGCGGTGAAATAATGGAAGGTACAATAGATATTTATCCTGCTAAAAAGGAAGAAGGCTCAATTACTGTTGATTCAAAATGGATAAATAGATTCTTAGGTACTGACATTTCAAAGGAAGATATGAAGTATTATCTAGATTTAATCGATTTAAAAACAACATTAGATGGAGATAATTTAGTAATCACAATACCAACCTTTAGAGTTGACCTTGGAATAAAAGAAGATATTGCAGAAGAAGTTGCTAGAATATATGGTTATGATAAAATACCTACAACAATATCAAAAGTTTCTACAGAAAGGGAACCGAAATATAAAAAGGATATATTAAAAGAAGAAGTTATTAAAGCAATGATTGCTAGTGGAGTGAATCAATCAATCAGCTATTCATTTATATCACCAAAGGTTTTTGATAAGATTAATGTACCTGTTGATAGTGAATTAAGAAATGTAGTAAAAATTAAGAATCCACTAGGAGAAGATTACTCTGTAATGAGAACTACAACTATCCATTCAATGATGGAAGCTTTGGCTAGAAATTATTCAAAAAATAATGATTATGTAAGATTATTTGAGCTTGGTAAAATATATATTAAAAATGAAGATGAAAGAAAGCTTCCTCAAGAAAGGAATATTTTAACTATTGGAATGTATGGTGAATGTGATTTTCTTGATTTAAAGGGAGTAGTTGAAAATGTTCTAGACACCCTTGGCTTAAATAAGATTAAATTTACTAGAGAGACAGAAAATTTAAGTTATCACCCAGGAAAGACAGCAAATATAATGATAGGAAAAGAAAAGGCAGGTACATTAGGTGAAGTTCATCCTACTGTAACAGAAAATTATGGTATAGATACTAATTGCTATTTAGCTGAATTAGATTTAGATATATTATTTAATTATGCGAATATTACGAAGTCATATAAGCCATTACCAAAGTTCCCTGCGGTTACAAGAGATATGGCTTTACTTGTAGATGATGAAATTTTAGTCCAAGATATTGAAGATGCAATAAGAAGAGCAGGCGCTAATTTAGTAGAAAAGGTAAAATTATTTGATATATATAAAGGTTCTCAAATTCCTGAAGGAAAGAAGAGTATAGCATATTCAATATCATATAGGGATAATAATAAGACTTTAACAGATAATGATGTCAATAAGGTACATGATAAGATTTTAAGAAGTCTTGAACACAAACTTGGTGCTATTTTAAGATAATATTTAACTTCTAATTTTCTCTTTCTGTATCAAAAATTACATTGAAATATAATATATTAGTAATAGATTTTATGTTAAAATTAATATAATAATATTATTATTTTAATGGGGTGTGCTATGAATACAGTAACAATTAGGATAAATGGAGTTGAATATAATCTAAAGGGAAGAGAAAATGAGGAATACTTATTAAAAATTTCAAATTATGTAGATAGCAAGGTAAGAGATATTACAAATGCCAATAGAAAACTTAGTACCACTGCAGCTGCAACTTTAGCTTCATTAAATATAGCAGATGAACTTTTTAAGGCAGATATTGAAATTGAAAACTTGGTAAAAAAGAATAAAACTTTAGAGGAAAAAAGTTCAAGATTAGAACAAAGGGTAAAAGAGTTAGAAGAAGAAATAGAAAAAAATAATTTTAACCATTTAAGAGTTACTGAAAATTTAAATAAACAATTAGAAGATTTAAAAAAGAATAAAATAGAGGAATATGAAAAGCAAATTGAAACATTAAAAGAACAAGTTGAGAAATTAGAAAAAGAAAGAGAAAAATTGACAGAAAATAATAATGTACTTAAAGAAAAAGAAATAGAATTGCTAGAAGAGCTAAACAGTATAAATGATAGATTTAAGCTTATAGAAGAAGACTATAAAAAAATAAATAATGAGAAAGAGAGTTTAAAGGCTCAAAATAAGGATATTAAGTTTCAATTACAGACTACAAAATATAAAGTTTTGGATTTAGAAAAGAAGCTTCTTGATTCCCAGGTTGAATTAGCAAAGGCAAAAAGGCTTAGTAATCCATTAATTAAAGAAGTATAGCTCTATGCTAGAAAAGAATATTTATAATAAAAAACAGTTTAATTTGATATTAAACTGTTTTTTATTATAATAGAATGGAAAAATTGATATATTTATGTTATATATAATTAGTAGAAATTAATATAAGATTATAACTAAAGAAATTAATAATTTAAATGTAGAATTAGGAGAAGTATTTATGAAAAAAGTAGAAATTTTAGCTCCGGCTGGGAGTATGGAAAGTCTTTATGCAGCTATAAATAAAGGTGCTGATGCAGTTTACCTTGGTGGGAGTAAGTTTTCTGCTCGAGCATACGCTTCAAATTTTGATAATGATAATATGATTAAGGCTGTAGATTATGCTCATAGTTATGGTGCTAAGATTTATGTAACATTAAATACTATAATAAAAGAAAATGAATTAGAGGAAGCCGTAAGATATGCAGGTTTTCTCTATGAAATTGGGGTAGATGCTTTAATACTTCAAGATTTAGGGTTATTTAAAAGAATAAAAGAAGAATATCCTGATTTTGAAATTCATGCATCAACACAAATGACTATTCATAATGGTGAAGGAGCCTTATATTTAAAAGAAAAAGGCTTTCATAGAATAGTGTTGTCTAGAGAGTTATCCTTAAAGGAAATAGAATATATTTCAAAGGATTTAAATATAGAAACAGAAATTTTTGTCCATGGGGCTTTATGTATATCCTATTCAGGGCAATGTCTAATGAGTTCCATGATAGGTGGGCGAAGTGGAAACAGAGGAAGATGTGCCCAGCCATGTAGAATGGAGTATACGATAAAAGGAAACAATACTTCTGAGAAAAAAGCTTATATATTAAGTCCAAAGGATACCTGTACAATAGATAATATAGAGGATATTATTAATTCCGGTGCGTATTCATTAAAGATAGAAGGAAGAATGAAAAGACCTGAATATGTTGCTGGTGTAGTAGATAATTATAGAAAGGCAGTAGATCAAATTTTATATAATAAAAAGTTTGATGCAGAAAAAGGAAAAAAGGAATTAATGCAACTATTTAACAGAGGAGGATTTTCTACTGCATATTTATATAAAAATTTGGGAAGTGATTTAATTAGCTTTAAGCATCCAAGAAATACAGGGGTATTTTTAGGAAAGGTAAATAAAAATGGAGAAATTCAGTTGAAGGAGGATATATCCTTAGGTGATGGTTTTAGGGTTAAGGATAAGGGATTTATAATTAGTAAAATTCTATTAAAAGGCAAGGAAGTAAAGGAAGCTAAGATAGGAGAAAAAGTAGAAATTTATCCTAAGTCTTATAAAAAAGGTGATGAGTTATATAAGTCTTCTGATAAAAAATTATTTGATGAATTAAAAGATTACCTAAAAGCATATGAAAGAAAAATTCCTTTAAAGGCGAAGATAAATTTTGAGCTTCAAAAGTCTATGACTATAAAAATTTCTTATAATGGATTAGATTATGAATTTATAGGAGCAGTCGTCGAAAAAGCAGAAAAGAAGCCATTAGATAAAGATAGAGTAATTGAAGCTCTAGAAAAGTCTGGAGATTATCCCTTTAGAATAAATGAAGTAGAATTTGAAAACTTTGAGGAAGGTTTTGTAAGAATAAGTGATTTAAATAATTTAAGAAGGGAAGCTCTTGAAGGAATACAGAAATCAATAACAAAATCTTTTAGAAGAAAAAGAGCAATAAAGAAAGAAAAACAAGAAGAAAAGATAAAATTAGATAAGAATATAGAAATGATTTATCAATGTGTAACTAAGAATCAGTTTGAAGCCTTATTAGAAGAAGGAATAAGGGATATTGCAGTTGATATATTTAGTCGTCATAGAGATTCTCTAAAAATTAAAGATATTATTGAATTAAAAGAAAAGGATAAGGTTAATATATATTTAAAGATACCTAATATAGTTAAAAGTGAATTTGATAAAGTTGTAGAGCTTATAGAAAAATTAAAACCATATATAAAGGGATTGATAACTGTTAATTTAGGAATTATAAATAAGTATAAGGATGAGCTTTTTATAATTGGAGATTATAAGTTAAATATTATTAATTCTCAGGCTTTAAAATTTTATCAAAGTGAAATTGATATCCCAACTCTTAGTTTAGAGTTAAATAGAAAAGAAATAAAGAATATGCTTAAAAACAATATGGGAAATGTTCAAGCATTAATTTATGGAAAAACAGAATTAATGATAAGTGAGTACTGTCCTATTGGAAGTACATTTGGAGGAAGATCCTCCTGTAGTGAGTGTAACTTAGCATGCACAAGAGATGACTTTACACTAATTGATAGAATGAATGAAAAGTTTAGGGTAATGACAGATGTATTTTGTAGAAGCTATATACTAAATTCTTATCCATTAAATTTAATTGAAGAGAAGGAAGATTTAATAAAGCTTGGAGTTAATTCTTTTAGAGTAGAATTTAGAGATGAAAGCAAAAATGAAGTTAAAAATGTAATTAAAATGATAAGAAATGAAATAGAAATTGATAATAATAAATATACAAAAGGACATTATAGAAGAGGAATAGAGTAATTTATAAAAGTGAGTAGTACTTTTTTTAGCAACTGTGTCCTCTGTACTTAAATAATTAGTTGATTTCAATTATTAGAAATTAACATTGTTTAATATTAGATTTATTAAATAAAAAATAATAAGGAGAAGTTATGGACGATAGAACTCTTAGAGTGCTTGAATTTAATAAGATAAAAGAAATATTAAAAGAATATGTAATCACAGCTAGTGCTAAAAAATTAGTTGATGAATTAAAGCCTTATGATACAGTGTATGAAGTAAGAAGAAAGCTGCAAGAAAGCGATGAAGCTTTAGATTTATTAATTAAAAAAGGAAACCCTCCTTTTGAAGGGCTTTATGATTCGGGAGAAGGCATAGAAAGAGCTAAGAAAAATGGAGTTCTTTCTCCTGGGCAATTACTTAAAATTGGAGGAATGTTAAGGTGTGCTAGAAGATTTAAAGATTACATAAAGAGAAAAGAGGAAGAGATGCCTCATGTATTGTTAGAAGATCTAGCAGATATATTAACTCCTCTTAGAAAATTAGAAGAAATTATTGAAATTTCAATTGTATCTGAAGAGGAAATTAGTGATAAAGCAAGTCCGACATTAGAAAATATAAGAAGAAATTTAAGGGACAAGATTTCTTCTGTTAGAGATAAAATTAATTCAATAGTTAGAGCAAATTCAAAATATCTTCAGGATGCTATTTATACAATGAGAGGAGATAGGTATGTATTACCTGTAAGGGCAGAATATAAGGGAGCAGTACAGGGGCTTATTCATGATCAAAGCTCTACAGGTGCTACTTTATATATTGAGCCAATAAGTTTAGTAAATTTAAATAATGAGATAAAGGAATTAAAATTAAAAGAAAAGGCAGAGATAGAAAAAATATTAAGTGAATTATCAAATAAGGTTTATGAAAATATTGATTTAGTAGAAAGTAATTATAAAATACTAACTGAATTAGACTTTATTTTTGGAAAAGCTAAATATGCTTCAAGTATAAATGGAATGTGCCCTATAGTTAATGAGGATAATAGTTTCGATATTATTCAAGGACGTCATCCTTTGATAGATCCAAAGATTGTAGTTCCATCAGATATATATCTAGGTAAAGAATTTACTACTCTAATGATTACTGGTCCAAATACTGGAGGTAAAACAGTAACCTTAAAAACTGTAGGACTTCTTCATTTAATGGCCTTAAGTGGTTTATTAATTCCAACGAAGGATAATTCAAGTATTGGATTCTTTAAAAAGATATTTGTGGATATTGGAGATGAGCAGAGTATTGAACAATCATTGTCAACTTTTTCATCTCATATGACTAATATAGTTAAGATATTGGAACAGGCTGATAATAATTCCCTTATATTATTTGATGAATTAGGATCAGGTACAGATCCGGTAGAAGGAGCTGCCCTTGCAATTTCAATAATAGATACTCTAAGAAGTATTGGAGCAAGGGTTATAGCTACAACTCATTATAGTGAGTTAAAAGGTTATGCATTAAAAACACCTGGAATAGAAAATGCTTCTGTGGAATTTGACGTTGAAACCTTAAAGCCAACCTATAGATTATTAATAGGAGTTCCTGGAAAGTCTAATGCTTTTGAAATTTCAAAAAGGCTTGGTTTAAGTGAAGAAATAATAAATAAAGCTAAAAATAATATTTCTTCTGATAATTTAGAGTTTGAAGATTTAATAAGAGACTTACAAGAAAAGAGTATATTAGCAAATCGTGATGCAAGAGAAGCAAAAAAAATAAAATTAGAAGCTGAAGAGATAAAAGCAAAATATGAGGAAAAGCTTAAAAGATTAGAAGAAGTAAGAGAAAAGGCTTATATTGAAGCTAAGCAGGAAGCTAAAAATATTATTCTTAGAGCAAAAGAAGAGGCTGATGAAATTTTAAAAGCCATGAGGGAATTAGAAAAGCTAGGAATTGCTGAAGGTGGAAGGGCTAGATTAGAAGAAGAAAGAAAAAAGTTAAAAGATAGTTTAGAAAAGAAGGAAGCTGCCTTAATCAAGGAAAGAGAAAATAAAGGAGAGGAAATTACCAAGGTAACCCTTGGAATGGATGCATATCTACCTTCTTTAAATCAAAATGTAATTATAGTTTCTATGCCGGATTCCAAAGGAGAAGTTCAAGTGGAAGCTGGTATTATGAAAATAAATGTAAAACTAAAAGATTTAAGAAAGATAAATAATCCTAGCAGCAATAAAAAGGAAAGGAAGAAAAGGGAATTAAAATTAAATCTAGCCAGAGTCGAAAATAGAATCGATTTAAGGGGATTAGATGCAGAAGAAGCTTGTTATAGAACTGATAAATATTTAGATGAAGCATATATGGCTAATCTAGGAGAAGTTACTATTGTCCATGGAAAAGGTACAGGAGTATTAAGAAAAGCAATAAATGAAATGTTAAAAAAACATCCTCATGTCAAACAATATAGATTAGGAGCATATGGGGAAGGTGGAGATGGAGTAACAGTAGTAACTTTAAAATAAATCCTTAAAATACTATTAAATAAATAAAGAGACTTATGTAAATAGGTCTCTTTTGTGCTATAATTTTAATAGAAAAGAGGTGTAGGCTATGTACTTAATAAGCGCATGTTTATGCGGAGTAAATTGTAAATATAATGGTAAAAATAATTTAAATAATATATGTTTAAAACTTTTAAAAGAGGGAAAAGCAATTTTAGTTTGCCCAGAACAATTAGGTGGACTTCCTACACCAAGAATACCTGCAGAAATAGTTGGAACAGCAGCAGGGGTATTAAAGGGAGAAGATAAAATAATAAATAAAAATAATATAAATGTTACAGAAGAGTTTATAAAGGGTGCAATGGAAACTTTAAATATAGCAAAGAAGTGTAATGTTAAAAAAGCTATTTTGAAAGAGGGAAGTCCTTCTTGTGGAGTAAATTATATTTATGATGGAACTTTTAGTGGAAATAAAATAAAAGGGCAAGGTATTACTGCTAAACTATTAAAAGAAAATGGCATAGAAATAATTAGTGATGCAGCTTTGGAGGGATATAAATGGGATTTTTAAAATTTATTAAAGAATTAATTAAGAATAGAGAGATAGATGAAGAGGAGTTTCTTCAAGAAGACATGGATGATGAAAAATTTGAGGAAAGTAATGAAGATAGTATGAAAAATATAGAAATTAAAGAACCTATAGAAACAATTGAAAATGTTGATCCTATTAATAAGATTGAAGCTAATAATTTAAGTGAAGAAGAAATTGATAAATTAATATTGAAGGAAATTTATGAAATTATAAGTGTATATGAGGATTTTGAAAGAGTAAAAATAGCTGCAAAAGAAGCAGCAGTTAATATTGGTATAAAATATATTGATTATCTTCCAAATTATTTGAATTTAAAGATTAGTAGAATTCCTATTTTTAGAGAGAAATACAGCGATCCTGAAGAATGGAAATTAGTAGTTGAAAATACTGTATTAATGATAATATACAATTTTAAAGAACATGGTGTGTCATTGTTACAAAAAATTGGACAAAAAAATAATAACTTATATATAAAGGTTACAAATTTATTATGCAAATTAGCAAGTGAAAATATAAAAACTGATGAGATAATAAATTCAATTATGGAAAATATAATGGCTTTTAATGATGAAACAAAAATATCTATACTTGGATGTATGTCTCAAATTAAAGGAAACAATCAAGTTATAGGGTTAATTCAACATTTTTATAAAACTTATATTAAAAAAGGAGATGCTGAGAAGTCTTTAAAATTATTAAAATATTTGATTAATGCTGCTGAAAGATTTACTCAAGGTCATTTACAGTTTTTAAAAGATTTATCTTTAGGCAGTAAGACTATAAATCTAGAAAAAATTACAGTTTTAGAAGAAAATGAGCCTAAGTTAATAACTTTAAATAATATAAATGAAGAACTAAGAGTGGATGCTGCTATAACATATTATATGCTTGATGATTCCGATAGAGAAATAAATAATACTTTATATTATTTAAGAGATTATTCTTTGGATAGAAATTTAAGAGAAAGAATTAATAAGATACTAAAATAAAATTATAATTAGGGGTCTTTAAAGTGATAAAAAATGAAAATAAAAAGAGAAGAAAATCAATAAAAGAAAAATTTTTTTTGTTGATTATTTCTTTTATATTTATAAATATATTAATATTTTTGCCTATTAATATAAATAATATTCCTTTGCTGGCATCTTATACATTAACTAAAGAAGATATTAAATCTAATCAGGAATTTATTATGGAATTTAATTATGTGAAAGATAATATAAAGTATCTTTATACTGATGTAGCAGAAGATAATTTAATTGATAAAGTTAAGGAAATTGAAGATTTATTAGACAAGGGTATAAGCAGTAAAGCAAAAGTTTTGATTTCAGAATTAACTAATAATTTTAATGAAATCAGTTCAAGAAATCAATTATATTTAGAGAAGCAATTTAATGAAATAAATGATGAAAAGTTAGAGGATTTTTTAGAGGAAGAATTAGAAATAATAATGAATTATAAAAAAGAGTTTGAAAATTTATATAAGGATAAAAAATATAATGAGGCTAGAAGTGTATTACAAACTCTTAGAGTATATATTGAGGACAATAAGAAGTTAGCAAATAAAAGAAAAATAGATGAGGTATATGAAGAAAATTCCCTTCAAGCTCCTTCTTTAAGAGAACCTAAATATATAAATGGAATCTTAATAGTAAATAAAGAATATGGGCTTCCTGATACATATTCACCTGGAGAAGATCCTGAAGCTAGAGAAGCTTTTGAACGAATGAAGGCAGATGCGACAAAGGAAGGCATATATTTAAATGCTTTTTCAACATATAGGAGTTATTATACACAAGAGACCTTATATAATAATTATGTATATACATATGGACAATCATCAACTGATACTTTTTCTGCAAGGCCAGGCTTTAGTGAACATCAAACAGGATTAGCTTTTGATATTGGTGGAGTAGATAGAAGCCTATGGGCACAAGAAGATTTTAAATATACAAAAGAGGCAAATTGGCTTAAGGAAAATTGCTATAAATATGGATTTATATTAAGATATCCAGAAGGTAAGGAATGGAAAACAGGATATATGCATGAATCTTGGCATTTTAGATATATTGGGGTTGAACATAGTATAAATTTTGCTAATAGTGATTTAACTTTAGAAGAATATTTAGGCTTATAAGTTTTTATTTAAAAATGATTTATAATTAAAATTTATAATTAAAATACTAAAGCTGTCTTACAAAATTTATTTGTAAGACAGCTTTAGTATTTTACAGCTATTGCGATAAATTATATTTAGGAAAATAAACTTAATCTTAAAAATATAGTATAAAATTTAGACTTATTGCCAAGAATATCATAAGAGATTATATTAATGGGAGGAATCTATATTGGAAAGTCTAAATTTAATAAAGAGAGATAAGCATAATAAAGCAAAACAATTAAGAAGAAATGGCAAGGTGCCTGGAATATTATATAATAAAAACAAAATTAACTTCATGTTTGAAGTTGGTGAATTAGAATTATGTAGAGAGATATCAGAAATTGGGGAACACGGAATATTAAACTTTCAAGTAGATGGAAGTGATAGGAAGGCTTTAATAAAAGATGTTCAAAGAGATCCTGTAACAGGGAAAATAATTCATATAGATTTACAAGAATTAGAGAAAAATCAAAAGATTATTTCTTCTATACCTATTAAATATATTGGAGAAGATTTGCTTAATAGAAGAGGTATGATTGTTCAAAAAGAAAAAGAAAGCATCAAAGTAGAAGGAGTAGCTGAAAAGTTACCAAAGAGTATAAAAGTTAATATGGCAAATTTAAACAAGGGAGCTGTTTATAGAATTGCTGATTTAGAAATTGCTTCCGAACTCTCCGTTATTGAAGACTTAAATACAGTAGTAGCTTCAGTAAGTTATGAAAGAAGGACTGTAGCTGAAAATAATGAAGCTGCTGAAGAAGAAGGAGGAATTGATTAATAATTACCCCTTAATCAATAGAATTAGTATTTGATAAATATTTCCTTTAGTGTATAATAAATTTGTAACTATTTTTGGGAGGGGTAAAATGTTATATAAAGAAAAATACGAAGAATGGCTAATTTCAGAAATAATTGATAACGATATTAAAGAAGAACTAAGAAACATAAAAGAAGAAAAGGAAATAGAAGATAGATTTTATAAAGATTTAGAATTTGGTACTGGTGGACTTAGAGGAGTTATTGGAGCAGGAAGTAATAGAATGAATATATATACTGTTTCAAAAGCAACACAAGGTTTTGCAAATTATTTAAATAAAAATTTTGATAATCCATCAGTAGCTATAGCTTATGATTCTAGAAATATGTCAAAAGAATTTTCTAAAGCAGCGGCTTTAACTCTTGCTGCTAATAATATAAAAGTTTATTTATATGAAAGTTTAAGACCAACACCTATGCTTTCTTTTGCAGTAAGACATTTAAAATGTAATGGTGGGATAGTAGTAACAGCATCACATAATCCAAAGGAATATAACGGTTATAAAGTATATGATGAATTTGGTGGTCAGGTAACAGATGAAAAGGCAAATTTAATAATTAATGAGGTTAATAAGGTTAATGATTTTTCATTAATTAAAACAATATCAGAAGAAAAAGCTTTAGAAGATAATCTATTGCAATATATTGGAGAAGATGTTGATAAGGCTTATATTGATGCTGTAAAGTCATTAACAATAAGAAAAAAATTAGTTAAAGATAAAGCAAAGGATTTAAAGGTTATCTATTCTCCAATCCATGGTTCAGGAAATATGCCTGTTAGAAGAGTTTTAAAGGAACTTGGTTATGAAAATGTTCAGGTTGTAAAAGAGCAGGAGCTACCTGATGGAAATTTCCCAACTGCACCATATCCAAATCCAGAAGATCCTAAAGTATTCAAACTTGCCTTAGAAATGGCTAAAGAAAGCAATCCAGATTTAATTTTTGCAACAGATCCAGATGCTGATAGAATTGGTGTTGTAGTAAAAGATAATGAAGGTGAATTTAGAGTCTTAACAGGAAATCAAACAGGATTATTATTATGTGAATATATATTAAAATCTTTAAAGGAAGAAAATAAGCTTCCTAAAGATGGTTCAATAATAAAAACAATAGTTACTACTGATGGTGTTAAAGGTATTGCAAAGGAATATGATGTAGAAGTAGAAGAAGTTCTAACAGGATTTAAATATATAGGGGAAAGAATAAGAGAATATAAGGAAAATAAGAATAAAACTTATATTTTTGGATTTGAAGAAAGCTATGGATATTTAGCTGGAGATTTTGTTAGAGATAAAGATGCTGTAATTGCAGCAACATTGATTGCAGAAATGACTTTATATTATAAGGAACAAGGAAAGAGTTTATATGATGCATTAATAGATTTATATGATAAATATGGATATTTCAAGGAAACATTAGTTTCTTTTGAACTTAAAGGTAAAGAAGGTAGCGAAAAAATAGCTAAATGTATTGATTCTTTCAGAAATAATAATATAGAAACTTTAGATGGACTTAAGGTTATAATAAAAAATGATTATAAGTTAAGAGAAGAAGTAAATGTATTAACCGGAGAAAAGAAGGAAATTAATCTTCCTAAGTCAAACGTTCTAAAATTTATATTAGAAAATGAAGCATGGTTTGTAATAAGACCTTCTGGTACTGAACCAAAAATGAAGGCATATATAGCAACAAATGGAAAAGATTTAAAAGATGCTGATGAAAGTCTTGATAGATTGAAAAATGAAGTTGTGGCTTTAATAAATGAAAAATTAAATTAGAAAATAATAAGTAGGGTATTGCCCTACTTATTATTTTTATGATTTTTGATAATAACATGTTTTTTCATTATGACTTTAATATTTGAAAGCTTATTAATATTATAGTATTATTTATTGTAAAGTAATTTTTAAGGAGGTTCTGTATTTTGAATTATAATGCAGTATTTAAAGAAAAACTAGGTAGATTATTATTTCTTGAAATAAATCAAAAAACTTTCAAGGAAATGGTAAAAATACCCGAATATGTAGAGTTTGTAAATAAGGATTTATATATACCAATATCTTCTAAATATATAACAGAAAATATACAGGATGAAATTAGAATTAAAAATTTGCCTATTTATTATTTTATTGAAGGTATGTTTTTTTCAATGGGAGCAGATGAAAATCTAAGATTTAATGAAGATTATGAAACTATATTAACATATATTAATGATGCGGAGGCTTGTATAAAAAGTATAATAGCTAGAAATATTAAGGAAGAGCATTTAGTAGAGGCATATATTCTCTTAAAGGGATTTTATAGATATTCACAAGATAAAGAAGTAATGAAAAAACTTCTTTTAGTAGGAGAAACAATAAGAGAAAAGGATAAATCCTTTAAAGATATATTATTAAAGGATATAGAATATTGTGAAAATAATTTATTAAAAATAAGTGAAGCTTATTTATATAAGGCTTTAATATTAAAAGATGAAAATGACTATGCAGGAGCCAAGATTGCAATAAACGAATATATAAATAATGGTGGAAAAGTAGACGATGAAATAGAAGTGTTAATTGATGATATTAATAATATATCAAATTATGAAAAAGCTATTGAGTATTTAGAAGGAGATGTCGTTAAAGCAATAAAAATCTTTGTAGATTTATTAGAGAAATTCCCTGATAATCCGTTAATTTACTATTATTTAGCTGTTGCTTATAGAAAGTTAGAAAATTATGAAAAAGCAATTTATTATTTAAATGAAAGTCTTGAAAGAGAGACTGGAATATATGAAGTTATAGTAGAATTAGGGATAAATTATGCTTGTTTAAATCAATTTGAAGAAGCAATAAAATACTTTAAGAAGGCTTTTGAGGCAACAAAGGAAGTAGAAGTTTGCACAAATATTGTTATGTGTTATTTAAATTTAAATAAAATAGAAGAGGCTAAAATACATTTAGAATTGGCTAAAAAAATAAATCCTGAGGATGAAATTGTAAAAGAACTAGAGCAAATATTAGCTACAGCTAAGGAAAATTAATATATAATTTTATATATAATTGTTAAGCTCAAATTTAATATGATAAGATATAAATAACTAGAATATTTCATAAGGAGTAATCATGAAAGATAATAATTTTATAAAAGTTCTGGATTATAAGATATATAAGAATAGTATTTCTGAAGCCTTAGAATATATAGATAATTATGAAAAAGTTCATATTATTTCTGGAAATCCAGAGGTTTTATATAATGCTTTAAAGGATGAAATATTATTTAATAATTTTAATTCTGAAAATAGCTTTATAATACCTGATGGTGTAGGAGTACAAATAGCTGCAAAATATTTAAAAACACCTATAAAAGAAAAAATAGCAGGTATTGATTTCATGCATAGAATTATGAAAAAGTGTGAAAAGGAAGGTAAGAGTATATACTTGCTTGGAGCATCAAATGAAAGTCTTAATTCCTGTATAGCAAATATAATAATGAAATATCCTAATATTATTATAGCAGGTTATCGAAATGGTTATTTTGATTCAAAAGAGGAAGAAAAGATTGTTGAGGAAATAAAAAAGACCAATCCTTATTGTCTTTTTGTTGCTATGGGTTGTCCAAGACAGGAACAATTTATAGTTAAGAATATGGAAGAATTGAATTGTAAGATATTTATGGGAGTAGGAGGAAGCTTTGATGTAATAGCTGAAAAGGTAAAAAGAGCGCCTACATGGATGATAAAAATGGGGCTAGAATGGCTTTATAGAGTCATAAAGGAGCCATGGAGAATAAAGAGATTATCTAGTATTCCTAAATTTTTAATGCTTGTGTGCAAGAGTAATAGGTGATTTATGAGTATAAATAATCTATTTATTTTAATTTTAAATTTTATATTAAAGGGGGAGAACTGGTAATTATGAAAATATTATTTATAGCATGTTATTCACCACTAATTAATAATTCCGCTTCAATTGAAACACTTCAATATTTAAATAACTTGGCTAATATCAAGGACAATGAAATTCATTTATTAACAGTTAACTTCCCCAAGAATTCAATATATTATGATGAATATATTTTTAATATGCTAGATAAAAAGGTTAAAATACATATTATTTCAGGTGGAAAAATTTTTGAAAAAGTAATGCCCAAAAGGAGTAATAATATAAATATTAATATAAATAATAAGCTTTCCCTAAAGAATAAAATACTTAGAAGGATAAAAAAAGTTATAGCAGTACCTGATATGTATTATTATTGGTCAATAAAAGCAAGTAAATATGGAATTAAACTTATGGAAAAGGAAAATTTTGACGTGATGTTCTCTATGCATGAGCCGCCTTCAAGTCATATTTGTGCTTACTATATAAAAAAGAAATATAAAAATTTAAAATGGATAACTTATTGGAGTGACCCTTGGACTAAGGATTCAACAAGAGAAAATATAAATATATTAAGAAGAAAATTTGAAGAAAGCTATGAAAGAAAAGTAGTGGAGCTATCAGATAAGTTTATATTTGTAACAAAGGAAAATAGAGATGATTATATAGGAACTTATAATATCGAAAAAGATAATACTTTTATTATTACTAGGGGTTATGATGAAGAACTTTATAAAGAAATTGCTTTAGAAGAAAAGCCTGAATTAATAAATGATAAAAAGATTAATATAGTTTATGCAGGTGAAATATTTACTAAGCTTAGAGATATAAGACCTTTTATAGAAGCTTTGGAAAAGCTTAAGAAGGAAAATATAGATTTCTTTAATAAACTGAATATATTATTTTTTGGAAATATTGATGATGAAAATATTAAAAGTAAGTTATCTTTAATAGGAAATGTAAAAGTTTCTAATAGAATTCCTTATAAAAAGGCCTTAAGTTATATGATAAATAGTGATCTTCTTATTTTATTTGGCAATAAAAATTCTAAACAAATTCCTGCCAAAATATATGATTATTTTGGTTGCAATGCTTATATTCTTGTAATTTTAGGCGATTCAAAAGATCCAATAAAATCTGTAATAGAAAATAAAGAGAAATGTATTGTTGTAATGAATAAAAAAGATGAAATAAGGAATAGTCTAATAGAAATATGCGGAAAAATTAACAATGGCATAAAAAGTTTTCCTATTAATGAATATGAATGGAAAAATATTTCGCATAAGTTATTTAAAATTTTGAAGGGGGAATAGTATATGCACGTAATGTTTGTACCTTCCTGGTATCATAATAAAAGAAATCCAGTGCATGGAAGTTTTTTTAAGGAACAAGCACAAGCCCTTCAAGAAGCAGGAGTTAAGATTACTGTTGCATATAATGAAATATGGCCTTTAACTTTGTTGGGGAGAGTAAAAGAAAGAGTTGGATTAAGTTATAAAATAGAAGATAATTTAAAGACTTATAGATATAAAAATTTTAATTATCTTCCTAAGAATTCAAAAATGTTTTCTATTTTTAATAAACGATTAGAAAAATTGTATAAGGAAATTACTAAAAATGAAGGTAAAGTAGATATTATACATTGTCAGTCTTCCTTTTGGGCTGGCATAAGCTGCCTTTATATTGCCCAAAAATATAATATTCCTTTAATAATAACAGAACATTCTTCTCTGAAAAGAGCTGTTTACATTAAAAATAGTTATATACCCTTGGTTAAAAAATCTTATTTAGGAGCAGATGTATTAATTGCTGTAGGAAATGGATTAAAGAATGAATTATACGAATTAACTGGACGAAAGGATATAAGAGTAATAAATAATTTGCTGCCAACTGAAAATTTTTATATTAATGAATATAAAAACGAAGATTTCACTTTTTTTTCACTTGCCTTTTTAGAGGGAGAAAAGGGAATGGATGTATTAATAAAAGCTTTTGCTAAGTACTTCAATAATAAAAACGCTAAGCTTATTATTGGAGGAGATGGTAGTCAAAAACAAGAATTAATTAAGTTATGTAAAAATTTAAATTTAGAAGGGCAAGTAAAATTTTTAGGAGCATTAAATAGAGAAGAGGTAGCTTATCATATGAGTAAATGTGATGCTTTTGTTTTAGCTTCTAAACATGAAACTTTTGGAGTAGTATATATTGAAGCCCTTGCTTCAGGAAAACCTATTATTGGTACTTATAATGGAGGGGCTGAGGATATTATAAATGAGAATAATGGCTTGTTAGTTGAAGTGGATAATGTCGATGCTTTAGGAAAGGCAATGGTTAAAATAAAAGAAAATATTGCTATTTATAATAGTGAAGAAATTAGAAAAGAATGTATTGAAAAATATTCTAAAGAAGCTGTAACTAGAAAGATAATAAATGTTTATAATTCTTTGTTACAGTAGAAAGGAGTCATATGTTATTTAAAGATTATACTTTAGAAAAGTTTATACAGGAACTATCTTCAAAGGCACCTTCACCAGGAGGTGGGAGTACAGCAGCATTGGTAGGGGCATTAGCAGCTTCTTTAAATGCAATGGTTTATTCTTTAACTATTGGGAAAAAGGCTTTTAATAATTTAGAAGAACAGCATAAAGAAAATATGCTTAAATTTAATGAGGAAGCCTTAGTTTTTATTGCTAGTTTAATGAATTTTATGGAAAAAGATAGAGAAGATTTTTTAGAATTGATGAATAGTTATAAACTTCCTAAAGAAACTGAAAATGAAATAATAGAAAGAAAAAAGATTATTAAAGAAAATACTTTGAAAGCAATGAAAACTCCTTTAAATTTGGCAAGAGAATGTATAAAACTTTATAAAAATATTTCTTTTGCAGTTAGTTATGGAAACAAGAATTTAAGCTCTGATGCTGGGGTTGCAGCTGTATTATTACATGCAGCAATAGAAAGTGCCATAATAAATGTTAAGGTGAATTTAAATTTATTAAGGAATGATTTATGTAAAGAAGAAGTTAATTCAATATTAGAAGAATGCAATAAGTTATTAAGGGAATCTTCAACTAACAAAATTAATTTGTTAAAAGAAGTTGAGAATATAATTTATCCAGAATAAAAATAGCCTAGCTGGCTATTTTTATTCTGGTAAATCCTTTAGGGACTTAAATTCATATCCTTGTTTTTTTAGTTCTCTAATAACTGTTTTTAATATTTTTGTATTTGTATCAGAAACAGAATGTAATAATATTATTGCTCCAGGATGAACTCCAGCTAATATTTTTTTTATTGCATAGTCTTCTTTTGGTTGATTATCTACTAACCAATCTTTATAAGCAAAACTCCAAAAGATAGTTTTATATCCTAAAGCTTGTGTTTTTTTCAAAGAATTTTTTGAATACTTCCCCATTGGAGGTCTAAAAAATTTTGGCATATCTTGACCTGTGAGGGTCTTGAATTCTTCCTCTACCTCAGTAAATTCCTTATTAAATTTTTCATTGTCTAATATTGAAGGCATAGAAGGATGATGGGACGAATGATTACATACAAGATGGCCTTCATCCACCATTCGTTTAACAATATCTTTTTCACTTTTTATATAAGGTTTAACCACAAAAAATGCAGCTGGAACCTTTTCTTCTTTTAATACATCTAATATCTTATGAGTGTTTCCATTTTCATAGCCTTGATCAAAAGTTAAGTATAGAACCTTTGAGTTTGTATCACCAACATAATAAGCATCATATTCATTTAAAAAGTCAGCTGACTCTTTTGGAGCTTCTGGAGTTTTACCGCTTTCTCTATTAACAAAATACCAGTTAAGTTCAGTATCTTCAGAGATTAAAGTTAAAGCATAACTAATATTAGAGAATAATAAAAGAAATATTGTAGGGATTATCAATAAATGGAATCCTTTTTTCATTTTTTCACCACCTTTAGTTTTTAATTTTATTCTTTGCAGAAGGATAAATTTTAGCCATAGAAATTTATGTATAAATTTTAGAATTAGTTAACATAAATTCTAATAGGTTGAAATAATTAATCTAGTAGAGTATAATTTTAAAGATGATTTAAGTTGAGAAAGGAATGTACATAGATGAATTTAGGAATTGTTGGTTTACCGAATGTTGGTAAAAGTACTTTGTTTAATGCAATAACTAAAGCTGGAGCAGAATCTGCAAATTATCCATTCTGTACAATTGAGCCTAATGTTGGAGTAGTAAGCGTTCCAGATAAGAGATTAGATGTTTTAGAAAAAATGTATAATGCAAAAAGAAAAGTTTATACCGCAGTAGAGTTTTATGATATAGCAGGGCTGGTAAAAGGAGCTTCAAAAGGTGAAGGTCTTGGAAACAAGTTTTTATCACATATTAGAGAAGTTAATGCAATAGTTCATGTTGTTAGATGTTTCGATGATGGGAACGTTGTTCATGTAGAAGGCTCAGTAGATCCTATAAGAGACATAGAAACAATAAATTTAGAACTTATTTTTGCTGATCTTGAAGTCTTGGAAAGAAGAATGGAAAGAACTATAAAGCTTGTAAGATCAGGAGATAAGGCTGCAAAAGCAGAATATGCTTTAATGGAAAGAGTTAAAGAACATTTAGAAAAAAATCTTCCTATAAGAACTCTTGAAGTAACAGAAGAGGAAGAAGAAATAATTAAGGGCTTATTTATGATAACATCAAAGCCTGTTCTTTATGCTTGTAATATATCAGAAGAAGATATGATGGCCGGTAATTTAGAAAACGACTATGTAAAAGCTGTTATGGATTATGCAAAATCTGAAGGTTCAGAAACAGTAGTAGTGTGTGCTAAATTAGAAGAAGAATTATCAGGTCTTGAAGATGAAGAGAAATCAGAAATGTTAAAAGAATATGGATTAGAAGAATCTGGACTTGATGTATTAATTAGAAAGAGTTATAAGCTTTTAGGTCTTATAAGCTTTTTAACAGCGGGTGTTCAGGAAGTTAGAGCTTGGACAATAAAAGAAGGAACTAAGGCACCACAAGCTGCAGGAAAAATACATTCAGATATTGAAAGAGGATTTATTAGAGCTGAAGTAGTAGCTTATGATGATTTAGTAGAATGTGGATCAGAAGCTAATGCTAAAGAAAAAGGCCTTTATAGATTAGAGGGTAAAGATTATGTAATGAAAGATGGAGACGTGGTTCATTTTAGATTTAATGTTTAATTATTGAAAATTAATTGGACTGTTTAGGCAGTCCTTATTTTTTTAAGAAAATAGATATATGTAATTTTATGAAAAAACTTCATTAAATTTACATATATCTATTTTTAATGTTTAAAAAAATTAAAATATTTATTTTCTTTATTTAAATATTACTTGAAGAAATGGTGGAAGTTATATAAAATAATAGTATAAAGTGGTTAAAAGTGGTTGAAAGTGGAGTAAAAATTAAAAGGGTAGATTAAAATGTTTATCGGTGAATATCAACATGGTCTTGATTCTAAAAATAGAATGATTGTACCTGCTAAGTTAAGAGAAGGACTAGGCAGTAAATTTGTTATTACAAAAGGATTAGATGGATGTCTTTATGCCTACCCTATGGATGAATGGAAAGCTCTTGAGGAAAAATTAAAATCATTGCCACTGACCAATAAAGATGCAAGAGCCTTTGTAAGATTTTTCTTTTCTGGAGCTTGTGAAATTGAATTAGACAAGCAAGGAAGAGGATTAATACCACAAAATTTAAAGGAATATGCAAAGATAGAAAAGGAAATAGTAAGTATTGGAGTATTAACTAGAGTAGAAATTTGGAGCAAGGAAAAGTGGGAAGAATATAATGAATCAGATATTGATTTTGATTCTATCGCAGAAAAAATGAGTGATTTAGGAATATAAGGAGAAAAGTTATGGAATTTAAACATGTTTCTGTACTGTTAAATGAATGTATAGAGGGATTAAATATTAAAGAAAATGGAATATATGTAGATGGAACCTTAGGTGGTGCAGGGCATTCTTTTGAAATTCTAAAACGTTTATCTGACAAAGGCTTGTTGATTGGAATTGATCAAGATGAAGATGCACTAAAGGCAGCAAAAAAGAGATTACAGAATTTTGGGAATGTAAAGTATGTACATAACAATTTTTATAATATAGATTCTATTTTAGATGAGTTGGATATAGAAAAAATTGATGGTATGTTAATGGATCTGGGAGTTTCTTCTTATCAATTAGATGAAGCAGAAAGAGGCTTTAGTTATATGAAGGATGCTCCTTTAGATATGAGAATGAATAGAAAGAATTCTTTTTCGGCTTATGAAGTTGTAAATGATTATGAGGAAGAGGATCTTTACAGGATAATAAGGGATTATGGAGAAGAAAAATTCGCAAAAAGAATTGCTAAATTTATTGTAGAAAAAAGAAAAGAGAAAGAGATAGAAACTACTTTTGAATTAGTAGAAATAATAAAAGCAGCAATACCAGCTAAAGCAAGAAGGGAAGGACCTCATCCTGCAAAAAGAACTTTTCAGGCAATTAGAATTGAAGTAAATAGTGAATTATCAATATTAAATAAAGCTATTGAAGATGGAGTAAATCGATTAAATAAAGGTGGCAGAATGGCTATTATAACCTTCCATTCTTTAGAAGACAGGATAGTAAAAAATAAGTTTAAAGAGTTAGCAATTTCTTGTACATGTCCTAAGGAATTTCCTGTATGCGTGTGTGGAGGAAAGGCTAAAGTGAAAATTATTACTAGAAAAGCAATAGAACCATCAAAAGTGGAAGTAGAAGAAAATCCAAGAAGTAGAAGTGCGAAACTAAGAATTGTAGAGAAGATATAAAAAGTTAAGTTAAATGGTTGGGGGAGTAATAAAATGGTTAATAATGAATATGATTATATAAGAGGAAATACAGCTGTTAAACCTAAGAGAAAAGATAATGTTATAGAAAGACAAAGGGAAAGACGAAACTTAGAAGAAAGAAGAAGGGAAAGACAAAGGAAGGAAGCTCGTCAAAATAAATCTATTGTAATGAATATATTACATGTGGCCACTGTAATATTAATTTTGGGTGTAATTAATATTGCTTTGGATGGAAGAGTATACAAAACACAAAAAGCCCTAACTGATCTAAGAAATGAAATTAAAATTGCTAAAGCAGAGGGAGAAGCTCTAAGAGTAAATTTACTAAAGAATTCTTCGATAGAAGAAATCAAGGAATATGCTCATGCAATAGGTATGAAAACTCCAGGAAAAAATGATACAGTAGTAATAACTATAAAAAAGAATTTTTTTGAAAACATACAGGAATAGAAGGATGAAAAATAGTAAACTTGCCGATAAAGAATACTTAGTATTCTGCATGTTTTATTAATTACATGGAGGCATAGTTGTGAATAAAAGAAATTTTAGAGACAAAGCGCTAATGAAAAAGAGAATATCATTAGCGCTTGCCATATTAATGTGTATTTTTATTCTTTTGATAATTAGACTATCCTATATTATGATTGTTAAGAGGGAAGAATATTCAGCTAAAGCTGAAGAGCAGTGGACTAGTGAAGTAAAAATAGATGCTAGAAGAGGGAAAATATTAGATCGAAATGGAGTAGAACTAGCAGTTTCAGCTGATGTTTACAGAGTGGATTTTGATTTGAATTCTATTAGAGCATATTTAAAAAAGGAAAATGTGACAAAAGAAGAAATTGCACCTAAAATTGCAGAGGCATTAGATATGTCTGCAGAAACTATATTAGATAAGTTAAATACAAAGCTTCCTAGTGGTGCAGATGCAGGAGCGGCTAAAGTTGTTAGAAGAATAGAAAAAGAAGCTGCTGATAAAGTAAGAGCTTTAAACATACCTGGGGTAATTGTTTCCCCTGACACAAAAAGATATTATCCTAATGGTAATTTTTTATCTCACGTATTAGGAAGTACTAATATTGATGGGCAAGGTTTAACAGGAATTGAGCTTCAATATAATGAATATTTATCAGGTACGCCGGGACTCAGAATTACTGAACTTGATAAATACAATGATGAATTACCCTATACCATTTCTAAATTTACTACACCAGTAAATGGGAAAGATGTTACTTTAACTATAGATGCTAATATACAGGCATTTGCAGAAAAAATTGCTGAAAAAGGATATATAGATAATCAAGCAAAGCAAGTTTCTGTTTTAGTTATGGATCCAAATAATGGAGAAATACTAGCTTTAGCTAATAAACCAGATTTTGATCCTAATGCTCCTTTTGAAGGAGCAGAAAATTATCCTGGTTCAAATACCTCAGAAAAAGTACAAAAAATGTGGAGAAACCGTCTGGTAAATGATACTTTTGAGCCAGGATCAATTTTTAAGGTTGTTACAATGGCAGCAGCTTTAGAAGAGGAACTTGTAAAAGAAGAAGATACTTTTGTATGTAATGGTAGTTTAAGAGTAGGTCCACATACGATAAAATGTTGGAGAAGGGGTGGACATGGAACTCAAATTTTACCAGAAATCCTTCAAAACTCATGTAATGTAGGGTTTATGGAATTAGGAAAGAAAATAGGGAAAGAAAAATTAAATGAATATATAAAAAAGTTAGGTTTTGGAGAAGTTAGTGGAATAGATTTACCTGGAGAAGCGAAAGGAATTGTTAAAAAGACTTCAGATATGACTGATGCAGATTTAGCAACAATATCCTTTGGGCAAACAAATACAGTAAATCCAGTTCAATATATGGCAGCATTTAATAGCATAGTAAATGGAGGAAAACTTATTCAACCTCATATTATGAAAGAAATAAGTCATGCAGATGAAAATGGAAATCTTGTAGTAGATCAAGTATTTGAATCAAGAGTTTCAAAGGTATTAAGCGAAGAAAAAACTGCAATTCTTAGGGATTACTTAGAAAGAACGGTTGCTTATGGAGGCGTAAGTAAGGTTTATGTAGAGGGTTATCATATAGGTGGAAAGACAGGGACTGCTCAAAAAATCAATCCTAATGGAAGAGGATATGAATCGGGAAAATATATATCATCGGTTGCAGCTTTTGCTCCAGTAGATAATCCTAAAATATCAGTATTTATTTCTATTGATGAACCAGGAACAGGAGTATATTATGCAGGACAGATTGCAGCACCTTTAGCACATGAATTATTTATTGATATATTTAATTATATGAATTCTGAAATATCAAAAGATAATATCGACAGCATTGTTAAAGAAGTTGTTGTTCCTGAAATAAGGGGATTAGAAGTTTCTGAGGCAACAAAAATTTTAAAAGAATTAAATCTTAAGTATAAGATAGAGGGAGAAGGGGATATAATTACAGAAGTAAAGCCTTATCCGGGTTATATTGTAAAAGAAAATTCAACAATAAATATAGACATTGGTAATTTAGAGTCTTATAATAAAAATATCATTATGCCCGATTTAAGTGGATACTCTTTAGAATCTGCAATTAAGTTATTAGATAACTTAGGATTAACATATAGCTATGAAGGTAGTGGTGCAGTAATTAAACAAAGTATACCAAAAGGAGAAATGATTAAAAAAGGAACTAATGTAAAACTTATTTTAAATGATGAATATGGAGATTAGTTTTAGAATATCCCTTTCTACTAGCATGTGGGAAACTCACATGCTAAATTTTTATCAATAATAGGGACTTCAATTACAGTATAAGGAGATGATGTTATGAAACTATTAGATTTATTAAGTGGAGTAAACTATAAAGTGTTGCAAGGTAGTTTAGACAAAGAAATAAATCATATACAATATGATAGTAGAAAAATTAAAGAGGGAGACTTATTTGTCTGTTTAAGGGGATTTGAAGTTGACGGGCATAATTATGCAAAAAATGCTGTTGAAGCAGGAGCACAGGTTATTGTGTGTGAAAAGGAAATTGATATAGACAATAATGATATTACAGTCATTTTAGTTAAGGAAGGAAGAAAAGCCTTAGCAATAATGTCTGCAAATTACTATAACCATCCAACAAGAGAGTTAAAGTTAGTAGGTGTAACAGGAACTAATGGCAAAACTACAACAGTTTATTTATTAAAATCAATTTTAGAAAAAGCAGGAAAAAAGGTTGGACTTATAGGAACAATTGCAAATTATATAGGTGATAAAAAGTTAGAATCAGATCATACTACCCCAGAATCCTTAGAATTGCAAAAATTATTTAGAGATATGGTTGAAGATGGATGCGAATATTGCGTAATGGAGACTTCTTCTCATTCACTTGAGTTAGATAGAGTTTATGGATGTGAGTATGAAGTTGGAATATTTACTAATTTAACTCGTGATCATTTAGATTTTCATAAGACTTTTGATAATTATTATAATGCGAAGTTTAAACTATTTGAAAGAAGTAAGGCTGCAGTAATAAATATTGATGATGATTATGGCTACAGGGTATATAAGGATGTTGAAAAATTAGGAAATAAATTAATTAAGACTTATTCAATAAAAAATGAAAGTGATTTTAAAGGGGAAAATATTGAATTAAAAGAAGGAGATATACATTTTATAGTAAATGGATATAAATTTAATTCAACATTACCTGGAGAATATAATGTCTATAATGTTTTAGGGGTTATTGCAACGTGTAATATATTAGATATTGATAGTTCTTCAATACAAAAAGGATTATTAAATGTTGTAGTTCCAGGAAGATGTGAAAGAATAGGTTATAAATATAATATACCATTTGATATTGTAATAGATTTCGCTCACACTCCAGATGGATTAAAGAATATATTAGAAACTTTAAAGCCTTTTGCAAAAAATAGACTAATTGCTGTATATGGTTCAGGTGGAGATAGGGATAAAGTAAAGAGAGCAGAATTAGGAAGAGTGGGAACTGAACTTGCAGATTTCGTAATTGTAACTTCAGATAATCCTAGAAAAGAAGAGCCTATGGCTGTTATAAGGGAAATTGTTGCAGGAATAACAAAAACAAATTATATTGCTATAGAAAATAGAAAAGAAGCTATAAAAATGGCAATTGATATGGCAGAAGAAGGAGATGTCATAGTTCTTGCAGGAAAAGGTCATGAAACATATCAAATATTAAAAGATGGTAAAATACATTTTGATGAAAGAGAAATTGTAGATGAAATTTTAAAGGATAAAAAGAAAAATTAGAGGTGAAATAATGGATTTAACTCTTAATGAAATAATAGATGCTATTAATGGTGAGGTATTAATTAGAAATAATGATACTTTTAACAAAGTTTGTATTGATACAAGAAAAATAGAGAAAGATAATATTTTTTGGGCTATTAAAGGTGAAAATTTTGATGGAAATAAATTTGTTATAGAAGCTTTTAATAAAGGTGCTACAATTGCTGTAATTGATAGTATATTTTTTGATTTTAATGAAATAAAAGATAATGTAACTGTGATAAAAGTAGCTGATACTTCTAAAGCTTTATTAGATTTAGCAAAGTATTATAGGAAAAAATTAAATTTGAAAGTAGTCGGAGTTACTGG
Source organism: Caproiciproducens sp. MSJ-32 (assembly GCF_018918055.1). GTDB lineage: Bacteria > Bacillota > Clostridia > Clostridiales > Clostridiaceae > Clostridium. The sequence continues at coordinate 35,040 of NZ_JAHLPS010000128.1, forward strand.
ATCTTGTGGCAAAACTTCAACTAAAGATTTGATTGCTGCTCTTTTAAGTGAAAAATATAAGGTTTTTAAGACAAAGGGAAATTTTAATAATAATATTGGGTTACCATTAATGATATTTGAATTAGATAGGAGTTATGATGTTGCTGTTCTTGAAATGGGAATGAGCGATTTAGGCGAAATAGATGTATTAGCTAATACTGCAGAACCAGATATTGCAGTCATAACCAATATAGGATTATCTCATATTGAGAATTTAAAAACTCAAGATAATATTTTAAAAGCGAAAATGGAGATAACAAATTATTTTAATGAGAAGAATACCCTTATTATTAATGGAGAAGACGAATATCTAAAAAAAATAAAAGATAAATGTTTTGAAATTATTAAAATTGGTTATAATCATGAATATGATGTTTATGCCTTTAATATTATATTAGAAGAGGATAGAACAATATTTACGGTAAGAGATAAGTCTGAAGAAAACACTTTTATAATACCAATGCCTGGAAAGCATAATGTTTTAAATTTATTACTTGCAATAGCAGTTGCAAAGAAATTAAACATATCAATGGAAGATGCAAAAAAGGGATTAGTCAATTTAGAACCGACTTCAATGAGATTGCAAATATTAAAAAAAGAGAAAATTATTATAATTAATGATTGTTATAATGCAAGTCCTGCTTCTATGAAATCATCTTTAGATGTATTAAATACTTATACAAATAAAAGAAAGGTTGCTATACTTGGAACCATGAATGAACTTGGAGAAAAGGCTATTGAAGCACATAAGGATATTGGAAAATATGCCTCTGATAAGGTTGATTTATTAATTGCTATTGGGGAATTTAGAAATAATTTTAAAGAAGAATTTAAAGGAAAAGATATTTTAACTTTTGAAACAAAAGAAGAATTAATTAAAAATATTAAGGATATTATTAAAGAAGAAGATGTAATTTTAGTTAAAGCTTCAAGAGGCAAAAAATTTGAAAGCATAGTAAATTCATTAGAAGAGCTTTTTATATAACGAAGGAGGTGTATCTGTCATTTTTGGCAGAGTTGTAAAATGGGGGATAAAATTATAGAAATATTAACATCAAATATAGCAATAGGTTTATTGTTAGGTTTTATTATATCGTTAATATTAGGACCGATAGCAATACCAGCATTAAAGAGATTAAAGTTTGGGCAGAATATTAGAAAGGAAGGGCCTCAAAGTCATTTAAGAAAAGCAGGAACTCCAACCATTGGAGGTTTAATATTTATAATTTCAACATTAATTTCTATGTTAATTATGAGATATGATATAACAGATGAAGCAATGATTGCTTTATATTCGTTAATTGCTTTTGGTTTTATTGGATTTTTAGATGATTTATTAAAAATAATTAAAAAGCAAAATGAAGGTTTAAAAGCCTGGCAAAAGATGGCGCTTTTAGTAGCCTTTGCAGTTGCAATTTCAATTTATGGTTATAATTATTTAGGTACTAGTTTAAGAATACCTTTTATAGGCACTAAAATACCATTAGGAATTTTATATATTCCTTTTGTAATAATTTATTATGCGGCGACAACAAATGCAGTAAACCTAACCGATGGCTTAGATGGTTTAGCTACAAGTGTAAGTGTTTTGGTATTGACATTTTTTGCTGTAGTTTCTTATGTCATGGGTCATGAGTCCCTATGTGTATTTTCAATAATTTTAGCAGGAGGTCTGCTAGGATTTCTAAGATATAATGCCTATCCAGCAAAAGTTTTTATGGGGGATACAGGCTCCCTTGCAATAGGTGGTGCAATAGGAACAATTGCCTTAATTTTAGAAATGCCTTTAGTATTGTTTATTGTTGGAGGTATATATGTATTTGAAACTTTATCTGTAATTCTTCAAGTTTCATCATATAAATTAAGAGGAAAAAGGCTTTTTAAAATGGCACCAATTCATCATCATTTTGAACAGGTAGGCTGGAGTGAGGTAAAAATAGTTTCAATTTTTAGCATAATAACCACTATATTATGTTTTATAGGATTCATAGCCCTTTAATTAATTAATTGGAGGAATTTTATGAGAAGTGAAAAGACAGGAATAAAAATGGGGGAAATTGACTATGGTATATTTTATTCTGTCATATTACTATTAGCAATTGGAGTGGTCATGATATATTCTGCAAGCTCCTACTATGCCATGTTTAAAGAAGGCGATAGCATGGCATATTTAAAGAAACAAATAATATGGTCAATTACAGGTTTAATTAGCATGGTGTTAATGATGAGAGTTGATTATCATAAGTTAAAAAAAATAACTCCTCATTTATTAATTATTGCTATACCATTATTGATTGCAGTATTCTTTTTCCCGGCTGTTAATGGGGCTAAAAGATGGATACAGCTTGGACCTTTATCCTTTCAACCATCAGAATATACAAAATATGTTGTAGTATTATTCTTAGCAATGAGCCTAGACTTAAAAGGTGATGGAGTAAAAAAATTTTGGACTGGAATTGTACCTTATTTAGGAGTTTCAGGATTTTTTGCGGCTTTAATATTAGCAGAAAAAAATCTTAGTATTGCAGCAATAATAATGATCGTTACATACATTATGTTATTTGTTGCAGGCGGTAGAATCCAAGATTTAATTGGAAAGGTTGCTCCTGTTTTACTGGCAGCAGTATTGTTTTTTATCTTTGGTGAAAGTTATAGAAGAGCTAGAATGCTTAATTTTTTAAATCCTTGGAAGGACCCAGCTGGTGATGGATATCAATTAATTCAATCTTTTTATGCCTTAGGAGCTGGAGGGATTACGGGATTGGGACTTGGTCAATCTAGGCAGAAAACTTTATATATGCCTGAGCCTCATAATGACTTTATTTTCTCAATAATAGGAGAAGAACTAGGATTAATTGGCTGTTTTGTCATAATAGCTTTATTTATTCTTTTTGTATGGAAGGGAATAAAGGTTGCATTAAATGCAAAAGATAACTATGGCACTTTACTTGCTGTAGGAATAACCTCTATCATAGCAGTTCAGGCCATAATAAATATTGCTGTTGTAACAGGATCTATGCCAGTAACAGGTGTGCCAATGCCCTTTATTAGTTATGGTGGTACATCATTAGTTATAAACATGACGGCTATGGGAATACTTTTAAATATATCTAGACAATGTAATAAACAATAATATAAAAATATAAAAAACTGATTTCTATTAATTAATTTAAAATGTACCCCTTGTCAAGGACAGTTTAAAAAAAGACTATGAAACAGCTTCAAGAAGATGACTTCTGTATCGGACAGGAGTCATCTTTTTTAAATTCCACTGAGATCTATAGTTATTATAATAATCAATATAATCATCTATTTCAGTAATTAATTCCTGAAATGTTTTACACTCATTGATATATGCTTCATCCTTTAAATGACCAAAAAAGGATTCCTGAGGTGCGTTGTCCCAACAGTTACCACGTCTAGACATAGATTGTCCTATATTATGCTGTTTCAGCTTGTTTTGGAATATAGGACTTGTATAGTGTGCCCCTTGATCTGAATGAATAAATACATCTCTATGTAAGTGATGCTTTGATTTCAGAAGATTATCAATAGTATCAATTACTATATCTATTTTTAAACTATTAGAAAGGTTATAAGCTAAAACTTCGTTTGTAGCGGCATCTAAAATGGTCGACAAATAAGCCTTTTGTCCATTCTTAAAAAACAGATAAGTTATATCAGTTAATAATGCTTTTCGCGGAGTATTCTGCTTAAACTCTCTATTTAACAAGTTTGGTAAAACAGCATGTTCTTTTGTAGCTTTCATCATTC
>NZ_JAHLPS010000070.1 GCF_018918055.1 Caproiciproducens sp. MSJ-32
ATATCTGAAATTTATTCATTTGTACATTAATTTCTATTGAACCGCCGTGTACCGAACGGTACGCACGGTGGTGTGAGAGGACGCTGAATAAAATAATTATTCAGCTCCTACTCGATTATTTTTTAGAGCTTAGTGCTTCTTTGTGAAGTCATTAACTTATGAAATATATTTATTTATCGGAACTTTGATATTCGCAGTTTTTATTTATATAGTCTGTTTAGTGCGCTAAAGACTGCCTTGACAGAGGCAAGGGTAATATTGCTGCTGACCCCAACTCCAAAGGTGTCTTTGCCATTATCATTTCTTTTTAAGTGAATATAGGCTGCAGCATTAGCTTCTGAACCATTTCCTAAAGAGTGTTCTGAATAATCTAAAATAGTAGTATCTACCAAGGAAGAAAGAGCATTTTTTAAGGAGTTAATAGGACCATTACCTATGCCTGTCAGCTCTAGTCTTTGGTCATTATAAGTTAGGATTAAATCAACCTTTGTGTCAGCATTATCCTTCTCATTAAGATGAGAAGTCTTGAAGTTTATTAATTTAAATTTTCCTTCCTTTTCAAGATATTCTTCCTTAAATTTATCCATAATAGTCTGTGGAGCAATTTCTCCAAGCTTTTCTGAAATCTTTTGAATTACATCTGCAAATTCCTTATGCATAGCCTTAGGCATTTTAAAGCCAAAATACTTATCCATAACAAAGGCAACGCCACCTTTACCAGATTGACTATTTATTCTGACTAAGGCTTCATATTCCCTTCCTATGTCTTTAGGATCTATTAATAAATATGGAACTTCCCAATATTTATTTTTTCTTTCATGATATTTAGCCATTCCTTTATTGATAGCATCCTGATGGGAACCAGAGAAGGCTGTAAATACTAACTCTCCAGCATAAGGGTGCCTTATATGAACTGGAATTTTGCAGCATCTTTCATAAACTTCAATTATTTTATCAATATTTTCTAAATTTAGTTCAGGATTAACACCTTGGGAAAACATATTATAAGCAACATTTAATATATCTAAGTTACCTGTTCTTTCCCCATTTCCAAATAAGGTACCCTCAATTCTGTCAGCTCCTGCTAAAAGGGCAAGTTCTGCTGAAGCAGTGGCAGTTCCCCTGTCATTATGAGGATGAATACTTAATATAATTCTTTCCCTATCCTTAAAGTGCCTTGACATCCATTCAACTTGATCTGCAAATACATTTGGTGTATCCATTTCGACGGTAGAAGGAAGGTTTATTATAACTTTTTTGTTCTTTGATGCACCCCAAGCATCACATACGGCCTCACAAACCTCTAATGCATAATCAACTTCTGTGCCAGTAAAGCTTTCTGGTGAATATTCAAGGATTATTTCTCCAGGAAAATCATCTGCATATTGCTTTACTAAATTTGTTCCATTAATAGCAATTTGCTTAATTTCCTCCTTATTCATATTAAATACAACATCCCTCTGCAGAACAGAAGTAGAGTTATATATATGGAAAATTACCTTCTTTACCCCTTTTAAAGCCTCCATAGTTCTCTCTATAAGGTGCGGCCTGCACTGACAAAGAACCTGGATAGTAACATCTTCAGGAATTAAGTTATTATCTACCAAAGTCCTTAAAAAATCAAATTCAATTTGTGATGCAGAAGGGAAACCCACTTCAATTTCCTTAAAGCCAAGTTCCACTAAAAGCTTGAACATTTCAAGTTTTTCTTCAATTGTCATTGGATTTACAAGAGCTTGGTTTCCATCCCTTAAGTCTACTGAACACCAAATTGGTGCCTTCTTGATGGTTTTGTTTGGCCAAGTCCTTTCCTTATAGCATATTGTTTCAAATCTCTTATACTTTTTGTAATTTAACATTTGAATAGCCCCCCAATTTTATTTTTTTATATATTATTAAGTCTTAATTAGTTATTAAGACTTAATTGCCCCCAGAGTTATAATAAAAAAGCGCCTAAATAGATCCGAGATTGGAGCTATTTAAGCGGTACCATCCAACATTATACTTAATTATGATAACGGCAAAATATTTTACCGAAAAGACTTCTAATCTTTCTGCTCATGAGCAAGTTCGAAAGTGAACATTTGTGGGCTCTCACCATTTCCCACTCTCTGTGAAACTTCTTCCAATCTACTACTCTCAATCGACGCTTTAGTATATTAAATTGAAAATATATTAGCATCTAAGAAATTTTTTGTCAATATTGATTATTATATTTTTTGTGACTTGTTGACATAATATGGTACTATTAGTAAAATTAGTTTGTATATATTTGGTTAAAATAAAGAAAAATGAGGTGTAAATATGAAGAAAAGAAAGCTAGTAATAGGATCAATATTAATTGCTGCAATTAATATTGTTATTTCTGGATGTACCAGTTTAAATAGCAAAGAGACAAAAATGAAACTATTATCAATTCCTTCAAAGGAAAAAGTATTTATTAATGGGACTATTGTACCAATGGAAAAGGAAGAAATATATCTAGATCCTACAAAAGGAGCAGTTGAGATCTTATCAGTAGAAAATGGACAAACAGTAAAGAAGGGGGATACCTTATTTACATATAAAAATGAACAAATAACTGATCAAATTGCTCAACTAAATCTTCAGCTTGAAGCTGCCAAAAAGGAGAGGCAAGAATTATTAGCTCAAAAGGAAGAATTAAAAAAACAAGAAGAATTATTAAAGAAACAGGCTCAAGAACAAGAAAAAAAAGCTTCACAGGAAGAACTTAACCTTTTAGTACAGCAATCAGATACTAAATTTCAAACTGAAAATTTAGCTTCAACTCAAATATCAACAACTGCTGTAGATAATCAAATTAGCCTTTATGAAAAGCAGATAGCTTCCTTAAGTGAAAAGGAATATTATACTGTAACTTCCCCTATAGATGGAAGAATAATATTAAGTGATAATGAGAAGGACGCTACCCAGCCTTATATAATCATAGAATCAGATACACTATATATAAAAGGCAGCGTAAGTGAGAAAGATTATTTGAAGATTAAAGCAGAACAATCAGTAGAAGCAACAATATTATCAAGTGGAGATATTGTTAAAGGTAAAATTGCTTCTTTAGGAGATAGACCAATAAGTAATGCTATTCCAGCTGCATCCCAATTAAATTCAACAGCAGCATCTGATTTATCTTATTATGAAGTGAAAATTAATTTAGATTCTCAAGAAAAATTAATTAATGGATTTCATGTTCAAGCAGTTGTGGAGTTAACAGACAGTCCTATAGAAATACCTAAAAGTTCCCTTATTAATGAAGAAGGTAAAACTTATGTCTATAAAGTAGAGGACAACCTGCTAGTTAAACAAGAAATTAACTATACAGAAGCTGAGGGGGATAAAGTTATTGTTAATAGCGGGTTAGTGGAAGAAGATCAAATAGTAGAACTTCCTACTGAAGAAATGAAAGAAGGTATGCCTGTTGAGTAATGTTATAGAGTTAAAAGATATTAATAAGTACTATAAATTAAAAAATGATAAACTTCATGCCTTAAAATCTATAAATTTAGAAATAGAACAGGGAGATTTTTTAGTAATAATGGGTAAGTCAGGAAGCGGGAAAACAACCTTATTAAATCTTCTTGGATTACTTGATAGTTTTGATAGTGGACAATATATATTTAATGGTAAGGACGTAACTAATTTTAATGAAAATGAAAGATCAGAGCTTAGAAATAATTATATGGGCTTTATATTTCAACAATTTCACTTAATTGAATCTTTAACGATTGCACAAAATGTAGAACTTCCATTGTTATATAAGGGTAAAGTAGCTGTTAAGGAAAGAAAAGAGGCTGTAGAAAAATATTTAGATTTAGTTGGATTATTAGAAAAGAAAAATCAATTTCCAACAGAATTATCCGGGGGGCAGCAGCAGCGTATTGCTATTGCCAGAGCTTTAATAAATAATCCTTATGTAATATTTGCAGATGAGCCAACAGGTGCATTGGATAGTAATACAAGTGCAGAAATTATGGAAATACTTAAAAATTTAAATAAGGATAATAAAACTATAATTATGGTAACTCATGATAAAGATTTAGTAAGTTATGCTAATAAGGTAATCCAAATTAAAGATGGGGTTGCCACAAAGGAGATGTAGTATGTCAGTAGCTAATTTAATAAAAACAGCAATTTCTAGTTTAAAATCTCATAAGCTGAGAACCTTTTTAACTATGATTGGAATAATTATAGGAATAAGTTCTGTCGTTACAATATTATCTATTGGAAATGGATTAAAGAGAGAAGTGGTTCAGTCTTCAGAAGATACAAGCGCAAATAAAATAAATGTTTATTTTCAACCAGATAATCTAGGAGCAGATTATAGTTTAATAGAGTCCTTCACTAAGTCAGACTTAAATTCAATTACAAGAATTGAAGGAGTGCAGAAGGTGGAAGCGGCACAAGGAAGTATTGCAGGAATGAGTATTGTTATGAGTGATATTTCCTACTTTGATAAGCAGACTATGGTAATTTTAGATACTTATGAAGGTAAAAGCCTAAATATTCTTCATGGAAGAGTAATGACTGAAGCGGAAGATAATAGAAGGCTTATAGTACTCGACTATAATACAGCTAAGACTATGTTCGAAAATCCAGAGGAAGCCCTTGGTAAAGGTGTTAATTTAAAAGGAACTTATTATGAAGTAGTTGGAGTTTTAGCTGAAGCAGGAATGTTTTCATTAACAGGCTCTTATTCTTATGTATCAGAAGCATCTAAAGAAGGCATGGGGACAGAAGAAGTTATTTCAGCAATAGATGTTTATATTAATCCAGACATGGATAAAGAAGCCGTTTTTGAAGAAGTAAAGACTGAATTAGAAAAAAATCACCCAAATATACAAGGTGAATATGCGCTTCAAGATCCACAGGCAATTACTAAGGTTTTTGAAAAAATAATAGGAGGCCTTACAGCTTTTATAGCCCTTATTACAGGTATTTCACTATTTGTTGGCGGTATTGGAGTAATGAATATTATGTATGTTTCAGTTTCTGAAAGAAAAAGAGAAATTGGAATAAGAAGGGCTATAGGGGCAAAACCAAAGAGCATATTGTTACAATTTCTATTTGAAGCAATTATTATTACAGGAATAGGGGGACTATTGGGAATATTATCTGGTTATTTATTCTCAAAAGTAGTAGGAATATTTATTCCTTTTGAGCCTGTATTAACCCTTGGAAGCTTCTTAGGCTCTACTTTTACTTCTGTAATTGTTGGAATAGTATTTGGTATAATACCTGCATCAAAGGCCTCTAAGATGGATCCAATAAAGGCAATATACTTATAAGATTGCAGCGAAATCTTATAATTTATAATTGTCCATTGAAAACTACTAGGCTAAGAGTTTATTTATAACTCTAAGGCTTAGTAGTTTTTTATTAAGTATTTTATAAGCTAAATCTATAAGCAGTAAAATTAGTTTTAATATGAAAATTATAAACATATTATTAATTAGTTATCATTTAAAAATATTTTAGTGAAAGGCGCAGTAGAATGAAGAATATTAATATAAGAAATATTTTTAAGAGTAAGAAGGCAGAAAATATATTAATTATAATAGGAATTATTTTCTTACTATACTTACTTATTTCAATATATTTTACTAGTCATTTCTTTTTTAATACTGTAGTAAATGGAGTAGATTTATCTTTAAAATCCTATAAGGAGACAGACAAAATAATAAATAATTATATTAAAGATTATAAGCTCACCCTTATAGAAAGAAATAAAGAAATAGAGGAAATAAGAGGGCAAGATATAGAAATGAACTATAAGAAAAATAATAGCATTCCAGAGATTTATAATAAGCAAAATGCCTTTAAATGGATCAGCTCCTTAATAACTAAGGAAGAATATTATTTAGAGGACTTATTCTTTTACAATGAAGAGAGCTTGGAGAATAAGATAAATGTTTTAAACTGCTTAAATAAGGAGATTATTGAGCCTCAAAATGTAAGTTTTAAATATTCAAATGGACTTTATGAAACAGTTAAGGAGGTTTATGGAAATAAGATAAATAAGGAAAAGCTAGAAAAGCTTATAAGGGAGAGCCTTTTAAAGGGAGAAAGGGAATTAGATTTAGAAGAAAAGTTTTGCTATGAAAATCCTAAATATACTTTATCCTCAGAGAAAACTACTGAAACCAAGGACATATTAAATAAGTATGTTTCAACAAATATTAAATATTTATTTGGAAGTAAAAGTGAAGTTTTAGATGGAAATACAATAAACAAATGGCTTATAGTAGATGAAGATTTAAATGTAATAATAGATGAGAAAGCTGTAAATGGATATGTAAGAGCTTTAGCTCAAAAATATAATACCGTTGGAAAGGCAAGAAAGATAAAAACATCTACAGGTAAAACAATTGAAGTTAAGGGTGGATTTTATGGTTGGAGAATTGATTTAGAAAAAGAAATTGAAGCTCTAATAGAAAACATAAAAAATGGAGATATTCTTGAGAAAGAGCCTATATATGCTCAAACAGCAATATCTAGGGAAGAGGACGATATAGGTGATAGCTATGTAGAAATAAATATAACAAAGCAGCATTTATGGTTTTATAAGGAGGGAAAATTAATAGCTCATGGCTCTGTAGTAACAGGTAATCCAACTAGAGGTTTTGGAACACCTGTTGGAATTTACATGATTAATTATAAGGAAATGGGCTCAACTTTAAGAGGACCAGGCTATGAAGCTAATGTAAGCTATTGGATGCCTTTTAATGGGAATATAGGAATACATGATGCAAGCTGGAGATATTCCTTTGGGGGAGAAATATATAAGACTAATGGCAGTCATGGCTGTGTTAATTCCCCTAAATATTTGGCAAAAAAGATTTATGAAAACATTGAAGAAGGTACTCCTGTTATTTGCTATGAAGAAGAGTAGTGAAATTTTTCGTATAAAAATTTTATTTTATCTAGCTTTTATATTTGTATTAAAAAAACATATCAAAAATTGCTTAATAGAAATATTATGAATTAGTAAGTAATTATTAAGGGCAAAAAAGATGTACACTAAGGGAGACTTTCATATTCATTCTACAGAGTCAGATGGGGAACTAAAGCCGGGAGAATTAGTTTTATTAGCAAAGGAAAGAAGGGTAGACATAATTGCTTTAACTGACCATGATACTATAAATGGGAATAAACAGGCGGTTAAAGTTGGAGAAATCTTTGGAGTTAAAGTAATACCTGGGATAGAGTTATCTACAAGATATAAGGGAAATAAGGTTCACATTCTAGGTTATTTTACTGATGATAATTATACAAATGATGAATTAAAAATGATTTTATCAAATTTGCGAAAAAAGAAGTTTAAGGCTTGCCAGCAGCATTTTAAGGGGCAATTAAGTTTTAAGTCAGAAGGGGGTAAAATAAGCACAGCAGCAGGAATAGAACTGCTTCATTATTTTAATGCTAAGGTTGTTTTAGCTCATCCAACCCGTCTTAAAAGGGAAGTTTTTGAAAATGTAATAAATTTAAATTTTGATGGGATAGAAGCAAGATATTATAGAAATAAGCCTGGGGAGGAAGAGTACTTTATAAATATAGCAAAGGAAAAAAATATAGTATATACAGCAGGTTCTGATTTTCATAGACTTTCAAAGGAAGATTTAAAACATGGAACCTTAGGACAAATATATTTAGAAGATGAGGAAATAGAAGATTTTTTAAAGATATTAATCTAAAATTAAGAAAAGCTAAAAGGCCAATGCTTAAAGCATTGGCCATCTTTGATTTCTAAATTAATATCCAAAATACCGGTACTCTGATTTTGATCCCTATCTCTCGATAGGTGGGTGTTCTCACAGATGCTTCAATCAGTTTCAATGCCGCAAAGGGGACTCACATGAAATTACATTTCCACACCTAAATATTGAACTCCCGTAGCACATGTGTAGGTTCAAAATAAGAGCTTAACGAGTATTCCAGACTTTAAATTAATTTTTTTGAAACAAGTTCTTGTTTCTTGTTGTGAGAATATAATAACATCACTAAAAATAAATTGCAAGGGATTTTGTAATGGAAATTTAAACATAAAGATGCAAAGTTTTTATTTTTAATAACAAAATGAATGATAAAGGCTGCTCTATCTAATACTAATAATAAGAAAAATATAAAAATCTAAGGATGTGAAAAGAATGAAAATAAAGGAGATAGACAAAAGATATAAATTTATAATTTTTCTATTTATAATTAGTTTAATTAGTTTTTTAGTAATATTTTTCTATAATAAAGAAGAAAATAAGTTAACTGTTACAGCAGAAAATGATTATAGTACAAACCTGAAAAGGGAGAATTTATTATCAAGGAAGATAGTTCAATTTATATTGCAGGAAATAGCGAGGAAGAAACAGAGGAAATTTCAAAAATTGCTGAATATTTTAAAGGAAAAATAATGCCAGCCACAGGCTTTGATCTTCCTATTATAAAATTACAAGAGGCTCCAGAGGGAAGCATATATCTGACAACTATAGGCGGAACTGAAGATATGGGAAATGAAGGTTATCAAATAATAATTAGTCCGGAAAATATAAAAATTACAGCCTATAAGCCAGAAGGTTTGTTTAGGGCTATTCAGACTTTAAGGCAAATGCTGCCTCCAGATATAGAAAAAGATACATTAGTTTCCAATATTAAATGGAGTATAGCCTCTTCAAGAATTGAAGATAAACCTGAATATGAATATAGGGACTTAATGACTGATTATGAAAAGACTTATGAATTTATTGAAGATATAATTAAAGAACTTTCAGCAATATCACCATCAAAATATATTCATATAGGTGGAGATGAAGCAGAAGCAACGCCTAAGGAAGGGTATGATTATTTTGTAGGACGAGTTGCAAAGATAGTTCAAAAGTATGGCAAAATTCCAATAGGCTGGGATCCAATAGATACATCTCCTGAAATAGATTCCTCAGTTATATTGCAAAATTGGAGAGATACTAATGCTGCAGCTAGGGAAAAAAGAATGAAAATAATAATTTCAATTGCTGGAAAGAGCTATCTAGATATGAAGTATGATGAAAATTCTTCTTACGGCTTAGATTGGGCTGGACTTATTCCTATAGAAACATCCTACAGCTGGGATTTAACTGATTATGCCCCTAAGGAATTAATTTTAGGTATAGAGGCTCCCCTATGGACAGAAACAATTGAGGATGGAATAGCTATGGATTATATGATATATCCAAGATTGCTAAGCTATGCAGAAATAGGCTGGACTCCTAAAGAAGTTAGAAATTGGACTGAGTATAAAATAAGATTAGAAAAACAAAAGGAAAGATTGGCAAATCAACAAATAAATTATTATAATGAATAATATTATAATTTTTATATGGGGGATATTATGAATAGAATTAAGATATATCAAGTGGATGCTTTTACTGATGAAGTATTTAAAGGAAATCCAGCCGGAGTTTGTATTCTAGAAGAGGAGCTTAATGAGGAATTAATGAAAAAAATTAATTTATAACATTAACTCCTCTAATGTGGTAAGATATATATAGGTGTAAAAATACAGTCAAGAGGGGGAAAATAAATGATAAAACTTATAGCATCAGATATGGATGGGACTTTATTAAATAATGCCCATGACATAGATAAAGAAACAGTCGAAGCAATTAGAAAGGCAGAAGAAGCCGGAATAACCTTTGCCATATCTACAGGAAGAGAATATGACAGTGTTAAAGATATATTAGAGAAGCATAATATAAAAGCTCAATGTATCTTATCAAATGGTGCAGAGTATAGGGATGAAGATGGAAATATTCTTGATGTTATTAATATAAATCATGAGAGAGCAAAAAAAATTATAGATATACTAAATGAATATAAATTATCAGCCCGTATATTTACAAACAAGGGAGTTTTTACAACTTCTACAAGAGAAGAAGCTCTACAGGAAGTTATTTTTAGAACCCTTAGCTTTAATAAGGGAATGACAGAAGAAGAAGCAAGAAAAATATCTGAAAAACTAGGTTTCTTTACATGCTTAAAGTACATAGATGATATTAATAAGTTCTTTGAAGAGGGTATAGAAGTAAGAAAGTTTGTTGCCTTCCATAAGGATATAGATTTTATAAATAAGGTAAAGAAAAAAATAGCAGAAGAAGTTAAGAGCTTAAATATAACTTCTTCCTTTGCAGATAATATAGAAATAACTGATGAAAATGCCCAAAAGGGAATCATCTTAGAAAAAGTTGCAACTAAGATGGGCTTAAAGAGAGAAGAAGTTATGATCCTAGGAGACAGCTTTAATGATTATTCAATGTTTGAAATTTTTGAAGAAACTGTTGCCATGAAAAATGCTATACCAGAAGTCATAGCTATAGCAAAATATGTTACAGATGCTAACGATAAATTAGGAGTTGCTAAGGCTATATATCATGTTTTGAATAACACAATGGAAGAAATGCTTAAGTAACATAGTTAAGGTAGTTAAGAGGATGATTTTCGAATAAGCGAAAAGCATCCTCTTTTTATTTCATAACTCCACACTCCCAACTCCTAACTGAACTCCAACTCCAAACTCCACACTCCTAACTTCTAACTCCCCACTCCTAACTGAGTTTCAACTCCCCACTGATCTGATTTTTGTTTTGATGTTTGTAAAATAATTTTTTTGAATTTATAATAAGAGTATAAAATATAATTACTATGTATAACTCATTTATTTATACACAATATACACTAATATTTAAAAGGCTAAGGAGAATATAAGGTGAAAACTGTAAAGGAAATTGTATACGAATTCATACAAAAGGAAAGCTATAGCAAGAATAAAAATGGCTTGGAAACTAAGAAGATTGCAGAAGCCTTAGCTTTGCAGCGTTCCAATGTAAGTTCTATATTAAATTAATTAGTAAAGGAAGGAAAACTGGTTAAGACTACAACAAGGCCAGTATATTATAAGCTTCCAGAAGAAAGCCATAAAAGCTCAGAAAAATCCTGTTTTACAGAGCTTATAGGTTATAATGGCAGCTTAAGAAATTCCATTCAGCTGGCTAAAGCTGCAATCTTATATCCTAGGTCTAGTCTAAATGTTTTGCTTGCCTCTAAGACTGGATGTGGAACAACCTACTTTGCTTCCCTAATGTTTAAATTCGCTAAGGAAAGGGGAATTTTATCTGAAGATGCTCCCTATGTAAAAATTGACTGCAGGCATTATTCTAAAAATGTTTCTATACTAAGTGAGGAACTCTTCGGTATTGAAGGTAATTTAGAAAAAAGTGCCTTTGTAAGAGCTAAGGGAGGAATGCTTTTTATAGATAATGTTGATTTGCTAGATGCCAAGCAGCAGAGCAGATTATTTGCCTTTTTAGATTCAGGAAAACTATATTCAGAGGATAAATCTCAAGAAATAGAAGCTAACGATTTATTCTTAGTATTATCCTGTTCACCTCAAAGCAGCTTACAAATCAATCGTATAATTCCAGTAACTATAGAACTGCCAGAATTAAAGGATCGACCTTTGAAGGAAAGGTTTGATCTTATAAATCACTTTTTCAAAAGGGAAGCCTCTAATTCAGATAGGTGCATAGAAGTTACAGCAGAAGCAATAAAAGCCTTGTTACTATCAGATTTTGCCTATAATGTTAAGGGCCTGGAACTTGAAATTAAAGCTGCCTGTGCCAATGCCTATGTTCGTGTAGTCAATAATAATCAACAGATTTATGTATGTATTAATGATTTTAAGTCAGAAATTAGAAAAAGCCTTTTACAGCTAAAAAGCTCTGATAATGAAATTGATATATTAATAGGCAATAGGGAAGCTATTATTTATGATAAAAATACTAGCAATGAAGAATATTATTCCCCTAATATTGTGTATGATATGTATTCTGAAATTAGAAAACAATATGAGGAATTAGTTAATTTAGGGATAAATGACAAGGGCATAGAAAATGTGATTAGAAGCCATATCCGCAATTTATTTAATAAATATCGTTATTATAAGGGATTTTATAATTCAAGTAATTTAGAGCAGCTTTCAAAAATTGTAGATAGAAGGGTTATAGATATTATTACTGACTTTCATAATTCCAGCAAAAAGAGTGGGGGAATAAATTTAAATTCAGATGTACTATACGGTCTTTGTCTTCATATTAATTCCTTATTAACTTTAAAGGTTTCCCATCAGAGAATAGATAATGATAAAGTAGTTAAAATTATAGAAGATTATCCTCAAGAATATGCAGCTGCTATGGAATTAGCAACTATGTTGAAGGCCAAGTTGAATTTGGAATTACCTGCCCATGAAATAGCCTTAATAACTATGTTCTTTGCAGAATTAGATGAAAATAATGATGAAGAGGAACATCCAGTTTTACTTTATATTATGCATGGCAATGGAATAGCCTCTTCCTTAAAAGATGTTACAAATACTTTAAGCCATTGCAATAACACATATAGCTATGATATGGCCTTGGATCTTGGAACAAATGAGGCCATGGAGGAAATTAAGGCCTTGATTAAGAAAATTGATAGGGGCAAGGGTGTTATTGTTATATATGATATGGGATCAATAAAAACAATGCTTGAAACTATTGCAGAAGAAATAGATACCAAAATAAGATGTATTAATATTCATATTACCCTAATTGGAATTGATGTTGCCAGAAAATGCTCAATGGAAAGTGATATTGACTATGTATATCATATGGCAAATCTAGAAATCAATAATATGAGAAAAAATGAAGAAAAGGGAAACAAGCTTATAATTACTCTCTGCCATACAGGAGAAGGAGGAGCAGCCCAATTAAAGCTCTATATAGATCAAAATTCAAAGCTTGGAATGAAAACAGTGGCCTTATCAATATCCTCAAGGGATGAGCTTTTAAGGGAGCTTTTAAATTTTAAGAAAAGCTATAATATTCATGCCTTTGTTGGAACCTATGATCCAAAATTATTGGGAATTCCTTTTATATCTATAAAGAAGATTTTTGAAAATCCTAAGGAAGACATAGATAGGATACTAATGTTTGAACCTCTAGGTAGTGCTTCTGTTAATTATAATGATATTTATCAATATTTAGAAGAACAGTTTAAGTATGTGTCAATATCTAAACTAAAAAATGTACTGCCTAATGTAATTGATGAATTAAGTGCTTACTTTTCCTTAAATGAGGATCAAAAGGTAGGCTTATTTATGCATTTAGCCTGCTTAATGGAAAGATTGTTGGAAGGAAAGCTTGTTGCAAATAATCCAGAAAAAAATAAAATTATTTTCTTATTTGAGGAAGACTACAATGTTATTGTTAAAATCCTAAAAGCTTTAGAAAAGACCTTTAAAGTAATAATTGATGATAATGAAATTGCAACTATTATTATGATGCTGAAGAAATTATAAAAGGGCTCTTTAAAGAGTCCCTTTATAATTTTTATGCTTTTTCATTTATAATAGAAGCAGTGGATTTAGTTTTGAGATTTTTTAATTAAATTTTAAGAGGACAATTCTGCAAGATTTTCCCTCTCTTTGATGATCTTATTTTGAATATCATATAGGGTATCAGTCATTCTGCCAAGATAAACCCCTTCGCTGAAGAATTTCATAAATTTATTATGTTTTTTACTTTCAAAGCTTTCGATATGCTGATTAAATATAATCTTTAATTTGTTATCAACTTCCTCTGTTTCATAAGAAATTCTAATAATATCATAGATAGATTTTATCTCTGCCTTGTAAAAGGAGCCTCTCTTATAATCTAAAATTGAAATGTCAATATGGGTAAGACTTTTATCGTCATACTTTCTATACTTTAATCCCCACTTAATATCCTTTACCCCTAATTTTTTATTAGTGTGCTTATAGATATCATTCAAGAGATCCCTTTCAAGAAAATCATAAAATTCCTTTTCTGTGACATTTAATACTCTTGTTAACTTCATATCTAGATTATAGCATGTCTCCTAATAAAAAATGATTTAAAAAATAAAAAATGGAAAAGTTATACTTTTGAGAAAAGAAGTTAAACACTAGCTAAAAAGCATTAAAAAGTTTATACACTAGGTTTAAAATATGTAATAGTAATGAAGTTTTTGATAAAAAAAGTGTATTTTTAGAATTATATACTATACACAAACTGTATAAAAGCAAGATTTTCATGACTTTGAGACCCTTTGACAAGGAAATTTTTATACACTAAAATAAAGTTGACCTAAGGAAAGGAAATAAATTCTAGAAAAGGGGAAATATCATATGGACGATGTAAACGATTTAATACCAATGACAATTATTGCAAATTCTGGGGATGCACGCTCCTTTGCATTTCAAGCATTGGAAGAAGCTAAAGCAGGAAATTTTGAAGCAGCAGAGGAACTTTTAGCTAAATCAGAAGCATCTGCAAGTCTTGCACATAAAGCACAAACGGAATTGTTATTTAAAGAAGCTAATGGTGAAAAACAAGATATAAATGTGCTGCTTGTTCATTCTCAAGATCATTTAATGACAAGCATGCTTGCCTATGAACTTATTAAGGAAATTATTTTACTTTATAAAAATAGATAGAATGGAGGAATTATTCATGAAAATCTTATTAGTCTGCGCTGGAGGAATGTCAACAAGTATTTTAATGAGGAAAATGGAACAATATTGGAAGGAGGCTGGTGAAGAGCTTGAAATTAAGGCAGTAGGATTAGGGGAATATCAAGATGTTTATCAAAAATATGACATTGTTTTAGTTGGACCTCAAGTATCCTATCGTATAAAAGAAATCAAGGAAAACACAAATTTACCATGTGCTGCTATTGAATCCTTTGATTATGCTGTTGCAAATTGCCCTAATATTATGAGATTAGCTAAAAGGCTTTATGCTGAAAAAAATAATTAAGGAGAGGTTTTATGGAAAAGGTATTTGAAAGTAAATTTATGATTAAGCTTCAAGAATTTGGCCAAAAGCTAGGCAGTAACAAATTCTTAGCTGCATTACAAGCTGCTATGATGTCCCTAATGGGTGTTATTATGGTTGGTGCTATTTCTCAAATTATCTGTTCATTAGGAAGCGAAACTCTATTAAACTTATTCACTTCAGACAGCAAGATCTATCAAATAATTTATCTGCCTTATCAATTTACAATGAATTCATTATCATTATGGGTTGTTGCTTTATTATCCTTCAACTATGCTAAGAACTTAAAAATGAAATCTCCAATAATGAATGCTGTTGATTCGCTAATATGTTTCCTTTTAGTTTCAGGTGCCTTAATTACTAACGAGGCTGGATTAACAGGTATCGATATGACTTATTTAGGAGCACAGGGTATGTTTATAGGCTTTATAGTTGTATTTATATCAGTTCGTATTGAAAAATTCTGTGCAGACAAAGATATCAGAATAAAGATGCCTGATGTTGTTCCTCCTTTCTTACAAGATGGTTTTGCATCAATCTTACCATTATTATTTAGTGTTATAGTTTTATTAGGAGCTTCAACATTAGTATCTAACATGACTGGCGGAGCTTATACAATAGCTTCAGGTTTCATGGCAGTATTAGGAAAGCCATTAAGTGCCTTAACATCAGTTCCAGGAATGATTATCATGTGTACTTTTGCAGGAATTTTATGGTGCTTCGGTATTCATGGTACTATGATATTAGTTCCAATTATTATGCCTTTAGGAATTCAAGCAGCAGTTGCCAATGCAGCAGCTCATGAAGCTGGACAAGCTTTAACCTTCTATCCAGTAGCCTTATTTGGAGCTATGGCAGTCTGCGGTGGTACAGGAAATACTATGACAGTTGCCTTGCTTGGATTAAGGTCAAAATCTAAGCAAATAAATGCTGTTGCAAAGATTTCTGTTGTTCCAGGCTGGTTTAATATAAATGAACCTATTACCTTTGGTATGCCTGTTATGTATAACCCAATTTTATGTATCCCATATGTTTTAAGTATTCCAGTTCTTATGTTATGTACATTAGCTGGATATAAGATTGGTTTCTTACAACCTGCATGGATAAGTATTTCAGCCCTGCTTCCAATGGGATTTGGTGCATATTTATCTACTTTAAGATGGCAAAATGCAATTTGGGATTATTTAATGTTAATACCAGCTACTCTTGTTTGGTATCCATTCTATAAGATTTATGAAAAACAATTAATAGCAAAAGAAGCTGCTGCAATAGTAGAAGAAAGCGAAAATCTTACTGTATAAATATTGAGGCACCATCTTTTTAGCTGGTGCCTTTAAAATAAATTTACTCAAATTTAGAGGGGGAGGTTAAATAAATGAAGGGTTTTCCAGAAGGATTTTTATGGGGAGGAGCAACAGCTGCTAACCAATACGAAGGTGCATGGAATGAAGGAGGAAAGGGAATTAGCACAGCTGATGTTATAACATCAGGCTCCCATACAGTTCCTCGTAGATTAACTTATAAAAATGTAAAGACTGGTGAGACAGGCTCAATATCAGCCTTTGGTCCAAATACAAAGATACCAGAGGACTGTATTCCAGCAGTAATTGAAGGAGAATACTATCCAAGCCATGTAGCAACTGATTTTTATCATAGATATAAGGAAGATATAGGCTATATGGCAGAAATGGGCTTTAAGACCTTTAGATTGAGTATAAACTGGGCACGTATCTTCCCAAATGGAGATGATGTAGAGCCAAATGAAGAAGGTTTAAAATTCTATGATGCAGTTTTTGATGAATGCTTAAAATATGGAATTGAGCCTCTTGTAACCTTATCTCACTATGAAACTCCACTTAATTTAACAATTAAATATGGTGGCTGGTCAAATAGAAAGTGCATAGATTTCTTTGAAAGATATGCAAAAACTGTATTTAAGCGTTATTCAGGCAAGGTAAAATACTGGCTAACCTTTAATGAAATTAATATTATGGAGTTTGCACCATTTATTGCAGGGGGACTAGCTGATCCATCACCACAAAACAGAGCTCAAGCAGCTCATAATCAATTTGTTGCAAGTGCTAAGGCTGTAAAGGCAGCCCATGAAATTAACCCTGAAATGAAGGTTGGACAAATGTTAGCTTACCAGCCAAGCTATGCCTACACTTGCGATCCAGATGATCAATTATTGGTAATGGAACTTTCAAAGAACACCTTATTCTATGCAGATGTTCAAACTGGAGGTAAGTATCCTGCTTATAGATTAAAGAAATATGAAAGGGAAGGAATTGTATTAGATACAGAGCCAGAGGACTTTGAGCTTCTAGAAAAATATCCAGCAGACTTTTTAAGCTTCTCCTGCTATGGATCAAGCACCTTTACAACCCATAAGGATGTTGACCAAGGCAATGGAAACTTTGTATTTGGAGTAAAGAATCCATACCTAGAAACAAATGAGTGGGGCTGGGCAACTGATAAGAACTGCCTAAGAATAGCTCTTAATACTTTATATGAACGCTATCATAAGCCTTTATGGATAGTTGAAAATGGTATAGGCTGGGATGATAAGAAGGAAGAGGACGGAAGCATTCACGATAGTTATCGTATAGATTATTTACGAAAGAATATTTCATCAATGAGGGATGCTGTTAACCTTGATGGAGTTGAGCTAATGGGTTATACAATGTGGGGCTGCATTGACCTAGTTTCAGCAGGAACAGGAGAAATGAAGAAGCGTTACGGTTTTGTTTATGTTGATAGGGATGATAAGGGGAATGGAACTTTAGAGAGAACTAAGAAGGATAGCTTCTATTGGTATAAGAAGGTTATTGCAACAAATGGGGCGGATTTGGAGTAGAGATTAGTAAATAAGGCTTATACTTATATCCTTGTTGTTTCCTATGTTCTCAATAATAAATTATTTGAATTGTGCGTAGTTTGTAAAGATAGTATTTAGAAGATAAAAAGACAGTGATTATAATAAGCACTGTCTTTTCTATTTATAGTTTATATATAAATATTCAATTTCTTAAATCTATAAATTTTGCTACAATTGTAATATATGGATAAATAATTATAGAAATGGAGAATTATGATGAATATTAGTGTTAGTGAAATTAATAAATCAATTTCAAAATATTTAAAAGCTTTAGAAGGGACAATTGAATATATAACCACAAAATATACTGGATATAAAGTATATTCAAAAATGTACGCAGAAGTTACTGAAAGAAAGGGATATTTAAGTATACTTGTTAATAAAAAATTTCTAACAGATGAAGAAGTCAATAAATTTGATATAAAAATAGTGCCGGAAAATAATAAATGGACTTTAAATGCAGAAATAAGAATTTATAGCCTAGAAAACATAAAAGAATACAAAGAATTATTGTTTAAATGTTATGAAAAAACTAAAAATTCATATAAAGAAAGTTTAAGTAATAAAATAAAAGAAGCAATTGAAAGTGATAAGGAATTTATTGATACCTATAGTAAGAAGAAAGAATTTGCATTTCAAAAATTAATTGATAAATGGAATGAGTTTAATTCAATATATATAAGTAATAATAGTCTTGATGAATTAAAATCAGATATTGAATCTTCTAGAAAATTTAACTCAAATGACTTTATAAACAAATATAAAGATAAGGAAGAAAAATATAAATTTTTAGAAATAGTATATGAAATTATAGCTTATATAGATTTTAATGCTTATAGGAAAAATGTATATAATGAATATGAAGATAATAGGACTTTAGCTTTAACCTCTATAAGACAAAATGAATGGGTTAAGAATTTAATAAATTATAAGAAGTATAAAGATTTAAATAAGGTTTCTGAAGTTGCTAGAAATGTTATAATCTATATTTTAAATCCAGAAAAAGCAATAACAGCTTTTCAAACTAATAAAATTATGAAATTTACAAATCTTTTAAGACCTAATATCTCCTTAGATAAGAATTACGAAAAACTATGTGAAATTATTTATGAAGAATTAAAGGAATATGATATAAGAGTTGAAAATGAAAAAAATAGAGGAATAATTTACGGAAGAATTATGTTCTTCAAAGATATACATAAACTTTGGGATAAGGAAAATAATTTTTTTAAAATGCAACCATTTAAGCTAGATTCACAAATTTTGAAAGAGGAAATTGAGAAAAATCTAGAGGAAAATATAATTCCTACAAAAGGCAAGAAAATTAATCTTAATTCAAGTACTAAAAATATTTTTTATGTTGCTGATGAAAATAAAATTTTATTTTTAGCTTTAATAATTTCAAAAATAAAAGAAGAAAATGGTCTTAATTATTATAAATTTATTAAATTGAAGGATAGTGATAAAAAGGTTGATTTATTACCAGCTATGAAACAGTGGGGAAGTAAATATACAAGCAGATCAATGATTAGTGTTAAAGAAGAAGAAAAATATGATTTTGAAAGGGAAGTAATCAATTATATCTTTGAGGAAGATTTAGATACATTAATTGACGAAATAAATAATATGAATATAGAAATTGGGGAAAGAAAAATTGAAGCAGTAAATGAAGATGAGGAAGTTGATGTAAATTTAATGGAAGATGGCTCAGAAGAATATGTTTTTGAAAAGGAAATAGATACTCCTTTAAATATTATTTTATATGGTCCTCCAGGAACAGGCAAAACTTATAATACTATTAATTATGCAGTAAGTATAGTTGAGAAAAAAGAAGTTGAAGAAATAATAGAGGAAAGTAAAAAGAATAGAGAGGAAGTTTTTAAGAGATATAAAAATTATATAGCAGAGAAAAGAATAGTTTTCACTACCTTTCATCAAAATTATAGTTATGAAGATTTTATTCAAGGAATTAAAGCAAATATTAATAATACAGATCAATTATCCTTTGTAAAAGAAGATGGGATTTTTAAAGATATTGTAGAAAGAGCTAAGAATGATTTAGAAAATAATTATGTATTAATTATAGATGAAATAAATAGGGGAAATATATCAAGAATATTTGGAGAATTAATAACATTAATTGAAGAAGATAAAAGGTTAGGTCAACTTAATGAGACAGTAGTAACTTTACCATCTAAGGAAGTATTTATTGTTCCTCCTAATTTATATATATTAGGAACTATGAATACTGCTGATAGGTCTATAGCTAATATAGATATAGCCTTAAGAAGAAGATTTGATTTTATACCTATGTATCCTGATTATAGTCTTATTCCAGAATTTGAAGGTATTCTAAGATCCATTAATAATTCTATTTATGAAAAGAAAAAGTCTGCAGATTATTTAATTGGCCATGCATTTTTCATGAATAAATCAAAGGAAGACATAGGAAAGATAATTAATAATAAAGTTATACCTTTATTAAATGAATATTTTTATATGAATAGAGAGGAAGTAAAAGAAATATTAATTAAATCAGGTATAAGGGTTAAGGAAAATTTAGATAATTTTCAAATTGAATATGATGGAATAGAGGAAGAATAATGAAGTTAAAGGAGTTTGGAAAATTTCAAAAGCTTAATGTCCCATCAAATAAGGAATTTAGGAAATTTTTAAATGAAAATTGGCGGAATAGGTACTATTTATATGATGATAGTAAATTATATGAGAATGAAGAAGAGATAGTTGAACAAAGATATTTAATTTTTGATGGAGACTTAGTTAAAGCTAGAAATTATGTAGGGTTTATTAGTTATAAGGGAGAAAGTATAACTATTTATCCTAAAATATTTGAAGATAATATTGAGGAAGATCAGCTTGATAGTTATCTAATTAGTAATATTCTATATTGGTTAAGTAAATGTACTAAAATTAAGTTTCCTATAATTGATACTAATATTAATTTTAATAGGTCAGATAGTATATTGGAACTGTTTATATATTTTTTTAGCAAATTAACGCTAGAGAATGTTTATAATAATCCATACAATAGTTATGAAGAAGTAGAAGAAGAATTACAATATTTAAAAGGAAGGTTAAATACTACGGAATATTTAAAAAGTAATATTGCTACTGGTAGATGGAATAATTTCAATATTATACATGAACCATATATCTATAATAATAAATTTAATAAAATTATAAAATTTGTTTCTAGGAAACTTTTGAATATAACTAAGAATTTAGATAGTAAGGAAAAGCTAAGAAAAATATTATTTATTTTAGATGAAATTGATGATGAAGTTTTTGATGAAAATGCCTGTGATAATATTACTTTAAATAGATTTAATAAGGATTATGAAATTATACTTTCTTTATGTGAAATATTTTTGAAAAATTCCTCTATAACAAGAAATAAAGATGAAAATAGAATTAATTTTTGCTTCTTATTTCCTATGGAAATTATATATGAAGATTTTTTATCTTGTTTTGTAAAAGAAAAATTAAAGAATGAATTTAAAGATATAATTAGTCAAAAAAGTAATTTATATTTAGCTGATTTATATATCAATGAAAAATATAGAAATAATATGTTTAATTTAAAGCAGGATATATTTTTAAGAGATAATAATGATAAGATTTATATTTTAGATACTAAATATAAAATTTTAAATTCCGATAGAAGTAAAAATTATGGAATAAGTCAATCAGATATGTATCAGATGTGTAGCTATGCACTGGCAGGAGGATATAATAAATTAGCATTAGTTTATCCTAAAAATAATAATAAGGAAAATATTAAGTTTGAAGTAAATAGTAAATTTCAAATAGCTCCTATTGAAATAGAAATTGTAAAAGTAAGTTTCTTATTAGATTATGAAGAATATAAGATGAATAATAATTTAAATGACTTATTTAAAGCTAATGATAATAAAATTATCTTAGAATTAAAAGAATATTTTAAAGCTAATAAATCATTATAAGATAAGGAATTTATTATGAAAAGCATAGAAGTTGTAGCAGCAATAATAAAAAAAGAAAATAAAATATTTATAACCCGCAGGGAAGGAGGAGACTTTCATAATATGTGGGAGTTTCCAGGAGGAAAGATAGAAGCTAGCGAAACAAGGGAAGAAGCCCTTATTCGTGAAATTAAAGAAGAATTAGAGCTTGATATAAAGGTTAAAGAATTTTTAACTACGATAGACTATGATTATTCAAGCTTTCATTTAATTATGCACTGCTTTATTTGTGAAGTTATAGGGGGCGAATTAAATTTAAATGTGCATAATAGTGCTAAGTGGATAAGCTTAGAGGAAGTTGATAAGGAAGTTTGGGTACCGGCGGATGTGCTGGTTGTGGAAGAGTTGAAGAAGAAGTTTAGGTAAGAAAAAGTGATAGTTACTAATAAGTAATTATCACTTTTATTTTTTATATGGAAATATGATAAAATAAAAATGGATAAATTATGTAAAACAAAAGGTTTGGGGTGAATTTATTGAAAGAAGGCTTATATGAACAGGTAATAAATACAGAGATAAAAAAGTATTTAAATGAAATAGATAATGAAAATTTTATTATAGATAAATCAAAATTAGATAAAGAAGAAGCAAAGGTAATTCTTTCTCAATATATTTCTAAGGTAATTAGAAAATCCTTAAATTATATAAGAGATAAGGAAAAAACTGACGAAGATAAATTATTAAAACAAATAGAAGCTTGCAATAAGATAATTGAAATATTAAGTAAAGTTTCAAATGAAGAAGATATAAAAAAGTATGAGATAGATAAGAATGGAGAAATACTTAGTGCTTTATATAATAAAGTTAACAATAGTAGGGCTTTTAAAAAAGGAAAAATATTAAAACCAGTTACTTCATTATCCCAAAGTTCCTTATTTACAGGATCAAGTATGGAACCTAATATGTTAGGGGAAATAAATAAGGAGATTTTAACTTGCGATTCTATTGATTTATTAGTTTCCTTTGTAAAATGGAGCGGACTTAGATGTATAATTGAAAGTCTTAGAGAAGCTACTCAAAAGGGTAAAAAACTTAGATTAATAACAACTTCTTATATGGGAGCTACAGATTTAAAGGCAATAGAAGAATTAAGTAAGCTAGCTAATACTGAAATTAAAATATCTTATGATACAGAAAGAACCAGGTTGCATGCTAAAGCTTATATGTTTAAGAGAGAGACGGGCTTTACTACAGCTTATATTGGATCATCCAATCTTTCTAATGCAGCTTTAACTTCTGGCTTAGAGTGGAATTTAAAAATAACTGAGCAAGATTCTTTTGATGTTATAAAGAAATTTGAAGCTACCTTTGAAAGCTATTGGAATGATAAAGAGTTTATATCTTACTTAGGAACTGAAGAAGATAAAGCAAGGCTTAAAAGGTCTTTAAAGAAAGAAACAGCATCTAATGATGAATTTAATTTTTCTTTTGATATAAGACCTTATTCTTATCAACAAGAAATATTAGACAAGTTAAAAGTAGAAAGAGAAATTTTTAAAAAGAATAGAAATCTTGTTATTGCTGCTACTGGAGTTGGAAAAACAGTAATATCTGCTTTTGATTACAGAAATTTTTGTTTAGAAAATAAGAAAAAGTTAAATAGATTATTATTTGTTGTTCATCGAGAAGAAATACTTAAGCAAGCAAGAGATACCTTTAGAGTTGTTATGAAAGATAATAATTTTGGTAATCTTATGGTTGGAAATAATACTCCGGAAAGTTTAGATCATTTGTTTGTTTCCATTCAAAGTTTAAATAGTAAGGACTTAACTAAGCTAACAACTGAAGATTATTATGATTTTATTATAGTAGATGAGTTTCATCATGCAGCAGCTCCATCTTATCAAAAGCTACTAAATTATTATAAGCCTAAAATTTTATTAGGTTTAACAGCTACACCAGAAAGGGCAGATAATAAAGATATATTTCAATATTTTGACGATAGAATTTCAGCAGAGATAAGATTAACAGAAGCAATTGATAGAAAATTACTTTGTCCTTTTCAATATTTTGCAGTTTCTGATTCAGTTGATTTGTCTAATTTAAAATGGCAAAGAAATGGTTATAGCATAAGTGAACTTACTAATGTTTATACCAATAATGATATAAGAGTAAAAGAGATAATACGCGCTTTAAATAAATATGTAACAGATATAGAAGAAGTAATTGGACTTGGCTTTTGCGTTAGTAAGGAACATGCTAAGTTCATGGCTCAAAGATTTAATGAAAGAGGCATACCATCTCTTGCTTTGACTGATGAAAGCAGAAAAGAGGAAAGAAATAGTGCTAAAAAAATGCTTGTTAGTGGGAAAATAAAATTTATATTTGTAGTTGATTTGTATAATGAGGGAGTTGATATCCCAGAAGTAAATACAATATTATTTTTAAGGCCTACAGAAAGTTTAACAGTATTCCTGCAGCAACTTGGAAGAGGATTAAGATTACATGAAGGAAAAGAGTGTTTAACAGTTTTAGATTTTGTTGGGCAAGCACATAAAAAATATAATTTTTTTGAAGATAAGTTTAGAGCTTTAATAGGAAAAAGTAATAGGTCAGTTAGGGAAAATATTGAAAATGGATTTTTAACTTTACCTAAAGGATGCTATATTCATTTAGAAAAGCAAGCTAAAGAATATATTTTAAGAAGTATAAAATCAATCAAAAATAATGAGAAAACTTTAATAAATAAGATAAAAGAATTTACTCAAAATACTCACTTAGAATTAACTTTAGAAAACTTTTTAAACTTTAATAAGTTATCTTTAACAGATTTTTATGGAAGGAATAAAGATAGAAGTTTTTATAGAATGTGTGTATTAGCAGGGGTTAAAGAAGATTTTAAAGAAGAACAAGAGTTAGAAATAGCTAAAAAATTCTATAAATTATTCTTTATTAATTCAAGAAGACTAATAGAATTTATAATAAGCATAATAAGAAAAAATTATATAGATAGTTTTTATCTTAATGAAGAAGAAAAACTTATGCTAAATATGATCTACTATATTTTCTATGATGATATTCCAGCAAAAGTAGGCTTAGCTTCAATTGAAGATGGAATTAATAAGTTACTTAAAAATAAGATTATGATGAAGGAAGTATGTGAAATACTAACTTATAATTATAATAATATTGAATTTGTAGATAAGAAGGTAGATTTAGGATTTCCTTGTCCTTTAGATTTGCATTGTGATTATTCAACAGAAATGATTCTAACTGCCTTTGGATATTATAATGAAGAAAGGAAACCTTCTTTTAGGGAAGGAGTTAAATATTTTGAAGATAAAAAGATTGATATATTTTTTATAACCTTAAATAAAAGTGATAAGGATTTTTCACCTTCAACTTTATATGAAGATTATGCCATTAACGAGAACTTGTTTCACTGGCAAAGTCAATCAGGAACATCAGTTGAAAGTAAAACAGGACAAAGATATATTAACCATTTAAAAAATGGTAGTAAAATAGCTTTATTTGTTAGAGAATATAAAACTAAAGAGGGATTTACATCACCTTTCACTTACTTAGGTACTTGTGAATATAGAGGTCATAGTGGCAGTAAGCCTATTAGTTTTGTTTGGGAATTGCATGAAAAAATACCAGCTAGGTTGATAAATAAAGCTAATAAATCCATAATTATATAATAAAAGAAGAAAACTTCCTTCTTTTATTTCTAGAGTTATGAAATTATACTGTATATATTATTAATAACTTACTCTATTAATGGGGAGGCAAGCTATGAGCAGGCAGGGGAAAAATGAGAGCTCTAATAAAAATTACAGAAAAGAGTATCTACTAAAAGATGGTTAACAACTTATAATAAGAACTCCAGAGTTAGAGGATGCAGAAGATTTAATAAATCTGATGAAAGCCCTTGCTTCTGAAACAAAATTCTTAGCCCATGAAGTTGATGAATATAGTATGATTTTATTTTTAAACAGCATAAAAAACTGATAAAAATTTGATATAGCAAGTATTCTTTATACTTAGTCATAGGCATCTTTGTTAAAAAGAAGGTGTCTTTTTATTTAATAGCAAAGCTCCATTTTTCCTGATATAATGATATTATCAGACAAATTTTGAGAGGTGAAACAAATGAGAAAAGCCACAGTTAAAGGACTTAGAAGCAAAGGAAAAAGCTTAATTGGGACACTATTTCTTATAGTTACTATGTCAGTATTCTTTGCTGGATGTTCTTCTTCAATTACAACAGATAATAATGGACAAAGTGCCCTTGTTAAGCAAGAGGGATTCTTAAAGGAGACTGAAGAAAAAAATAAAGAAACAGCTTCTAATAAAGTAAATGGAAGTTTAAAAATACATTTTATAGATGTTGGTCAAGCAGATAGTATTTTAATAGAGCAGGGCAGTGAAGCAATGCTTATAGATGCTGGAAATAATGATGATGCGGAAGTGTTAAAAGCTTATCTTAATGGACAGAATATAAAGGAACTTAAATATTTTGTTGGAACCCATAAAGATGAAGATCATATTGGAAGTGCAGATATTGTTATAAATTCCTTAAAGGTAAATAAGGTATATTTCCCAAAGCAGACTGCAACTACAAGAACCTTTGAAGACTTTGTAAAGGCAGTAAAAAACAAGGGCTTAAAGCTTACAGTACCTTCTGTTGGAGAGAGTTTTAAGTTGGGAGAGGCTACAGTTACAGTACTTGCTCCAAATAGTTCCTCTTATGAAGATGCCAATGATTATTCAATAGTCTTAAAAGTTACTTATGGAAATACATCCTTCTTATTCACTGGAGATGCAGAAGCAGTATCAGAAGATGAAATGCTGTCAAAGGGTATGGATTTATCAGCTGACTTATTAAAGATCGGCCACCATGGAAGTCGTTCTTCTACAACTGAAGCCTTCTTAAATAAGGTAAATCCTAAATATGCTGTTATAAGTGTTGGAAAGGACAACAGTTATGGACATCCAACTGAGGAAGTTATGAATAGATTAAAGGCTCATAACATAGCTGTTTATAGAACTGATGAAAATGGAACAGTAGTTGCAACAAGTGATGGAAAGAATATAAGCTTTAATGTTGAACCAGGAAGCTATGCTTTTGCTTCTTCAAGCAACAGCTCAAGCAGTAAATCTAATAGTAATACAAGTAGTAAGGCTGGCAGTAGTTTTAATAGCAGCTCAAGTTCTAACACAAGCAACAATACTAGTACAAGTGGAACTGGCAAAATTAAGGGCAATATAAATTCAAAAGGTGAGAAAATTTATCATATGCCAGGTGGAGCTTATTACGATAAAACCATAGCAGAAGTTTGGTTTTCAACTGAAGAGGAAGCTCAAGCAGCAGGTTTTAGAAGATCTAAAAGGTAGGTGTTTATTTTGAAAGTAATAATAGACAGATTTGAAGGAGATTTTGCTGTCTGTGAAAGGGAAGACAGAAGCATGATAGACATAGAAATTTCTAAAATTCCTTCAAAGGCAAAAGAAGGATATGTGCTGGACATATCTGATGATATTATTACAATAGACCTTGAAGAAACTGAAAGAAGAAAAAGAAAGATAGAAGAACTTACAAAGGATTTGTGGAATTAGAAAGGCTATAGAAAGCTTAGCACTAAAGATTTATTAGGGCTAAGCTTTTTATATTTTTAGGTTATTATAAAAATGCAGTTTATAAGAAAATTGTGTAAATAAACAAAATTTTAATTGTCTTTTCCTATTATATAAAGATAAATTGTTTAAAGTTCCAAAGTTCCTCAGAAAGCTTAAATAAGGATTGATATTACCTTTCTAAAAGAATATAATTTCAGCAAAGGTTATAATAAATTTTTCCTTAATGACTAAATAAAGGAAGGAGAAATTAGCATGAATTTTGCAGCAATTATACATGAAGCTAAAAGCAATCTTGCCTATGCCTATGATAAGGAGACCCTTCATGTAAGAATAAAAACTGGCAAAAATGAAGTAAAGAATATTGAAATATTAGCAGTAGATCCCTTTAACTGGATTCCAAGAAAGGATGGAAGCGGCATATATGATTTTGATATAGCCTCAGTATATAAGATTAAAATGGAAAAGGAGCAGATTACAAGAGATCATGACTGCTGGTTTGCAGAAATTAAGGATATAAAGTGGAGAAGAATTAAATACTGCTTCATCCTGGAAAATGATAAGGAAAAATATATCTATGGAAGCCACTACAGGCATCCATACACAGAAGATAAGGATAGACTGTATGACCTATCAAATTACTTTAACTATCCCTATATAAATGAAGAAGATTTATATAAGGCTCCAGACTGGGTAGAAAATACTGTATGGTATCAGATTTTCCCAAAGAGCTTTTATGGGGGAGAAAAGAGCAAGGAAGGAACTTTACAGGGAATTATAGAAAAGCTTGATTATATTAAAGAAGCTGGCTTTAATGGGATATACCTAAATCCAATCTTTGAATCCCCTAGCCAGCATAAGTATGATACTACAGATTACTTTAAGATTGATAAGGAATTAGGAGATAATGATACCTTTAAAAGACTTGTTGAGGAAGCCCATAGGCGAGGAATTAAGGTCATGCTGGATGCAGTCTTTAACCACTGTGGCTTTAACCACCCTTACTGGCAGGATGTAGTAAAGAATGGGAAGAAGTCTAAATACTTTAACTGCTTCTATGTTTTGAACCCTAATAAGCCAATAGTAGCAGGAGAAATAATAAATGGTAAGCCTCAGGCTGTAGCAAGGGAAGAATTAAATTACTTTACCTTTGCCTACACCCAGTCCATGCCAAAGTGGAATACAAGTAACCCTATTGCCAGGGAATATCTTTTAAAGGTGGCAAGCTATTGGGTTGAAAAATATGATATAGATGGCTGGAGGCTGGATGTTTCCAATGAGGTATCCCATGATTTCTGGAGGGAATTAAGGAAGAGATTAAAGGCTATTAAGCCAAGCCTCTATATTCTAGGAGAAAATTGGGATAATTCTTATCCTTGGCTAAGGGGAGACCAGTTTGATGCTGTTATGAATTATGAGTTTTCAAGGCCTATCTGGTCCTGCTTCCGATTAAATAATAAGGAAAAAATGAAATACAGCCTAGAGGACTTAAAAGTTGAATTAAGCAGGCTCTTAGTAAGCTATCCAAAGCATTTAACAAGAAATCTCTTTAACCTTCTAGACAGCCATGATACTGAGCGTTTCTTTAGCTTGGTTCAGAAAAGAGTAGAGCTTGCAAAGCTTGCCTACTTAATACTACTGACCTTTCCTGGCTCTCCATCTATCTATTATGGCAGTGAAATTGGCATGACAGGGGGAGAACATACCAACAGGCAGCCAATGATCTGGGAGGAAGATAAGCAGAATAAGGAGCTTTTCTCCTTTATAAAAAAATTAATCCAGCTTCGTAAAAAGTATGAGAGCTTTAGGTCAGAAAATCTTAGCTGGATAGAACTTGATGGCCTTGATAATGTCTTAAGCTATAAAAAGAAGGGCAGGGAAGAAGATTTATATGTGATTTTAAATATGGATGAAAAAAATAAGAAGTTTAGCCTTCCAGAAGAAATGAGAAATTTAAAGCTTAGGGACTGTCTTGAAGATAAGGAGCTTTTATTAGATAGTGAGATTGAACTTTTCCCATATGATTATAAAATTTATTTACTAAAAAAATAGCTATTTCAGCAATTGAGCCACAGCTTGTGGCTCTTTTTATATAGATAAAACTAAGGATAATAGATTTTAAATAATTAAGGTTATTTTTTTAAAAATAGAATATTGAGGAAAAAAGTAAACGTTTAAAATAAGGGTGTAAATGGAATTCACCCAAATCCTATATTAACAGGATTTGTTTCATCATTTATGAGTGGAGGATTTAATTTATTTTTAGTATGGTTGGCATCAATAACTATACAC
This sequence comes from Caproiciproducens sp. MSJ-32, assembly GCF_018918055.1. Classification (GTDB taxonomy): domain Bacteria; phylum Bacillota; class Clostridia; order Clostridiales; family Clostridiaceae; genus Clostridium. The sequence goes on from NZ_JAHLPS010000070.1 coordinate 29,643, forward strand.
TTCCTATTGTATTTGCCATTCTTTAAAATTGATGATTCAAAGGCATATAAGGAAGAGCAATTATTAATTAAAGAGAAGGAGCTGGTATAAATGAGTTTCCCAGAAGGGTTTTTATGGGGAGGAGCAACTGCTGCAAACCAAATGGACTATACTACTTTAGGCATTACAGAAGCATCAAATCTACAAAGGCAGCAACAAGCTATTTATCATGTATTATTAGCTAGTGCCAAGGCAGTTATTCTAGGTCATAAGATTAACCCTGATTTCAAAATAGGACTAATGGTAGCTAATATATTATTCTATCCAGAAACATGTAATCCTAATGATTCTATTAAGACAATGGAAGTGGATAGAATGTTTAAAGATTTTTATCTAGATGTACAAGCTAGGGGCTATTATCCTTCTTATAAGCTTAAGGAATTAGAAAGATTAAATATTAACTTAGTTAAAGAAGAAGGAGACGAGGAGTTACTAAGAAAGGGAGTAGTAGATTATATTGCCTTTAGTTACTATAATTCAGCTGTAATTTCAACAAAAGAAAGTAAAGAAAAATCTGCTGGAAATCAACTTGGAGGAGTTAAAAATCCATATTTAGAAGAATCTGAATGGGGATGGCCTATTGATCCTCAAGGAATTAGACTTGTTTTAAATAGATTATATGATAAGTATCAAAAACCATTAATGATTGTAGAAAATGGCTTAGGAGCTATAGATACAATTGACGAAAATGGTGAGATCAATGATGATTATCGCATTGATTATTTAAAGAAGCATATAATTGAAATAAAGAAAGCTATTGAATATGATGGAGTAGACTTAATGGGATATACCCCATGGGGATGTATTGATTTAGTATCTGCCGGCACTGGAGAAATGAAAAAGCGATACGGTTTTGTCTATGTTGATATGGATGATAAAGGTAATGGAACTTTAAAGAGACTAAAGAAAAAGTCCTTCTACTGGTATAAAAGGGTCATAGAATCTAATGGAGAATGTCTTGACTAAATAAAATATTATAAATTTAAAGAATAATAGGAGCAGGGAATGATATATAAGAGTGATATACTAAATATATTTAAAGAAGAAGAAGTAATTCATATAAACTATGTAAATGATTACGAGCCTTTTGAAAAGGAAGGTCCTTGGAAAAAAGATCTTAACAACATTTGTGTTTATAATGAGTGGTTTTCTACTGAAAAAAAGGTAGTTGGAAAGCATTGGCATGAATCACTTGAAATAATCTATGTTGTTGAAGGCTCTCTTGAAATCACTACTGCTAATGAAAATATACCATTAGGAGCTGGTGATGTTGGAGTTATAGGTGGAAGTATATTACATGGAACCAAGTCTTTAACCCAAACTCTTTGTCATCAATGTCTGCATATAAGATATGATTTTTTAGTAAAATACTTAGATTTTGATAAGCTGTCAACAAAGGCATTCAAAGTAAAGGATGTATCGAAGTTCTTATTTTACTATAAAAGTGTTATTCAGTATTTAGATAAGACAGACTATGTTTCTAGAATGAAATACCAGGCAAATCTCTTATTATTGCTGATAACCATTGTTGAAGATGAGAATTTTGCTTATAAAAGTGAAATAAGCAGTAAGGTTAATGACTTGATTCATAAAGTTATATATTACATTAACTGCAATTACAAAGAAAATATTACTTTAAATTCAATAGCTAAATATTTTGGATATACGCCTCAGAATATTGCACTATTATTTAAAAAATATGTAGGCAAAACAGTTTATAGTTATTTAACGGAGATAAGGCTTGAAAATGCTGTTTACCAGCTTGTAAATTCAAAAAAGAATATCATTGAAATAGCCTTGGAATGCGGTTTTCCAAATGAAATGGCCTTTATAAATAAATTCAAGGCAAAATATAAAACAACTCCGAGTAATTATAGAAAGCAAGTGGCTAATAAATTAAAGTAATAAATTAATATCAATTTTAAGGGAGAAGAGGGAATGTATTTAGGAATAGATATTGGCGGGACTTTTATTAAATATGCCCTTATAGATGAGGAAAATAAAGTTATAAAGAAGTGGAAAAAGGAAACAAAATTAAAGGAAACAAAGGATGAATTTTATGACTATTTATGTGAGGGATTGGATAAATATGAATATGAGGCAATAGGTATTTCAGCCCCAGGAGTAATTGATAGTAATTCAAACATTTTATCTAAGGCAGCAGAAAATGTGCAGATTATGTACGGAACTAATGTGAATTTAGAAGTTTCAAAGAGATTAAAGAAAAAAGTAGCCACAATTAATGATGCTAAAGCAGCAGGCTATTGTGAGTTCTTATTAGGAAATGGCAAGGGGACTCGATCAAGTGTCTACTTCATTATTGGGACAGGCATTGGGGGCTGTGTATGTGATAGCCAAGGGGTTATTCAAGGTGTAAATGGAATGGCTGGAGAATTTTCAGGCATAGCATTATCAAAGGATAAGGATAAGCCACAATTTTGGGCAAGCGTTGCTTCCATACCAGCTTTGGTTAGAATATACAATGAAAAAGCTAATGAAAATCTTAAATATGGTACTGAAGTATGCAAGAAGTATTTAAACAATGAGGAAATCGCTATAAAGGCAATGGAGGAATGGGTAGATAATATATGTTTATGTTTTTATAACATTATATTATTTATTAATCCAGAAGTTATATGCTTAGGCGGTGGAATTAGTGAGGAAGACTGGTTTATAGACCTTGTTAAGGAAAGATTTACTAATATGGAAAACACTTTTCTAGAAATATGTACAACTAAGATTAAGCGATGCTTATATGGCAATGATGCTAATCTTTTAGGAGCTGTATTATATTTAAGAAGAGAGAATAATTAAAGTATATTTAGAAGAAGCCCTAAAATGCCTTGAAAATAATTATGAGAAATAGGGGGAGAGTTATATGAGGAAATATCCACTAGAATATTTAGATATCCTTAAAAATGAAACTAAAAAAATTATAAATAATGGAGTTGAAATAATATTAAAACCAAGTCCAGGGGAGAAAAGAGAGGGCTACTTGGATCCTTGTGAAAAAGCTGTTCTTGATGCAAATTCAGCATCAAATGCATTTAAAGATTTTAGCATTCAAAGCATTAGAGACAGTATGGGTTTTGCAAATTTAAACCTAAATACTGTTGAAATATATACAAAGTTTGAAACAATAAATTGTTATGGAAATGAAGTAGGCCTATGGAGATATTATCCAAGACTTATGGAAAGAACTGCTAATAAAGCAGCCTTAGTATTTTTCCATGGTGGGGGCTGGATTGGCGGAACCACATATGTAGTAGAAAATTTCTGCAAATTAATAGCAGAAAGAGCTAACTGTGTAGTATTTAATGTAGATTATTCCTTAGCACCAGAAAAGCCATATCCTAATGGGCTAAATGATTGTTACGGTGCAGTAAAACATATTTATGAGAATGCTGAAAAGTATGGAATTGATAAAAATAAAATAGCAATTGGTGGAGATAGTGCTGGAGGAAATTTTGCAGCAGCAATAGCCTTGAGGGCAAGGGATGAAAAAATACCTATGGTGGCTTTACAAGTATTAATTTATCCATGTGTAGCCCTTGGCGATGCTTCTGTTCCAGGCTATAAATGGTCAAAGGAAGCCTTCACCATTGCTCCAGAACAAGAAGAGCAAATCAGTCCTATGTTAAACTTAGGAAAACCTGAAAGTATAGAAAATAATCCAATTAAAACCTTATATTTAAAAGATAGTAATCTAGTATATAACCCTTATGTAAGTCCAATTATGGCAGAATCCCATAAAAATCTTCCTAAGGCAATTTTAGTGGGAGCTGAATTTGATGGACTTACAATACAAGTAGAATTTTATGCAAAGCAGCTTAAGGATGCAGGAGTTGATGTTACATGCTATCGTTATAAGGGCATGACCCATGCCTTTATTGACAGATTAGGCTATGTAGCTCAAGCAGAAGATTTAGTTGATATTATTTCTGAGGCTATTAAAAGCCTAAGTTAAGGAAGTAATAATAGTCATAAGAAAGCCGATGCTTAGTAAAAGAAGCATTGGCTTTTTTTGTCATATAATTTAAGAGACAACAGCTATCTACTGTTAATATTTCTATAAAATAAAAAAGGCAATACTAAAACTAGTATTATCTTGCAATTTCAATAATTTTTATTCCTATCTCTCGATAGGTGGCTGTTCTCGCAGATATTTCAATCTCCTTCAATGCTGTCTATGGGTCTCAATTTAGTTTTAAATGAAGGAATAAATAATAGATAGAAACTAATAAACATAAGATAAAATGAGAATAAAAAAATAGTTGGGGGTTAATATCTTATGGGGTAAGGCATATGCAAGGCGTTTCAGCTCATATAGTACAACTTAAGCCAAAGGGAAAAAATAAAAGGTTAGAGTGTAGATTAAGTTATAGTAATATTTGTCAATACAATAAGTCAGAACATTACCTAACAAAATGCGTGGGTAAGCGATGCAAATATTATAGTACTACATCTAGAAATAAGGATAATAAAAATCAAACAGGAAGTTATATAGATAAAAGTATACATCCCTATCTTAATAAAACTATTACCTTAGTATCCTTAAAGACCAAGAAAGAAGTTAAAATAAAGATAGTAAAAGATAGTGAGGAGATTCCTTTTGAAGGGTTATATTCTCAAAGTTCTAAACTTGGAAAAGCCTTAATAAATAAAATCATGGGAGATATAATAATTGTAGAATATAAGAATGATAAATTTAGATATAAGATAAAGGCAATTGGTTAAATAATGCATATCTAAATTATTAAAAGAATAGAGATAATTTAAATCAATAAAAATACTAAGGAGATGTCAGTGAAAATTGTTTCTTTTATAAACTACAAAGGAGGAGTTGGGAAAACAATTTTAGCATCAAAAATAGCAGCAGATTTAGCTTTAAGAGGAAAAAAGTATTATGTATAGATTTAGACTAACAATCAAATTAAAAAGGCTGTATCAAAGGAATTAAAAATCCTTTGATACAGCCACTTTTTTATTAGTTAGCAAAATTCTCTTCTGCTTGCTTCCAGTTAACAAGCTTCCACCAATTTTCAATATATGCAGGACGCTTGTTTTGATAATTTAGGTAGTAAGCATGTTCCCATACATCTAAGCCTATTATTAACTTATAGCCATCAGAAATTGGACTGTCTTGGTTAGCTGTACTCATAATTTTTAGATTTCCTTCGGCATCTTTAACTAACCATGCCCAGCCTGAACCAAATCTTGCTGCAGCTGCTTGAGCAAATTGAGCCTTAAATTCTTCTACTGATCCAAAAGTTTTAACTATAGCATCAAGTAAAGCTCCTGATGGTTCTTGATTATGATCTGGAGACATTATGCTCCAGAAGAAGTCATGGTTGTAAACTCCTCCAGCATTATTTATAACAGCTTGTCTAATATCTGCTGGTATTGCATCTAAGTTCGATAATATTTCCTCTAAACTCTTTTCATAGAATTCAGGATATTTTTCTAAAGCCTTATTTAAATTGTCCACGTATGCTTGATGATGTCTGTCATGATGTATTTCCATTGTTAAAGCATCGATATATGGTTCTAAAGCATTATATGCATATGGTAATGGTCTTAAACTAAATTTATTCATATATAATCACCTCATTAATAACATTTATATAAATTATTGATAAACTTAATCGATTAATAATTATTATCAATTAATATCTTTGATTATATTATACATCAAAATATAAATTTGTCTAGACTAAATTTTCAGATAATTTGAAAAAATTATAAGTTTTCAGATCCTATTCCCCTTGCTCCAGTATCAAATGGAAAAATTAAGTTTACCAGAATTTTGTTATGACTATTATTATGAATTTGATAAGGAGTATCAAATAGCCCGCTGCGATCATTGCCATAAGTTAATTATGTCTAATGATGATGCTTATAAATTTGAGGATGATATTATTCATGCTGACTGTCTCTATGATTATATGGAGAAGTACAAGCTTAGATGGTAACTAAAGGGGAGGAGCTTATTATGGAAAGGTTAAACTATATACAAAATGAATATATGCAGTCTTTTATATTTAACAAAAGAAGTTCTAGAAGGCCCTACAAGCTAGACTGTGAGATTTTAATAAAAAGAAGACACAAATGAAAAAGCTACAAGAGGCTAAGATTTGACCTAAAGGCCTTAAAAAGGGAAGAAGCAGAAATTTATAAAAGATATTTAAAGGAGACAAGCTATAGAAAGTTTGAAATAAAGACAGAATTAGATAATTAAAAAGCTTAGGAGAATTGTAAGTCAAAAGTATAAAGGGAGGATATTATGGCTATTTTCAGGGCAGTAAAAAATAAAAACTATACAGTAATTCACAATGGTTTCTTAGAAGACAGGAATTTAAGCCTTAAGGCAAAGGGTTTGCTTGCTTACTTTTTAAGCAAGCCTGATGATTGGAACTTTTACTTGAGAGACATAATAAAACATGCTAGAGATGGGAAGGACAGCATTTCAACAGCCATAAAGGAATTAATGGAATTCGGCTATATAGAAAGAATAAGAAAGAGAGATGAAAGGGGCAAATTCACTGGGGGATATGAATATTTAGTTTATGAAGTCCCAAGGGAAAGAGAAAGTTCTGAAGATGGAAATAATCCACTTTGGGAAGAAGCCATACTGGAAGAAAGTGAAATAAAAAGTTCAATAAAGGAAAAGCATAGGGCTGAAAAATGGAATGTGGATAGTTCTAATGCGGAGAAATGGAATTCGGAAAATAGCAAGGAGCAAGAGCCGAATTCGAAAAATCCGCCCCTACTAAATACTAAATCTATACTAAATACTGATAAAGAACTAAATACTGAATATATACTAAATACTAATACTACAACAAATACTGATATAACTAATAATAGCATAGAAGCTAAATCTAAAAGTTATGAAGGCTCTGAAAAAGAAGAAGAAAGATTAAGTTGTAGTTGTAGTTGTGATAATGAAGGCATATATAAATTATTTAGAGATAATGGCTTTGGAAAAATAAACGAGATAACAAGGGAGCTTTTAGATGACTGCATAAAAAATTACTCAGAGGAAGCTCTAAGAGAAGCTATGGTAGAAGCAATAAGACATAATAAATATTCGTTAAGCTATGTGGAAGGCATACTAAAAAACAAGTTTCAAAAGTCTAGAGAGAAAGAGGGGATAAAAGGTGGAGATGCTATATCAAGTTATGAAGAAGAACTTCGAAGAAGGGGATGTATCCTCGACCTTGACGACTTGTAATATCTGTGGGGAGAAAACACAAAAGATTCTAGAACTCTTTGGAAGAAGCATGAGGGTGAAGGTTTTATGCAGCTGCAAAAAGAAGGAGCTAAAAGAGCAGGAGATAAGGGAGAAGGAGGAAGAAAAAAGAGATAGACTAAAAATCCTCCTAAAAAATTCCCTTATGGAAAGAAGCTTTTATGACAAAACCTTTGAAAACTGGGACTTTAAGAAGGGAGATAAAAGGTTCTATAACCTTGGCCTTAAATATGCTATTAATGCTAAAATAAAAATTAACAAGATTACAAATATAAAACTTAACAGAATTGCAAATGAAATAGTATAATTATCTCCGACGTAAGGAGGTAATTAGCATGATAGAAACAATAAAGGCAGAACTGAACATTTTGAGGTGCTTAAATATGAAACCAAACTATAGTGACTTAGCAAGAAAATATGGAGTTTCAAG
>NZ_JAHLPS010000010.1 GCF_018918055.1 Caproiciproducens sp. MSJ-32
CGAACTTATCTGCTCCTGCATGGCATACTGGACATTCAGCTGGTGCTGCTTCTCCTTCATAAACATATCCACAAATTGTACATACAAACTTCTTCATAATTTTACCTCCTATAATTTAATATCACTATATAAAAATTTATTTAATTAGGAATTTCTTTTCTTCACAAATCCTTAATTACAATAATTATTATATAATAATTATTATTAGTTGTAAAGTCTTTTGTAAAAAAACTTCAAAAAAATAGTTAATTCTAGAAATTATCTAGAACTAACTAAACTACTTCCAATTTTCCAAGCTATTTATCATAAAGTGTCTTACATTAATATCATAGGTCTTTTCCAAAGCTCTACTATTTAAAACTTCCTTTGGGCTTCCATCTTTTCTTATCTTTCCCTCATTAATAAGAATAACTCTATCTGCAAAGCTATAAACTAAATTTAAATCATGTAAAACAGCTAAAACTATCTTATTTTTTTCATTAGCCCAAGTTTTTATATAATTTAAAATTTCTAGTTGATATTTTAAATCTAAATGATTAGTTGGCTCATCTAATAGAAGCACTAAAGGATCTTGAGCAAAAGCTTGCGCTAAAAATACCCTTTGAAGCTCACCGCCTGATAATTCATTAATAAAATTATCTTTTAAAGTTTGTAGGCCAACAATTTTTATACTCTCTTCTATAATTAATTTATCCTTTTCACTTAAAGTAGAAAAAGGACCCCTTAGATATGGATATCTTCCTAACGCAACACTTTCATACACTGTATAAGGAAATTCACTATTATAATTTTGAGTTAAAATTGCAATTTTTTTTGATAATTTCTTTCTATTAAAAGATTTTATATCTTTTCCTTCTATTAGTACTTTTCCCTTAAAAGGAATAAGATTAGCAATAACTTTAAACAAAGTACTCTTCCCACTTCCATTAGGACCAACTATACAAATTCTTTTATTGTCCTTTATTCTTAAATTAATGTCTTTTATAACATCTCTACCTCTATATCCAGCATAAACATTTTTTAAATCTATCATTTAATCACCTTTTTTTCAAATATAAATATGTAAAAAATGGAGCACCTATTATAGCAGTTACAGCTCCTACTGGCAGTTCTACAGGAATTAGAATAGTACGTGAAATTAAATCTGCAATTACCATTAACATTCCTCCTAAAATAGCAGACATTGGAATCACATAGGAATGCTTTGAACCAACTAACTTTCTTGTTAGATGAGGGGCTATCAAATCCACAAAGCCAATTGTTCCTCCTATGGCAACAGAAGCTCCAGTCAATACTGCTACCAATAGAAATAAACGCTTTTTAACCTTATCAGTTTCAACTCCCATTGCCCTTGCATTCTCTTCTCCAAAGGTTAATATATCTAATTCCCTTAAGTAAAAGCTTATTCCAAATAATCCAAATATAAAGAAAGGCACACTTAATTTAAAATATCTCCAACTTTTCATTGAAAAAGAACCCATCTGCCATAAAATTGCCCCTGTAATATCTTTTGTATATAATGCAGTTACTATTGTTAATATTGCATTTAAAAATAAAGATATAACCATGCCAAATAATATTATTGTATTATTTGATAAAGATCCATCTATCATATTTGCAAAACTTATTACTAAAATTATAGTTAATAAACTGCATCCAAAACCAACAACTGTCATAGATAAATTTCCCAAAATCGGTATATACATTCCTGAAACCACCAATATCCCCACACCAAGAGAAGCTCCCGAAGATATTCCAAGAGTATAAGGAGACGCTAATGGATTTTTCAAAATTGATTGAACTACTGCTCCGCTTGCTGATAAAGCAGCTCCTACAATAAAAGCTAATAATACTCTAGGAAACCTTACATTCCAGATTATAGATATATCTTTGCTTTCAATATTGTTATTTATATTTGAATTAATAATTTTATTAAGAATAATTGAAAATATATTGCTAATTTTAATATCTGAACTTCCAACTGAAAGCGCAATAAAAATTAAAATGAAAGATAGTATAATAGTAAATATAATTAAAAACTTTCTTTTATATAGCTTACTTATACTCATTTGGATAAATCGCCTCTGCAATCTCTTTTAAAGCCTTTATTACATTATGAGAAGGTCTTGATGAAGCATTAGTATCTATCATATAAACATCATTATTTTTAATAGCTGTAATTACTTCCCAACCTTCTCTGCTTTTTATATCGTCAACTGCTTTAACACCACTTAAACTTGGAAAATTTGTTAAAATAACATCTGGATTAGCCTCTATAATTGCCTCTGGCGAAGGTGAAATCCAAAACTTCTCACCTTTAAATATATTTTCAGCCCCTACAAGCTCTATCATCTCATTTAAAAAAGTCTCACTTCCAAAACTATATAACTGAGTACCATAACCAATTTCAAAATAAACCTTTTTCTTTTTTGAAATCTTACTTCCAATTTTTCTTATGTGCTCAATTTCTTTCTCCATATTATTAATTACTTCAAGCCCCTTTTCCTCCCTGCCTGTTATCTCTGCTATTAGACTAATATCTTTATATATTCCTTCTAAGCTATTACTGCTTGGAATATTAACTACCGTTATTTCTGCATCCTCAATTAACTTTAACTTATCTTTAGTATCTAAAGCAAGATTAGCAGAGCTAATAATAATATCTGGTTCTAAGGATATTATTGTTTCAATATCAGGGTTTAAAAAATCTATTTTAATAAAATCTTCATCTATCCCTTCAACATCGCTTGAGTAGGTATCTACAGCAACTAATTTATCTTTAAGACCTAATTCTATTAATATTTCAGTATTAGAGGGTGATGTTGATATTATTCTTTCTATTTTATTGGGTAATGTAATTTTATTTCCCTCCCTATCTATAATTTCCTTATTATTTTTTGAACATCCTGAAATGATAATTAAAGATAATAAAATCCCAAAAATTACTGATAATCCTTTAATTCTATTCTTCATAGTTTATCCACCTTTTTTGATATTAATATTATTAAATTATTAATTTCTTCTTCTGGTATTTTTATATACTTCCCCGTTTCTATTCCATCAAGTTTTATATTTAGTATTCTTATTCTTTTAAGTTCTAAAACCTTATATCCAAGAGCTTTACACATCCTCCTAATTTGCCTATTAAGTCCTTGAGTTAAAATTATTTTAAAAATATTTTTATCTATTTTTTCTACAATACAAGGCCTTGTTGTAGTATCTAGAATTTTCACTTCCCTAGACATTCTTAATAAAAATTCTTCATTTATTTCTTTATCTACTCTTACTATATATTCTTTCTCATGATAATTATCTGAAAATAATATTTTATTAGCAAGTTCTCCATCATTAGTCATAATAATAAGTCCTTCAGAATCCTTATCTAATCTCCCAACAGGAAAGATATATTCTGGATAGCTTAAATAATTAATTATATTGTTTACTTTATCATTAGCAGCAGTACATACTATACCTCTTGGCTTATTAAAAGCTAAATATATTTTTTCTTTAGGAGTAACTTTCTTTCCATCTAATAAGATTTCATCGCTTTCTTCTACCCATTGACCCTTCACACAGATAATACCATTAACTTTTATTCTTCCTTCTTCAATTAACCTATTAGTTTCTTTTCTTGAACAATATCCATAATTGCTCAATAATTTATTAATCCTCAAATTTTATTATCCTTTCTTTTTTAACTTCATTCTTTATTCTAATTTATTTTCTTACTTTTGTACATTTATACAAATTTAAAATTAATAAATTGTTACTCTCAGTAATATATGCTAAATTCAAATTATATCTAATATTTTAAGGAGGGAATTTATGAGTAGGAAGAAACTTCTTTATTCATCTACGGCTATTATAACACTGATAATCTTAATATTTTCATTAATTTTCAATAATGAAGATTTTGAAACTAAACCTTTTTCTTGGGACAATGTAAGTCTTTATTTTGTAATGACTGATAGATTTTATGATGGAGACAAATCAAATAATAATTCTTATGGCAGAGTAAATATAGATGATAAAGGCTCAACAGTTGGTACATTTCATGGCGGAGATATTAAAGGTTTAATTCAAAAATTAAAGGAAGGATATTTTAATGATTTAGGTATTAATGCAATTTGGATAACTTCACCGGTAGAACAAATTCATGGATTTGTATCCGGAGATGCACAGAATTCCTTTGATCATTATGGTTATCATGGCTACTATGCTCTTGATTGGACTAGTATAGATAAAAATATAGGAACAGTCGAAGAAATGCGAGAATTCGTGGATTTAGCTCATTCAAAGGGAATTAGAGTTGTATTAGATGTTGTTCTTAATCATACCGGCTATGCCAATAAAGCAGATATGGATGAATATAATTATGGAGAAGGTAAATGGGAAAATTGGTGGGGGAAGGATTGGATAAGAGTTGACCTGCCTGGATATGATAAAGGATCTACTGACGATATCAGCATGAATTTGTCCGGTCTTCCTGATATAAGAAGCGAAGAAGTAAAAGGAGTAGATATACCACCAATATTAAAAACTAAATGGGAAAAAGATTCAAAAGAAAATAATGATCCTTGGATAATTCCTGCAGCTAAAAAATATAGAAAAAATTTAAATATACCTCCAATTGAATATATTATTAACTGGCATTCTGCTTGGGTTGAAGAATTTGGAATAGATGGATTTAGGTGCGATACTACTAAACATATAGAAGTAGAACATTGGAAAAAGCTTAAGGATAAATGTAATGAAGCTCTAAAAACCTGGCGAAAGAACAATCCTAATAGTCCTGGTTCTCAATGGAGTGATGATTTTTGGATGACAGGAGAAGTTTTCGGCCAGGGCTTGGAAAAAAACCACTACTATGATAATGGCTTTGATTCAATTATTAATTTTAAATTTCCTAAGGGTGACAACTTAGATTCCCTTGAAAAAATTTATTCAGAATACTCAAGCAAAATAAACTCTGATCCAAATTTTAATGTCCTTAGCTATATATCTTCTCATGATACTGGAATGACAAGGGGTAATATGATTAATTTAGGAACTAAACTTTTATTAGCTCCTGGAGGAATTGAAATTTACTATGGTGATGAAACAAACCGTAAGCCTTCAACAAATACTATTACTACTGCCAAAGACCAGCCTTCAAGATCAGATATGAACTGGGATAATATAGACAAGGAAGTATTAAAACATTGGCAAAAGCTTGGTCAATTTAGAAGAAATCATCTTGCTATTGGTGCAGGCGATCATAAAAAACTTCAAGATTATCCTTATGCCTTCAGTAGAATTTATAAAAATGATAACTTTGAAGATAAAGTTGTAATTATCCCTTATGTTGAGGAAGAAGTCACAATCGATGTTTCATCTATTTTTGAAGAAGGTGCCGAGGTTAGGGATTTCTACTCAGGCAATAAAACAAAAGTTAAAAATGGTCTAGTTAGTTTTAAAGCTTCAAAAAATAATATAATTTTAATTGAATTGATGGAATAAAATAAGAAGAATTTTTTATTTTATTATGCAAATACTATATCTGAATTCTATTGTAAGAAAGGATGATAAGTAATGCCAAAAGATAGCCAACCAGATAATAAATATGCTCGTATGGCAAAATGCAATTTTCAAACACCAATAACTGATGAAGAAGGAAAAAATCATAATAGAACCAGAAAAAAACAATCTATTGAAAAAGAAGGTTTCCAAAGTCAACATATAAACAAGGAAGGATAAAAATTATTTATATAAAAAGGAATGTTATATCTTCCATAACATTCCTTTTATTATTAATTTAAGTTATATTTTTTACTCCTAATTAATTTTAACTAAGCAAAATGATTTCTAAATTTTGCTTTATTTAAATACTATTACGCTGTATATTCTTCATCTTCCTCAATTGTTGATAGTCTTTTAACATTGTTACTTAATGCTATCTCCTTTATGGTATCCACTACTCCATTTTCATTATTACTCTTTGTTATAAATCTAGATACTTTTTTTAAGTCCTTATGGGCATTTTCCATAGCAAAGCTATAATAAGCACTTTCCATCATTTCTACATCATTAAGATAATCCCCAAATACCATTGTTTCTTGGTACTTAATTTTTAGTAACTCTTGAATTTTTCTTACAGCAAATCCCTTATTCGCATTTTTATTAGTTATATCAAGCCAAATCTTACCTGAAACAGCAATTTTAGCTTTATTCATATACTCTTTATAATATTTCAAACTATTATTTTCTGAACCTGAGAAGTCACAAATTGCCACCTTTAAAATTTCATCCTCAACCTTAGTTAGATCATCTACTACTGAATATCTAGCATAATACTTTTCTGTTTCCTTAATTAATCTTGGATCTATATTTTCTATATAAGCTCCTTTTTTTCCGCATAATATAGGAAAAGTATTTTCTATCTTTCTTCCTATCATTATTACTTCCATTGCAATTTCTCTATCTAAGGAATTTACAATAAGTTCTTTTCCTTTATATACAACATAAGTTCCATTTTCGGCTATAAAAAGCATATTTTCCTTTACTTTATCGAATCTATCTAGAAGATTATAATATTGCCTCCCACTTGCTGCTCCGAAAATTATTTTTTTATTTAATAACTTTTCAAAGGTAGGATAAAATTCCTCATTAATCTCATTCTTATCATTTAATAAAGTACCATCCATATCTGATAAAATCAATTTAATCATTAATTAATCACTCCAGTATTTTTAATAATTACTTATCTCAAGTTATTATTAACATAATTTTTATGCAAACAATATCAATTATTATTTTCTGTTGATATTAATTATTATTTAATACCATTATAACTGAATATACTTTCTTTTTCAATGTAGGGTTTTTCCAAACTTTTATTTCTATACACCTTTATTTTTTTCTTTCCTTAGTTTACAATTAAAAGTAAAACTAGCATATTATTATGCAATTATGTACATAATTTTAGTAATTCATAATATTATCTTATAAAAAAATATAATTCATATAGGAGAGGTAATTATATGTCAAATGAAATCAATTCATCTAATTTTATTCGCAACATAATAATTGAAGATTTAGAAAGTAAAAAACATAATGAAATAATAACACGTTTTCCACCTGAACCTAATGGCTATTTACACATAGGGCATGCAAAATCAATAGTATTAAACTCAGGTCTTGCAAGAGAATTTAATGGAAAATTCCATCTAAGATTTGATGATACAAATCCAACCAAAGAAGAAACCGAATATGTAGAGTCAATTAAGGAAGATGTTAAATGGCTTGGCGGTGACTGGGATGCCCTTTATTTTGCATCTGACTACTTTGATATTATGTATGAAAAAGCTAAACTTTTAGTTAAAAAAGGTCTTGCCTATGTAGATGATTTATCTGCTGAAGAAATAAAAGAATATAGAGGAACCTTAACTGAACCTGGTAAGGAAAGTCCATATAGAAACAGATCCGTTGAGGAAAATCTAGACTTACTAGAAAGAATGAAAAATGGAGAATTTGCTGATGGTGAAAAGGTTCTTAGAGCAAAAA
Organism: Caproiciproducens sp. MSJ-32; assembly: GCF_018918055.1. Taxonomy (GTDB): domain Bacteria; phylum Bacillota; class Clostridia; order Clostridiales; family Clostridiaceae; genus Clostridium. The sequence goes on from NZ_JAHLPS010000010.1 coordinate 7,543, forward strand.
TAGATATGGCATCTCCAAATATGAATATGAGAGACCCAGTAATTTATAGAATTGCTCACGCTACTCACCATAATACAGGTGATAAATGGTGTATATATCCAATGTATGACTTTGCTCATCCATTAGAAGATGCTATTGAAGGAATTACTCATTCTATCTGCACCTTAGAATTTGAAGATCACAGACCATTATATGATTGGGTTGTTAGGGAATGTGAAATGGAGCATACTCCAAGACAAATTGAATTTGCAAGACTTAATATGACTAATACTGTTATGAGTAAAAGAAAACTAAAACTATTAATTGACGAAAAGATAGTTGATGGATGGGATGATCCAAGAATGCCTACTATTTCAGGATTAAGAAGAAGAGGATATACTCCTGAAGCAATCAGAAACTTCTGTACTGCTATAGGAGTTACCAAAGCTAATTCAATTGTTGATTCTCAAATGCTTGAATATTTCATAAGAGAAGATCTTCAATTAAAGGCTAATACTGCAATGGCTATTATGAGACCTTTAAAGGTAGTTATTACTAACTATCCAGAAGATAAAACTGAAATGCTTACAGTTTCAAACAATGCAAAAAATGAAGCTGCTGGCACAAGAGAAGTTCCATTCTCAAGAGAAATATATATAGAACAAGAAGACTTCATGGAAGTTCCCGTAAAAAAATACTTTAGATTATATCCTGGTAATGAAGTAAGATTAATTGGAGCATACTTTATAAAATGCAATGAAGTTATAAAAGATGAAAATGGAAATATTGTTGAATTACACTGTACTTATGATCCAGAAACTAAGAGCGGATCAGGATTTACAGGAAGAAAAGTTAAGGGTACAATTCACTGGGTTGATGCAAAAACTGCTGTTCCAGCTGAATTTAGACTATACGAACCGTTAATATTAGATGATGCTCCTGAAAATCAAGGTAAAAACTTCCTAGATCAAATTAATCCAAACTCTATGCAAATACTAAATGGATTTATAGAAGCTACAACAGCAAAAATTGCTAAACCACATGATAAATTCCAATTAGTAAGAAACGGCTTCTTTAATGTAGATCCTAAATACACAAGCAAAAATAAATTAGTATTTAATAGAATAGTTTCATTAAAAAGCTCATTTAAATTACCTAGCGAAAATAAATAATATAATAATTTTTAATTAAATAAAATATTAAAGGAACCTTTATAGATATTTATTATACAAAGGTTCCTTTTATTTTTAATAAAATTATTTAATCTTGAAATGTTTATATATTATTTATAAAATTGTGTATGTATTTTATATAACATTTATCGTACTTATACACTTTACATAATTGGAGGTACTTATGAATACTATGATTACACTATTAATTTTATCAGTTGTTGGAGGCTTAATTGGATGGATAACCAATGTTCTCGCAATAAGATTATTATTTAGGCCTATTAATCCAATAAAAATTCCCCTATTAAACATTGAAATATTAGGATTGATTCCTAAAAGAAAAAATGAAATTGCTGCTAATATAGGTGATGTAATTTCTAAAGAACTACTTTCTGTAGATGATATCATAAGACAAGCTCTCGATAATTCTGATGGTGATAACTTCAATGATTATATGATAGAAAAAATTAAAACAATAATAAATGAAAAGATAAATATTATCCCTATGCCTTTTAGAATAATGGCATCTCCTTATATAGATGAAATTCTTAATAATGAAGTCCCTAAAGCTATAGATGAAATTAGCAAGGATTTATTAAATAAAGCAAAAGGAAAAATAGATATTCAAAAAATCATTGAAGAAAAAATAAATGAATTAGATTTAGAACAGTTAGAAGATATAATTATAAAAGTTGCAAAAAAAGAATTAAAACATATAGAAATTCTAGGACTAATTCTAGGTATAATAATTGGATTAATTCAAGGATTATTTATTATGTTTATTTAAATATACAAAAAGAAGCTCTTATACAATTATTTGTACAAAAGCTTCTTTTTCTTTATATATCTAGCATTCCATTTCCTTCTCCATACATACTATACCAGTCATCATTAAAATCATCTACAGCTTTTTCTATAGAAGGATTTTTAAATACCTGCTTCAAAATATCTGGCGCTGCAGTTATTGCTTCTGCACCATTTGCAAAAGCTTCTCTAACTTGTTGAATATTCTTAAAACTTGCAGCTAATATCTTGCAGTTATAATTATCTTTTTCTATTCTTTCCTGCAATTCCCTTATAAGCTTCATTGGATCTCCATCTAAATTTCCTATACGATTAACATATGGAGCAATATAATCTGCACCTGACTCCAAGGCAAGATATGCCTGCATTATTGTATATACTGCAGTTGCAGTTACCTTTATTCCCTCTGCCTTTAAAGCCTTTATCGCCTTTAAACCTTCCATAGACACTGGTACTTTTATATAAACATCCCTATCTATTTCTTCAAGAATTCTATGAGCTTCTTTAATCATTGTTTCTGCATCTTTTGAAATTAATTGAACATGTAAAGAACGCTCACTTCCAATTATATTTCTTATTTCTTTTATATGATTAAAGAAATTTTTTGGCGATGTTGCTTTAACAATTGATGGATTTGATGTTACCCCAACAATAGGTAAATATTCAACCATTTCTTTTATTTCTTTTAAATCAACTGTATCAATTATAAACTCCATCTCTATCCTCCTAAATTAACTACTAAAGTGTTTGCTCCGTTCTTTCAATTATATCATCCTGAGTTTGCTTAGATAATACGTTAAAGAATGCACTGTATCCTGCTACCCTGACAATTAAATCCCTATGCTTTTCTGGATGTTTTTGAGCATCTAATAAGGTTTCTCTATCAACAACATTATATTGTACATGGAAACCCTTTAAACGGTTAAAGAAAGTACGAATAAGCATTATTAATTTTTGCTTATTTTCTTCCTTAGAAAGAAGGGCTGGCGTAACCTTTTGATTTAACAGCACTCCCCCTGTTATATCTTCTGTTGGAAGTTTAGCCACTGACTTAAATACGGCAGTTGGTCCATTAGTATCCATTGAATGAGATGGTGAACATCCCTCTGCAAGTGGTGTTCCTGCATTTCTTCCATCAGGAGTTGCCAAAGTTCCTAAACCTTGTCCAACATTTGCTGAAATAGAAGAAGTTCCAGCATATCGAAGTCCTCCTATTGGTCCTCTTCCGTATCTTGTATTTGGATACTTAACAACCTCGTCAATATATACTTCATATGCTTCCTTAATTAATAAATCTACATAATCATCATCATTACCATACTTAGGCGCATCATAAATCAGCATATTTTGCATCCTTTTTCCTTCTTCTCCTGCAAAGTCACTTTCTAAAGCACTCCATAATTCTGATGGAGAAATTTTCTTTTCTTCAAATACCAGCTTTTTAATAGCAGCCAAAGAATCTGCCAAGTTTGCTATGCCAACTTGTAGTCCACTTACAAAGTCATAAACAGCTCCACCCTCTTTAATTGCCTTACCTCTGCCAATACAATCTTCAACTAATGCAGAACATAATATATCAGGCACCTCTGCTTCTAACACTAAATCACAGCAATTTTCTATTATTACACTATGCCTTGTAAAATCTCTTATTATAACATCCCAGGCTTTTTTTAAATCATCATAGCTTGTCATATCCTTAAAGTGCCCAACACCCTCAACAAGCTTTATTCCTGATTTAGGATCAACACCATTATTCATCGCAATTAACAAAGATTTTGGAAAGTTTAAAAAACTCATGCCTGTACATCTATATCCCCATTTTCCAGGAACAGCAACTTCAACACAGCCAATTGCACTATAGTTGTAAGCATCTTCTTCTTTAATTCCTCTCTTAATAAAAGAAGGAATAATTATTTCATCTGAATTAAATGCCGGCATTCCAAATCCAAGCTTAACAACTTCAATACACTCATTCATAAACTTATCATCTAATCCTTTATGATACCTAACTGTTAAGTTAGGCTGAGGCAATCTTGTTTGAGCTACAGACTTTAAGATAAGATAGGATAAAGGATTTACAGCATCTTTTTTATCGGGAGTTTGTCCTCCTATTGTAACATTTTGATATAAAGGAGAGCCTGCACTAAATTGAGTGTGAGACCAACTTCTTATCTTATTTATAGTAAATGTTTTTAACCAAAGATTTGTTAGCAATTCACAAGCTGAATCCTCTGTAATCACACCTGCTTCTAAATCTTTCTTATAGTATGGATATAGATATTGGTCCATTCTGCCATATGATAAAGAATGTCCATTTGATTCAATTTGCAATATTAAATGGATAAACCACATTGATTGAATAGCTTCATAATAAGAATCAGCTGCTTCATAAGGTACTTTATTCATTATACGGCTTATTTCTAAAAGCTCTGCTTTTCTCTTTTCATTTATTTCTTTTTTAGCCATTTCTAAAGCCAAATCTGCATATCTTTTAGCAAAATCCCTAACAGCCTTAATAACGATTAATATAGCTTGGTAAAAATGATACTTCTTTATATTATTAAAATCAGTTAAATCTAAGGCAGCCATTGCTTCTTTAGTTCTTCTTTCATAATCCTTCAATCCAAATTTCATTATTTTTCCATAGTCTACTGCTATATGAGCATCTCCAGAAGTAATATTACCTTCTGCTTTAATAATTCCTAAATCATAGAATACTTTAGAACTAGGCGGCATTAATGCAAGTCCTTTATCTTTAACTGTATTATGATACCAATAATCTGCTATTCCCTTTAACTTTTCCTTAGTTTCCTCAGTAATGTAAAAAACATCTCCATCCCTTTTTTCAAAATCATCTAGCTCATTTATAACCCAATCCATGGCATATTCAGGGAAAATTGGAGCACTTCTATTAGATGAGGCTTGATTACCAACTATCAAAGTATCATCTTCAATAAAAATTGTCATATTATTAAGTATTTTTTCTAACATGTAGGCCCTTTTTAAATGAACTGGTTTATCAGCATGTTCCTTATAAGCTTCAGTAGTTAATATTGCTCTCTCTGCACAAACATACGGTTTAGCTTCTAATAGTTCTTCCCTAAAATGATTCATTCTTTCAGTTAAATTCCCAAAATATCGACTCATTTTCATCCCTCCTCATTATACTTTTATTATATCAGAGCCTTTTCATATGTCAATAATTTTAATTTCAAACGAAAGTTATTATACTTTCATTTACAAGATTTTTATTCCTTTTCATACTTTCATATGATATAATATATTCAAAGAAAGATATAAAAGTTAGATATGGTTAAAATATTAGTTATTTGGTAATAATATGGAGGATGATAAAATGTTACCTTGCATCTTTAATATACAAAAATTTAGTTTACACGATGGCCCAGGAATTAGAACTGTAGTCTTTTTTAAAGGCTGCCCTCTTGCCTGTAAATGGTGCTCAAATCCTGAATCTCAAAATCCATTAATAGAAATAACTTGGGATAAATCTAAATGTATTCACTGTCTGAGGTGTGTTCAAATTTGCCCACAAAAAGCCATTACCCACGTAAATGATAAAATAATAATAGATAGAAGAAAATGTGATGGATGTTTAAAATGCGTAGATGGATGTAGCCAAAATGCACTAAATAATGAAGGAGAATTTAAAGAAATTAATGATATAATTAATGAAATATTAAAAGATCTTCCCTTCTATGAAGAATCTAATGGTGGTGTAACTTTATCAGGAGGTGAAGTATTATCTCAATATAAACAAGCCATTGAACTTATAAAAGAATGTAAAAAGCACAATCTACATGTAGCAATAGAAACCACAGGTTATGGAGCAAGGGATGAATTTAAAGCATTAATAGAAGATGTTGATTTATTATTATTTGATATGAAACATTATGATAGTGATAAACATTTTGAAGGTACAGGAGTTTATAATGAAATTATAATCGAGAATATGACTTATGCAGTGAAAAGTGGTAAAATAATTATTGCTAGAATACCAGTAATTCCTGACTTTAATGATTCTCTTAAAGATGCTTTAGAATTTTCAAAACTTCTGAAGAACATTGGTATAAAAGATGTTAATTTATTACCTTTTCATCAATTTGGTCAAAGAAAATATGAATTATTAAATAGAGAATATTCTTTAAAATTAGTTAAACAACTTCATCCAGAGGACTTAAAAGATTATCAAAAAGTATTTCTTGATGAAGGACTAAACTGTTATTTTTAGGAGTTATTATGAATAAAAGACATTTACAGATATTAACATTAATAAGTCAATATAAAAAAATTGAAGTTAAAAACTTATCAGAATTATGTAATGTATCACAAGTAACTATAAGGAAAGACCTAGATGAATTAGAAAGAAAAGGACTTCTTAAAAGAGAGCATGGTTTTGCCATGGTCAATAATGAAGATGATTTAAATTATCGATTAACATTTAATTACGAAGAAAAATATCTAGCAGCTAAAAAAGCTTTAGCTATTATAAATGATCATGAAACAATAATGATTGAGTCTGGATCTTCATGTGCTATACTAGCACTAGAAATTGCAAAAGCTCATAGAGATATTACAATAATTACAAACTCCTGCTTTATTCCTAGGTACCTTAAAGATTATAAAGATACTAAAGTAATAGTACTAGGCGGAGAATATCAAACAAAATCGGAAGTCAATGTTGGTCCATTAATAAAACACAATTTAAAAGAATTCTTCGTTGATAAACTATTTATTGGTACCGATGGCATAGACGAAGATATAGGTCTTACAGGCAATGATTATGAACGTTGTGAAGTTGTAAGAATGATGAAGGAAAGAGCAAAACATTTATATGTACTTACAGATCTTTCAAAATACAATAAAAGATCAAACTTTAAGCAGTTTGAATTGGATGATATAGATTATTTAATATGTGAAGATAATGTGCCTTCTTCATTACAGGAATTAGCAGTAAAATATAATTTTAAAATTTTATAAAATTAATGGCATCTGCATATTTTGCAAATGCCATTTTTCATATTAGTATAAAATTTTAACTTTCTAAAACTCTCTAATAAAACTTATTAATCCTTCTTTATTTGCCAATAACATCTCTTAGGAGAATAAATTTTTTCTTCTTTCTTTAATTTATCCATAATTTTTGATACTTCTTTTTTATCAATACCTGTTCCTTCTGCAACTGCAGTAGCATTTAGAGGTCTATCATTTTTTACAAAGTAATCTAAAACTACATCATAATTTTCCATACTTTCATCTCCTTCACCAATATTGTTACTATTATTTTACATAATTATTGGTATAGATTTCAAGTATAAAAAGGAAATTTTTATTACTTTCTTTTAATAATTATTAAAGAATTAATATTTATAAATAATCACTTTCTTTAAATTGATTATTTGCTTCTTAATTTTATTATTATATCTTGATAAGAAGTATTATTTAAATCCATATCAGATAATAAAATCTTATTTTCAACAGCCTTTTTTAAAAACATGGCTTCCCTTGTATCTCCCACTAAAATTGCTCCTACAATAATTTTATCCTTTATAAATAATCTCTTATATAATTCTTCATCCTTCTTATCTTCAATAATTGTTTCTTCGCAATTTTCTTCATCAATATTTCCTACTGAAAATATTGAAATATTAAAAGCGTTCATCATAGTAACAGGCGGAATAATACAATACTCCTTATCTTTTTCTACCATATTATAGCCAGCAATCTTACCTTCTTCAGAAGCTACTGTCCAAAGTCCTCCAATTTGACCTTCTAGTTCTGCTACATCACCAGCTGCATAAATATTTTTAATATTAGTTTGCATTTTGTTATTCACCAATACGCCACGTTTAATCTTTACATCTGTATTTTCTAATAATTTAACATTGGATCTTATTCCTACAGAATAAAGAATCATATCACAATTAATCTTATTTCCATCCTTTAAAATAACACCATCAACAGAGCTTTCTCCACTAATTCTTTCTACTTGTGCATTTAAGAGAATTCTTATATTACACTTTTCTATTTTATTTTTTAAAATATCAGATGCTCTTTTGTCTAACTGACGAGGCATTAATCTTTCTAAAGCTTCAACTACAGTAACATCTTTTCCTTCCTTACTAAAAGCCCATGCAGCTTCTAAACCTTGAACTCCACCACCAATATTTAATACTGTTTGTTTATCTTTAGCATTTGCTTTAATATCTTCAATATCTTCAAACTTTCTTATAGTAAATACATTCTTTTTATTTATCCCCTTAATTGGAGGAATAAAATTACTTGCTCCAGTAGCTATTAGTAATTTATCATATTTTAAACTGCTTCCATCATTTATTTTTACTTCATTATTTACTATATCAATAGCAATAACTTCTTTATCTAAATATAAATTAACCTTATTTAATTCATACCATTCTTTTTTTTGGAGTAGAAATTTACTTTCTTCAATATTATCAAAAAGACCTTTTGTTAATTTTATTCTATAGTAAGGATAATATTTTTCATCTTGAAATACATATATGTTTATTTCCTTATCAATTTCTCTAATAGCTTTTATTGCACTTAGAGCTGCAATACCTCCACCAATAATTACTATATTTTTATTCAATACACTCACCACCATTATTATATAGTTAAAATTATCTACAATAAGACATATTGTAGTATAACCTAATAAATTAACTTTAAACTTATTATAGCTCTCTCCTACTAATCTTTATGTGATTTAAATCAAAAATTAATTCTTCTTAACTTATAAAATCAATTATTGTTATCTCAAAAAACTTCTATAAGTGAGCTTCCTATTAACTTTATTTCAAAATTATTCATATAATGACATAGTAAAACAATAAAAGAGGATAGATTTTATGTTAGACTATGGTTTTAGAACAAACTGCTATCCTGTCCTTTGAGATAATTTTTGGAGAAACTATAGAATTGATGCCGAAACAGCAGTACAAATTGCTTTACAACATGTTCCTGGCAGAATTGCAAAAATAGAATTAGAATATGATGGCGGATTATTAGTCTATGAAATTGATGTCCTTACTGAACGTGGCCTTTATGAAGTAAAAATTAATGCTAATACAGGTCAAGTATTAAAAATTGAAAGAGAATAGAGCAAATCAAAATTATAAAAGGAACTTGATAACTTTTGCTATCAAGTTCCTTTTATAATATCAATTATTATCTTTCTATAAATTTAAAAAGGCTTCAAATCTAGCTTTTGTTTTTTCTTCTCCTAATATCTGCATAATTGTATAAAGATCAGGAGTATTGCTTCTATGAGATAAAGCTGCTCTTACAGCTGCTGCTACATCAGAAATCATTCCCTTATATCGATCTGGATTTGCCTTATATTCTTTTCTATTAACACAATAACCAAGTTTTGTACCTATTTCTTTTAATTCTTCAAACCAAGCTTCTTGACTTCCTGAATTAAAATTAAACTCATCTTTATAAACCATAATAATTTCTTTTGCAGCCTCTAAAGTTAATGTCTTTGGCAATTCAACATTTTCAGCTGTTTCTTTATTAAATAATTCATCAAAGAAATAATCTATCTTTCCTCTAACATCTTCCCATTTTGCAAAGTCCTTTCTTGGTTTAGGACCTTCCTTATCTATATTAAATATCTCCTTAGCCATTGCTTCATTATTAGTTACTAATTCATACATCTCTTTATCATATTCTTTTGCCCAAGCAGTATATAAATCATATACCTTATCTGCTTTAAACTTACAAATAACTTCCTTACTTACATCATTTAATTTAACTATATCAAATAAAGCTCCTGACTTATTCATTTTATCTAAAGAAACTGGGAATTCATGATAGTCAGCATGTGGATTTTCAGCTCTCCACTCTTCGAAACTTGAATTTATTATATTTAATAAATACTCAATTACTGATTGAGCTGGATATCCAACTTCTGCATAATATGAAACTGCTGCTTCTGCATCTTTTCTCTTTGATAATTTTCTCTTAGAACCATTATCATTTTTCATTATTGTTGGGATATGAGCATACTTTGGTCTTTCTAATCCTAATACATCAAATAATTGTACATGAATTGGTAAAGATGATAACCATTCTTCTCCCCTTATTACATGAGTAGTTCTCATTAAAGCATCATCTACTACGTGAGCAAAATGATAAGTTGGGAGCCCATCTCCCTTAATAATAACGATATCCTGATTGTTTTCCGGGAAACTTATATCTCCCTTAATTAAATCATAAAACTCAATTCTATTTTCTATATTTCCTGGTGATTTAAATCTTATTATGTAATTTTCTCCATTTTTTATTTTTTCCATTGCTTCTTCTGGAGATAAATTTCTATCTGTAGCAAATTCACCATAATATCCTGGTGTTATTTTTGCTTCAATTTGTCTTTCTCTTAAGGCAGCTAGCTCTTCTGGAGTAGCAAATGATGGATAAGCTAATCCTCTTCTTATAAGATCCTTTGCAAAAGTTTCATAAATTTCTTGTCTTTGGCTTTGACGATATGGGCCATAATCACCTATAGAACCATCTTCTCCTGTCATTCCTTCATTAAAGTCCATTCCAAAGTTATGCATAGTTTCTATTGTATCTTTAATTGCTCCTTTTACTTCTCTTTTTTGATCAGTATCTTCTATTCTTAAAAAGAAAACCCCTTCACTTTGACTAGCCAATCTTTCATTTATTAAAGCAGCAAAAACTCCTCCAATGTGTTGAAATCCTGTTGGTGATGGAGCATATCTTGAAACTACTGCACCTTCTTTTAAATTTCTTTTTGGATATTTTTTAAGATAGTATTCTGGCGTTTTATCAATATGTGGGAAAATTAAATCTGCTAATTTTTCTAAACTCATTTGTTCATTCATTCCTTTCTATAAATAAAAAAATCTCTCCTCCCAAAATTATAGGACGAAAGACATTATTCCGCGTTACCACCTAAATTGATTAGTAGTACTACTAATCCACTCAAATCTCTATAAGGGAAGATCCCATAAACCTACTGGCAAAAATTAATTAAGCTGTTTCAGTTTATAACTCCAGAGCTTCTTTCCATAGCTTTAAATTCCAGGCTTCCACCCTTCCCGGATCTCTATAATTTAAATCACTATGTACTCTTCTCCTTCAAAGTTTTTATATTGCTTTTGTTCAGTAATATTATACCTATACAAATAGTATTTGTAAATATGATTTATTTATTCATTTACCCCTTTGTAACATTTTTGAATACACTATGTAGTGAATAAATTTTTAATTATCTGTATAATATTAATAAATGATTATCTATATAAATAAATTTAGGAGATCTTAAAATGAAAAAAATTCTACTATTTATGTTTTTAATAATTATATTATTTATGTCCGGATTTTTATCCTATAAAATTTTAAGTGATAAGTTTTCAAAAATACCTGATGATAGATTACCTACTAATGATTTACCTCCTAAAGACATTATTCCAACAGAACCAACTAATAAAGAAAAAGCTGAGAAACTGCTAAAAACAATGACTCTAGAAGAAAAGGTTGGACAAATGTTTTTAGTCAGATGTAATCCTGATACAGCAATTGAAGATATTCAAAAATATCATATTGGTGGATTCATATTATTTGATGCTAATATAGCTAATCATACTAAAGAGTCTTTAGCTTCAACAATAGAAAATTACCAAGCAACTTCTGATATAGCTCTATTAGTTGCCGTAGATGAGGAAGGTGGTACTGTTAATAGATTAAGCTGGTATCCTGAATTTAGAGCTGTTCCCTTTCCTTCTCCTCAAGATTTATATAATGAAGGCGGTTTTCCATTAATAATAAGCGATACAGAGGAAAAGGCAAAATTATTAAAAAACTTAGGTATAAATTTAAATTTAGCTCCTGTTGCAGATTTATCTACAAACCCATATGATTTTATTTATGATAGAACTTTTGGAAAGGATGCTTTTGAAACTTCCAAATACGTAGAAACAGTTGTTAAGGTAATGAAAGATCAAAATATTGGTTCTACTTTAAAGCATTTTCCTGGCTATGGAAATAACTTAGATACTCATACTGGTATTTCTATTGATGAAAGAAGTTACAAAAACTTTTTAGAAAATGATTTTCTTCCTTTTAAAGCTGGAATTAAGGCTGGAGCTGGAAGTATACTAGTTTCACATAATATTGTTAAAGCTATGGATGAAAACTTACCTGCTTCATTATCAACAAATGTAAATAAAATAATAAGGGATGAATTAAACTTTGACGGAGTTGTAATGACTGATGACCTGCAAATGGATGCAATAAAAGAATATATTGGCGATGCTTCTTCTGCAGTATTAGCAGTACAAGCAGGAAATGATTTAATAATAGCCTCTAACTTTGAACTTCAAATTCCACTAGTAATAGAAGCTGTAAAAAATGGAGAAATATCAGAAGAAAGGATAAATGAAGCTGTTCTTAGAATACTTAGCTGGAAATTTGAACTAGGTATTCTATAATTAATTAATAAAACTCACAATATAGAATGTACTATTGTACATTCTATATTGTTTTACCTACTATTTTCTTAATCACAGCTCCAATAACTATACCTTGTAGTATTAATCCTTATAATTTCATATATCTAATATAATCTCTTATTTTCCTATCTTATTCTATGTTTTAAATAAGCTATTAAAGTAACTTATTATAAATAATTTCTTAATTATTATTACTAAAAATAACTTATATTAAACTCTAACTGTTGCCCCTAAAATTTATTAACTACAAATTCCAAGATTTTTTTAATAAAAGTATTGCTTCTTCAATTTCCTTTAAACTTAAGGCTCCATATCCTATAAACACTATACTTTCTTCATTAAAATTATTTATATAAGAATTTGATAAACCTAAAATTCTTATTTTATTTTCTTGTGCCTTTTTTATAAGTTCCTCTTCAGTCATTCCATTATCTACTTTTAACAGAATATGAAGTCCTGCATTTGTTCCTATTATTTCTGTATTTTTTAAATTATTTTTAATTTGTAAAACTAAAACTTCTCTTTTTTTCTTATAAATATTTCTCATTTTATTTAAATGTCTTTCAAAATATCCCTCGGAAATGAACTTAAATAAGGCCTGTTGAGTTATCCTTGAGACAGTACAGGCATAAAAATTAAAGTTTTCTTTATATATTTTCAATAAAGATTTTGGCAGAACTATATATGCTACTCTTATTGATGGAGCAAAAGATTTAGAAAAGGTTCCTAAATATATTACTTTTTCGTCATGATCTAAACTTTGCAGGGAAGGTATTGGTCTTCCTTCAAATCTAAACTCACTATCATAGTCATCCTCTATTATATATCTATTTTTATTTTCCCTAACCCAATTTAATAACTCCATCCTTCTTTTTACTGGCATTATTACTCCTGTTGGAAATTGATGAGAAGGAGTAATATGAATAATATCACAATTACTTTTATATAGTTCTTCTATACTTATTCCATGTTTATCTACTCTTATTCCCTTTACATCTATATTATTATTTTTTAATATTCTCCGAATTTTATAATATCCTGGTTCTTCCATACCATATATCTTATCTTTACCAATTAAATTTAATAATAATTGAATTAAATATTCTGTTCCAGCCCCTATAATTATTCTGTCTGCTTCTGCCTTTACCCCTCTTGAATATCTTAAATATTCACTTATTACTTCTCTTAAATTATAATCTCCTTGAGAATGACCAATTTGAAGAATATTCATGTTAGTTTCATTTAAGATTTCCCTATTTATCTTTCTCCAAAGATTATAAGGAAAGCTTTCTAAATCTATCCTGCTTGATAATAATTCATATTTATATTTCTTTTTATTATTGACTTTCTCTTTTACTTCTGTTTTCTTCTCTGGAATATTTATAATATCGCTAAGTTCAGAAACAAAATATCCTCTTTTCTCAACTGCTGTTATATACCCCTCAGCAATAAGCTGGGCATAGGCAGCTTCAACAGTATTTTGACTGATACCTAAAGCCGCTGACAATTTTCTTTTAGAAGTCAGCTTAGTATTAGCTTTTAGCTTCCCCTTTTGTATTTCTTCTTTAAAAAACTCGTAAATCTGTATATATAAAGGAACAGTGCTATTAGTATCTAAATTTATATTTACAATATCCACTTTCTCACCTTCTAAAAAATTTCAAAATAATAATGTATAGTTAAGTCAAGAAGCTCAAATCATTATATTATTCGCTTTATTAATTCCAGCTTCTAATTATATTAATCTGATACTGTTAATTTTAAATAAACTGACACTTATCAAAGAACCAGTTATTATATATAATAGTATCAATGATATTTGTTAAAAGCAATAGGAGGCTCTTATGGATTTACTAAACCCAATGTGGGCAGAAATTAATATAGATAATTTAATATTTAATATAAATCAAATTAAAAGTAAGGCAAAAAACAGTGAAATAATTGGAGTTGTTAAGGCAAATGCCTATGGTCATGGAGCTATAGAAGTATCAAAAATTTTAATTGATAATGGTATCAAAAAATTAGCCGTTGCTAATGTAGTTGAAGGGATAGAACTTAGGGAAAACGGAATTGATGCCAGTATTATGTTACTTGGCTTAAGTACAAATCTTTCAATAGCTTCTATATTAAAATATAACCTTGAACCTACGGTTTCTTCTTATGAATTTGCGTCAATCCTTAATGAGGAAGCAAAAAAAGCAAATAAAGTTGTTAATATTCATATTGCTATAGATTCTGGAATGGGTCGGATTGGCTTTAGAAATAAAGAAAAATCTATTGAAGAAATAGAAAAAATTTTTCTTTTAAGCAATATCAATGTAGAAAGTATATTTAGTCATTTTTCTACTGCTGATTCAAAGGATAAAAGCTACTCCTATGAACAAATTAATATTTATAATGAAATATTAGCCAAATTAGAAGCTAGAAAAATTAATATTCCTAAAAAAAACTTATCTAATAGTGCAGCAATAATAGATTTAGAAGAAACTCACTTTAACTATATTAGACCTGGAATAATATTATATGGTTACTATCCATCTGATGAAGTAAGAAAAGAGAATTTTGAAATAAAACCAGTATTAACTTGGAAAACAAAGGTTATGTATATTAAAGAAGTTGAAGAAAATCAATATATAGGCTATAACAAAAGCTATAAAACTTCGCGAAAAACTAAGATTGCTACAATTCCTGTAGGCTATGCTGACGGCTATTCTAGAGGACTTTCAAATAAAGGAAAAGTAATAATTAACGGTAAATTTGCACCAATTATAGGAAATATATGCATGGACCAATTTATGGTGGATGTAACTGATATAGATGATATTACATTAGAAGATGAAGTAATACTTTTAGGCTCCTCTGGTGATATAAAATTTGGTGCTGATGATATGGCAAAACTTCTTAATACAATAAGCTATGAAATTCTTTGTTTGATTGGAAGAAGAGCTCCGAGAATTTACTTAAAAAACTCAAATACCGTGGATATAAAATATCAAATGTAACTAAAATTAAAGGTCTATTTAAATAATTTTACATAGACCTTTAATTATTTATATTTTAATATCTTGAGTAAGAAATTAAACTAGTTTAACCTTATAAATATCCAGCCAATAATTTATTTGAATTAAATAAGCTATCATTTGGGGACCTGTCATTAACTGACCAAACCATGGAGTTTTAAAAGCCTTCCCTTTTGTGTCGACTATTTCTTGTACTTTTTTCTTATCAATTATATTTAAAATTGGTGAATTTTTGTCCGCTAATATATCATTCATTATATTACATACCATTTCTGTATATAATGGATTATGAGTTTTTGGATACGGGCTCTTTTTTCTATATATTATTTCATTTGGCAAGATTCCCTCTAAGGCTTTTCTTAATAATCCCTTTTCCCTTCCATTTAACAACTTAATATTATTAGGAATATTAAAAGAATATTCTACTATCTTATAATCAGCAAAAGGTACTCTTACTTCTAGACTATTTGCCATGCTCATTCTATCTTTTCTGTTCAAAAGATTAACCATAAACCATCTTAAATTCAAATAAAATAATTCTCTCATTCTTGCATCTTCTTTACTTTCGCCAAAGAGTTTAGGAACTTCCTTAATAGTATCCTCATAAGCTGCCTTTGCCAGCTCTTCTATTTTTAAATTCTTTAAGCTGTCATTTAATATCTCCTTTCTTTCTTCTATATTCCTTGACCATGGAAAGGTATCAGCATTAATCATATCTTTATTAGTAAACCAAGGATATCCACCGAATATTTCATCTGCACACTCTCCAGATAAGGCTACAACAAAATTCTTCTTTACCTCTTCACAGAAAAGATACAAGGATGAATCTATGTCTGCCATTCCTGGAAGGTCCCTTCCTATAACTGCTTCTTTTAAAGAACTTACTAATTCTTTATGCTTTAATATAATTTCTCTATGATCACTTCCTATATATTTTGCCATCATCCTTGCATAATCTCTGTCAGAAGTTGGTTGAAATAAGGATGATTTAAAATATTTTTCATTATCTTCATATTCTATTGAATAAGTTGTCAAAACCTTACCCTTTTCTTGATAATCTTTTGCAACAATTGCTGATATAGCAGATGAGTCTAGTCCTCCTGATAAAAAAGTACATAAAGGCATATCCGAAATTGTCTGCCTTCTAACCGCATCCAAAATAAGCCTCCTATGACCAAACATAATGTTATTAGATATATACATTCCTTCTTCATTTGGTCCTCTATATCTTAATGTATCCATCATGTCTTTAAGAATATTATCTTCATTGCTAATATTTTTCTTAAAATTTACAAATCCAGTTATTCCACACATACTTTTATCCTTCTTTCTTTTTGCTTATTATATACAGTTATATGTTTTTTAATTGACAATAGTTCTCGTTTATAATGAAAAAAGAGTTATTTTACAATTTTTTTGCAAAATAACTCCAATATAAATTATTTTTTTAATTATAATACAAACTTTTCTATTGCTTTTGCCACTCCATCTTCATCATTACTGTCAGTTATATAATCTGCTATCTCTTTTATTGATTCAAAAGCATTTCCCATTGCTATTCCTAAACCAGCATATTCAATCATATGTCTGTCATTTTCAGCATCTCCTATAGCAATGATTTCTTTTCTTTTTATTCCTAAATGCTTAGCAAGAAGCTGTAATCCTAAACCTTTATTTACATTTTTATTTAAAAACTCTAAGAAAAATGGCGTACTCATAACTACAGTATATTTTTCAAATACTTCCTTTGGTAATTTCTCATAAGCAGGTCCTAATATTTCAGGCTCATCTATAAACATTACCTTTACAACTATATCTTCATCTTTAATATTATCAAAACTATCTATTTTAATATCTATATTATTAATATCTGCCTCAACTTGAGTGTATTTACTATTCTTAGGCGTTACCAAACCTTTATTTTCTACAAAGGCATGAATATTAACATTTAATTCCTTACTTAAGCCATATAAGTAATGCAAGTCTTTACCATTAATAGTTACTTTTGAAATCGCTTCTTTACTTTTTGTTTTTTGAACCAAAGCTCCATTATAGCTTAATACATAATCTTTATCTGTTAGCATTTCAAGCTCTTCTAAAGTTTTTCTAACACCTTCTATAGGTCTTCCTGTTGCTAAAACTACGGTTACTCCCTTTTCTCTTGCTTTTTTTATTACACTTTTAGTTCTATCTGATATTGATTTATCACTTCTTAACAATGTGCCATCCATATCAATTGCTACTAATTTATACATTTCTATTCCTCCATCTTTAAAATCATAAAATAAATTATATCATAAGGTATATTTCAATAAAACTAACTAATTAACTTATCTATAAAATCTATTCTCTAAAAGACAATAAAAACTTAATAAAATCATTTTTATTAATAGCCTTGCTTATATAATAGCCTTGAATTTTATCACAACCCATAGATTTTAATAACTCCATTTCATTTTTCTTCTCAACACCTTCACAAATTACATCTAATCCTAAGTTGTGAGCAAGATTAATTAATGTATCTATTATTGAGAAAGTTCTGTTATCATTTTCTATACTTAAAATTAAACTTCTATCAATTTTTAATGTATCTAAAGGTAAAGTTTTTATATGATTAAAGGAAGAATATCCAACTCCAAAATCGTCTAGGGATATTTCAAAACCTAATTCTTTTAATTCCTTTAGAACATTAGCTGTAAATTCACTATCATCAATAGTTTCATCTTCTGTAATCTCAAATTTAAGAAAATCTGGAGCTATTCCTTCTTCTTCAACTATTTTAATTATTTTAGATAAAAAATAAGACTGTTTTAATATGGCATGGGAAACATTAACAGATACTATAAAATCTTTATCTCCCATTTCTCTAATACTTTTACAAAATCTTGCTGCATCTCTAATGACAATTTCATCTATTAATAATATATCACCATTTTTTTTAGCTATAGGAATAAACTTATTTGGAGGAATCACTTCTCCATTGCTTATCCATCTTATTAATGCCTCTGCAGATACTATTTTACCCTTTTTCACATCATATATAGGCTGATAATAAACTTCTAATTCATTATTTTTTATAGAATTACTTAATCTTGCTGCTAAATATACATTTTCTAGCATATCAGGAGAAAAAATTTTAAATTTATTCCCACCAGCTCTTTTCCCTTCATACATAGAAATATCAGCATACTTTAAAAGAGTTTCCGCATCAATTGCATGTTGAGGATAAAAACTAACTCCTATACTCGCCTCAGTATTAAAAGAATATCTATTTATTTTTATAGTTCCACTGAGCATTTTAGATAGACTTAAAGAAAATTTTTCTATATCTTCATAAATGTTTTTTCCCTTTCTTACTATAATAAATTCATCTCCACCCAATCTTCCAACGCTAATTTCCTCTGAATAAATATTTTTTAACTTATTGGAAATTATCTTTAATACTTCATCTCCTGTACTATGACCTAAGGTATCATTTATACTTTTAAAATTATCTAAATCTAAAAAATAAACACTAAACTCTTCTTTTTCACTTACTAATTTATTTAAATATTCTATTAAATTATGTCTATTTAGCAAACCAGTCAAATTATCAAAGGTAGCTATATAGCTCATTTTCTCTGCATATTTTTTTATCTCTGTTACATTGTTTACTATTATTGAAAAATAACCTTCTCTAAGAGAATATACAGATATTACTCCCCATTTTTCTTTTATTATGCTGATTTCCTTTGCTATACATTCTGATTTAGATTCTTTAACTCTTTTTAAAATTTCAAGTATTTTTTCTTTATATACATGATAATCCTTATAAACTTCTGAAAGTTTTTTATTTATAAGTTCTTCCTTAGTAGTATCTAAAAGCTCTGCTGCTGCATAGTTTACATCTTTTATAATACCATCAATATATTCTCCATTTTCATCTTCAATTGCTTTTAAATGAAAGAAAGAATTAGTCATAGCATTTAAGATATTTATATAATCACTTTCTCTTTCCAAAATATTATCTTCTAAATACACTAGCTTTTCTTCAATTTCTTTTACATCATAAAACATTTCTGATAATTGATCTGTTTTACTAATCTCATCTTCATATAACTCTGTACTATCATTGTATTGTTTTAAATTATCCTTTACATTTTTAATAACATTGGAAAGCAAATTAACTTTATTAATAATTTTACCTTTAATATATAGATAAATTAAAAAAACAAAAAAAATAATTAAAATATTTATTAGTAATATAATCAAGGTCAAATTATTAATATATAAATAATTATTAGATAAAAGAGTTAATGATATCATAAAACATACTATAATAGTTGTATATATTAAAAAAGTAATAAATTTTTTCAAAATTATCATTATTTCACCATCCTAATCTAAAAAAGATCTTGTCTAATTATACGCTTTTTTGTCTATAAACATCAAGAAATTTAGCATTATTTCATTGAATTTAATTTCAAAAAAACATAAAAAAGAATGTTATAACTCCCTTAACTTGTCATAACATTCATTATATTTATTGTTAATTTAATATATTAAGATTTATGGAATATTGTTACTAAATTATCTATCTTTAGCTAAACTTATTTTTACATTCTTACCTTTTATTTTTATTTCCTTATATTTATTTAACAAGTTTTTTCCCTTACCATTTAATATATCTACATATGAATGACCTTCCTGTATATCTATAATTCCGATGTCTTCTGCTGTAAGAATCTCCAAATTGCTTAAAGCTCCTAAAATATCTATATTTCTAATTTTCTTCTTTTTACCTGCTGTTAAATGTATTTTTGTAAGTTCCCCATGTATTTCTTTTTTTATGGTTATATTATTTTCATATAAAGATTTCTGATTTTCTAAAAACTTCTTCCTACCCTCTATCATTTTTTCATAAGATGGAATATCAAGCTTTTCTATTTTATATCCAACATACTCTTCTATATCTTTAAAAAATTTTCTATCTCTACTATTAACCAAGGAAATTGCAAGGCCTTGTCTTTGTCCTCTTCCGCTTCTTCCTATTCTATGGACATAACTTTCTTTTTCCATTGGTACATCATAATTAAAAACATTAGTAATATGACTTATATGTATTCCCCTAGCAGCTATATCTGTTGCTACTAAAACTTTAAATCCCCTATTTTTAAAACTCTCCATAATTTTTAATCTTTCTTTTTGTTCCATATCACCATGAAGCTGATTTACTTTTATCTTCTCTCTTTTTAAATTATAATAAAGATTTTTTACCGCTTCTTTTGTATTACAAAAAATAATTGCCGATTCTTCCGTATAAACTAAAGGAGTTTTAATAGAAGTTTAAATTTATCATCATTATCTACTGCAATATACTTTTCTTTTATTTTATCTCTGTTAAAAACTTTAGATTTTACAGAAATTATCTCTGGCTCCTTCATATATCTAATATATAATTTTTCTATTTCTTTTGGAATTGTAGCTGAAAATAGATAAGTATTTTTAAGATTAGGAAGCTTTTTTAATACTTTGTCAATTTGATCTACAAACCCCATATTTAACATTTTATCAGCTTCATCAATAACTACATATTCTATAAAAGCAGGATTTAAATTTCCCCTCTCAATATGATCTAAGACTCTTCCTGGTGTAGCAGAAATAATATGTACACGTTGTTTTAATTCAGAAAGCTGCTCCTTAAAGGACTGTTTTCCAAAAACTGCTGCTACCCTAATCTTTTTTAATCTCCCTATATTTGATATATCCTCTTTTACTTGTAGAGCTAATTCTCTTGTAGGAACTAAAACAAGTCCCTTCAGCTTATTTTCATTACTATCAATAAGCTGACATAGGGGAATAGCAAAACTTGCAGTTTTTCCACTAGCTGTTTGGGATTTTACAACTAAATCCTTTCCTTCTAAAAACTTAGGTATAACTTCCCCTTGAACTTCTGAAGGTTCTTCAAAGTCTAAATTTTTTAAAGCTTTTAAAATTTCTGGTACTAAATTCATATTTTCAAATTTATTCATAAATAATCTCACTTTCTTCACTCATAATTATATTATTATCATTTCCAATTATAAGTTCCTAATTCACTTAATATTACAATTTAAAATGTACAATATAGAATAATATACTCATTAAAAATTTATTATTCTACATTGTACATTATAATATTCTTGCAAGCCCCAAGCCCTTCTGATAATTATATGAATTTATTTCCAAAAGCGTAGCCTGCATATATTAAAACAGTATTCCAAATTGTTACACCAACAACTGAATAAAGAAAGCATTTTAATAAATTCATTCTAAATATTCCTGCTACAAAAGGAATCAAAGTTCTTGCAACTGGTATAATTCTTGCAATTAAAATTCCTTTATAGCCATAATTCTCAATATAGTGAAAGGCTTTATCTATAGCCTTACGGCTCTTAGGAAATCTATTATAAATCTTGGTTAAAATAGGCTTGCCAAACCAATAAGATATAAAAAATAAAATAAAACTTGCTAATTCCCCTGCCGCTACTGATATAAGAATTGCCAATAAAATATTTATATTAAACTTGGAAATAGCTATTCCAACTGCCGGCATTACTATAGCCGCTCCTAACCCCGGAAAATTTAAGTATTCTAAAAAAATTATTATAAATAGAAATATTAATCCATAATTTGAAATGTAATCTACTATTATTTGTATATTATTCATTTTAGTACACCTCAATATTATAACTTATGAGGATTATTATAATTTTTATTTCTTAAAATAAATTATTTATTTTCTTTTAGAAATCTTAATCTTTTCTTAATTTTATTTAGTTAAATAAGCAACTAGAAGTTTTATTGTATTTTCTAATCCCTCATAATGAGTTCTTTCCATTCCATGAGAAGCATGAACTCCTGGACCTATAAGAGCTCCTCTTATATCATTTCCTCCTCTTAAAGCTGCTCCAACATCAGACCCATACATTGGATAAATATCTATAGCATATTTTATATTATTTTCTTTTGCTAAATTCACCAAATCTGTTACCATATTGTAATCATATGGCCCTCCAGAATCCTTTGCACAAATTGATACATCATATTCTGTGCAAGTTAAATCCTCTCCAATACAGCCCATATCTACAGCTATCATTTCAGTTATGTCTTGAGGGATATAGGAAGCGCCATGACCTACTTCTTCATAAGTTGAAATAAATATCTTTGTCTTATATCTAGGAGTTATTTTTTCCCTATTAAATAACTCTAATAAACCCATTAAAGCTGCAACACTACCCTTATCATCTATAAATCTCGATTTTATAAAGCCACTTTCAGTTATAGTTGTTTTTGGATCTATAAAAATAAAATCTCCTGGACAAATTCCTAAAGCTTCTACATCTCTTTTAGATAATACCTTTTCATCTATTCTTACTTCCATATTTTCAGAAGTACGTTTCTTATCCTTTGCATCTTCATAAACATGAGCTGCAGGACTTGTACTTAAAAATGTTCCTGTATAAATTTTACCTTCTCTAGTTCTTATTTTACAGTATTCACTATCTAAGGTTGCTGGTATTGGACCTCCAAGCAAAGTAAACTTTAAAGTTCCATTATTTGTAATAGATCTAACCATAGCTCCTAAAGTATCTACATGGGCTGCAAGACCAATTACTTTTCCTTCTTCTTGTCCCTCTATAGTAATTATTCCGCAGCCTTTATTAGTTCTCTCAAACTTATAGTCAAATCCTATTGCTATTTCTTCAATAAACTTCATAATATCAAAGCAAAATCCTGTTGGACTATCAAATTCTAATATTTTTTTAGCTGTATCTAACACATACTCTTTATTAATCTTATAGTTCATATTCTTCTCCTTTTCCATAAATTTTCTAAGTCAATTCTACCACTATATACTTATTATTTCTATAATATCAACATTGTATTTATGACATTTATAAAAATAAACTACAATAAATTATCCAAATAATTACCTTTAAAAGGGGCAGGATAATAAATATTAAAAAATGACTATATCAAAATTAAGAATGAATTTGATATAGTCATTTTTTAATAAATAGTATTAGCATATATCAGCTATATTATTATAAGTGACTTCTATTAACAACTACTATCTAAATAAATCCTAATAAAGCTAAAACTTCTTCTCCTATTTTTCTTTCTTTTCCTTCATATGGATAGCAATGAATATGAATAGCAGGATTAAAGTTTAATTCAATTATTGCATAACTTGAATTTTCATCCCTATAATCTTCTATTATCATATCTACTCCACAAATTGCAGCTCCAACAGCTCTTGCACTTTCTATTGCTATTTTCTTAAATTTTTCCGGCATTAAATCTGTATAGTCTATACTATCTCCACCAGTACTTATATTAGAATTTTCTCTAAGATAAACTATTTCATTGTTATTAGGAACATAATTAAAAGTCATTCCTTTTTCCCTTAAAAATATTTTAACATCTTCATCTAATTCTATTTTTTCTAATGGTCTTTTATAGCCCTTTCCCCTTAAAGGATTTAAATTTTTAATTTCAACTAATTCTTTAATAGTATTCTTTGCATTTCCAACCACATTTGCTGGTACTCTATGAAGTATTCCAGGAACCTTATCTCCTATTACTAAAAATCTATATTCTTTTCCCTTTATAAATTCTTCTACTAAAGCTGTATTATCATATTTAAAGGCTCTTTCTAATGCATTAATTATTGTTTCTTCACTTACTTTATCCTTAAATACTGATACTCCAATACCAAAATTAGTTGATTTTGGTTTTATAACTACTGAATCATTTTTAAATTCATTTAGATTTTCAATTGCTTCTTCTAATGAAGAAAATTCAAAGCCCTTTGGAACTCTTATATTGTTCTTCTCTAAAATTTTTTTAGTTACAGTTTTATTTTCCATCATAAGGACTGTTACATAATTATCCTTTGAAGTTTTAGTAGCCTGCTTTATATATTCAACATGATTCTTCTTTGTTAAAGCTATAAAGTTCTCAGTTCTATCTATTAGTTCAACTTTTATACCTCTTTTTATTGCTTCCTTCATTAATATTTGAGTTGAAAGTTCTAAATCTTCATATCCCTCTAATTTATATCTATTAACAAAAGCATCATCTCTATATTTTTTAGATAAATTCATATGACCTTCTATAAAGCCTTCTTTTTTTACTATTTCTAATATTCTAGCAGCATAAGTTAAAGATGGATTCTTTATCTTTAATATCATGTTATCTATAATAGCATCTTTTTCTATTGAAAGTTCATTAAGAATTTCTTTCATTTCCTCTAATATTTCAATTGCCCATATATCTTTAGAAATTTCTTCTCCATCTTTCAATAAAACTATATCCTTTTGTCCGTATAAAGCAATAATATTTTGATTGTTTTGAGCTTCTTCCTGCCAATTTACATAATTACTTTCTTCCTTTATTAATAAGTATATCAAGAATAATACGATAAAATTTAAATCTTCCCTAGATATTCCCGTTTTATCAAAAGGATTTATATCTATACTTCTAATTTCTAAGTAGTTAATTCCCTTTTCTAAAAGTGAATCTAAAAAATTATCGTTATCATAAGCTTTTAATCTTATTTGAGTATATAATTCCTTATGACTATCAATAACTTTATCATTTATAAACTTTTTTACACTACTTACATATTCCTTTACAGAATCATAATTTGGATATAAATCTATTGGATTTTTATAACCACATTCACTATTTCTGTAAGAAACAGCTCCTTCATTGCTAAAGCTTCCTTCATTTACTTTATCTAACTGAATAACACACTTATTTCCAAAGGATTCATGTATTACTGCAGTGCCTCCTAATAAGTAGATAATCAGCCATCTATATCTTAAATAGTTTCTCACTACTTTTAAGTATATATCATTTCTAAATTCTATATATTCTTTATTAAAGCCACTGACTTTATATAAATCTTTAATTAAGTTCTCATTGAAAGAAAAATTAAAGTGAATTCCAGAAATTAATTGTTTTTTTCCTCCATATTTCTTTAATAAATGTTTTCTATAGTTACTTGCTTTTTCTCCTTTATAAGCATCTTCTATATCATATTGAGCCAAAGGTATTTTTTTCTCTTCCGGTATATTACAAGGCATTGACTGAGGCCAAAGATATTCATTGTTTAATTCTAAAACTGTCATATCATAAAGGGCACTTAAAAAATTATAGGCTTCATCAACCGTGCTTAATGGAGGAGTTATAAGTTCTATTTGACTTTCTGAAAAATCAGTTGTTATATAAGAATTTGAAATTTTACTTCCAAAAGCCTTTGGATGCATTGTTAAAGCCAAATCTCCCTCTGGAGTTACTCTTAATGTTTCTCGTTCAATACCAAAACTTCCTTTTAATAATTTTTCTTTATAATTAAGCTTTTTAATTAATTCTAGCATCTTTATATTTCCTCCATATTTTATGTTTGTATATTCCATATGATGTAGTTCCTTTCATTATACTTGAAATTGTTATTGCTGCCCATATTCCATTTACATCAAAAAATCTTATAAGTATTAATGCCATTGGAATTCTTAAACTTGTATAGATTATGCTTATAGCAGCTGGAATCTTAGGTAATCCAACTCCTGTAAACACTCCATTTGATATCATTTCTACAGTTGCAAATATTTGCGATACCCCCAATATTCTTAAGTAACTACTTGCAATATTAATGGTGTTTTCTTCTCTAATAAATAATTTCACTAAAAACTCTGGAATAAAAATAAAAGTAATTGTTACAAATAAAGCATAAATAATTCCAATGCCTATTGCCTTATTATAACCTTCATTGATTCTTTTGTATTTCTTTGCTCCAAAATTTTGACCTACAAAGCCCGTTATAGCTCCATTTAATCCCCCAACAACCATATAAACTATTGATTCAATTTGTAATCCTATTTTTTGTGCAGCTATTGCATCTGACCCAAAACTTCCAACTATTCTAGCAAGAAGAATATTTATTATTGTAAATAATACTCTTTGAAGAGACATTGGAATTCCTAGTCTTGTTATTTCCTTTAACTTTGCATAATCTAAGATATTTTCTTTATCTATTGTAAAAACTGACCTTCCCTTATATAAAAGGGATACAAAAACTATAAATGCTCCTACTAAAGAAGATAGGGCTGCACCACTTACACCTAATTTTAATATATAGATAAATATTGGATCTAAAATTGAATTTATTATTATACCTATTATATTTATTATTAAAACGCTCTTATTATTTCCAAAACTATTAAAAATTCTTATAAATAAGGTATTGAAAAAGGAGAAAAATAAAATAGGTGCATTTATAACTAAATATTTGTAAGCTTCACTTTTTACTATTGAATTTTCTATATTTAAAAAACCTATAAAATTTTTACCAAAAACAATAATAATAATACTATAAATTATTCCAAGAAATAAGGTTAAAATTATTCCTGAAGAAATATATTCCTTAACCTGTTTATTATTTTTCTCCCCTATTCCATGGGAAACTTTAATTCCAGCTCCAATTGCAATAAAGGCACTTATTGAATATCCAAGACTAACAAAAAAACTTGAAGACCCAATAGCAGCTACCACATTGCTTCCAAGATTCCCAACCCAAATCATATCAAGTATATTATATGCAAATTGCAAAAAAGAACTTGCCATAATAGGTAGTGCTAGCTTTATTAATACACTTAAGACCTTTCCTTCTGTTAAATCTACTTTTTTCATATTATCTCCTATTTCAATCTTTATTATGGTTTAATATACCATTTAAAAATTTTATAGCCTCCTCACAAACTTCTTCATTTAAACTATAATATATCCATGTTCCTACCTTTCTATATTTAACTATATTGCAATCTATTAATACCTTCATATGATGAGATAAGGTCGGCTGAGTAAACTTAAACTCCTCCAACAGCATACATGCACATTTTTCACCTGTAGAAAGCATATCAATAATCTTAGCTCTATTTATTTCACCAATAGCTTTGTATACTTTTATATTCTTTTCATAATCTTTAATCATATCTCCTCCTTATATAGATAATCATCTATATATGACATATTTAAATATAGATGATTACCTATATTTAGTCAATATATATTAAAACTTATAAAAATTAAACTCCAAGCAGGAAGCAATAAAGCTCTCTACTTAGAGTTTTTTCATATCTTACGGCCTGTAATTTAACTTCCCCACTAATACTTATTACTTAAATATTGACGGAGCTCTTCTGTAGTTAATTGAGGATTATCTATCAACAAATTTACAACTTCTCCTGTAACATATGCACAGGAAAAGGAAGTTCCATCAACACGATACACATTACCGTCATTTCCAATCACTTTAATATCTGTCCCTTTAACTAACACATCAACCCTGTTATTTTTTTGTGAAAATTCAGCTATATCTCCATTAATATCTAAAGAACCTACTGATATAACAGTATCATATCCTGCAGGATAATATATTTCTTCATTTCCATCATTCCCAGCACTTGAAATAACTACTACTCTTTTCTCTTCAGCATATTCTACCGCTGCTCTTAAATTTTCTATATCTTCAAATACTCCTGACCTTATATTAATTATTTTACAGTTATATTTATCAATGGCATCTCTTATTGCTTGAGCTGCTAAAGAAGGAGTATTTTTCATCTCTTTCCCATATTCATTAATCCCACTACAAACTAAAGGAATAAGATTTACTTTTTTTGACTTTCCCTTTATTTTTCCATCTTTAGAACCAACTATAAGACTAGATACCATTGTTCCATGACCATCTGGATCCTCAGTATTATCTGAACGAAGTACATAATTCCATCCATCTAAAACAGTATTTTTTCTTAACACTTCTTTATTTATTCCTGTATCTATTACAGCAATTCTAATTAAATCAGTATTATTTTTACAAGCTGTAAATAGATTTAATAGTATAAAAATTAATATAAATACTCTCAATTTCTTCATAAGTTCCTCCTTATAGAAGGAAAAGCCATGGATATTTCTACCCAGGCTTATTATCCTTTATTCAAAACTTACTGTAATAATTTTTGTCCATTTTGAAGTTGGTGTTAGTATATTAGTGTAGACACAAAAAGCCGAACACCTTAAAATATAAAAAGGGAAGGAAGTGTCTACAATGGCAAAAGGGCAAAAGTATTATACAGAAGAATTTAGAAAGACAA
>NZ_JAHLPS010000032.1 GCF_018918055.1 Caproiciproducens sp. MSJ-32
AGTATACTCAAAAAAAGACCTAACGGTATAAAATATCATAATAAATGTAAATTTATTCATAAAGAAAACAAAAATGGCAAGTAGAAACTTTTTTAAAATTTACTTGCCGAATTCAAGTTTATATAAGAGGAAGGAACAAGAGTAGAATGTAGGAGCTATTATATATAATGTTGAATATGTAAATTATTAAGTATAGAATATATTTAAAGTCATTATAAACATGGAGGTGAAAATATGCCGGAGTTTAAGATAGTATCAAATTTTAAACCCATGGGAGATCAACCCCAGGCTATAGAAAGCATAGTTGAATCAATAAAGAGAGGAGATAGGGCTCAAACTTTGCTTGGTGTAACTGGATCTGGTAAAACATATACCATGGCTAATATTATTGAAAGAGTTCAAAAACCTACCTTAGTTTTAGCTCATAATAAAACTTTAGCAGCTCAGTTATGTTCAGAATTTAAGGAGTTTTTCCCTAACAATATAGTAGAGTATTTTGTTTCCTATTATGATTATTATCAACCTGAAGCTTATGTTCCGCAAACAGATACTTATATAGAAAAAGATGCATCTATTAATGATGAAATAGATAAGTTAAGGCATTCAGCTACATCAGCTTTATTGGAAAGGAGAGATGTAATAATAGTTGCATCTATTTCCTGCATATATGGATTAGGTAATCCAGAAGAGTATAAAAAGCTGACTCTTTCCTTAAGACCGGGAATGATAAAAGATAGAAATGATGTAATTAAAAAATTAATAGAGATACAATATGAGAGAAATGATATAGAGTTTGCTAGAGGTACCTTTAGAGTTAGAGGAGATTCTTTAGATATTATTCCATCATACTCATCAAGTAAAGGAATAAGAGTAGAGTTTTTTGGGGATGAAATTGAAAGAATTAGAGAATTTGATGTTGTAACAGGAAATATAATAGGTGAAAGAAATCATGTGGCTATTTCACCGGCATCTCATTTTGCTACTTCAAAGGAAGTTTTAGAGAGAGCTATAAGGCAAATAGAAGATGAACTTGAAGATAGATTAAGGGAATTAAATAGCCAGGGAAAACTATTAGAAGCACAAAGATTAAGGCAGAGAACTAATTATGATATTGAAATGATTAGGGAAATGGGGTATTGCAGTGGTATAGAAAATTATTCCAGAATATTAGATGGAAGAGCTCCTGGAACTCCGCCACAAACCTTATTAGATTATTTCCCTGATGATTATTTAATGTTTATAGATGAGAGCCATGTTACTTTACCTCAAGCAAGAGCAATGTATGCTGGAGATAGATCAAGAAAGACTACTTTAGTCGAATATGGTTTTAGACTTCCTTGTGCCTATGATAACAGGCCTTTAAAGTTTGAAGAATTTGAAAAGAAGATAAATCAAGTTGTATTTGTAAGTGCTACACCAGGGGAATATGAATTAGAACATTCAACTAATGTTGCTGAACAAGTAATAAGACCTACTGGCCTGCTAGATCCAATTATAGAAATCAGACCTGTTGAAGGACAAATAGATGATTTATATGGAGAGATAAGAAAAACAATAGATAAGGGTTATAGAATTCTTATAACTACATTAACAAAGAAAATGGCAGAAGATTTAACAAAATATCTATCTGATTTGGGAATAAAAACTACCTACATGCATTCAGATATAAAGACTATAGAGAGAATGGAAATTATTAGAGATCTAAGACTTGGAAAGTTTGATGTTTTAGTTGGAATTAACTTATTAAGAGAAGGGTTAGATATTCCTGAAGTTGCATTAGTTGCAATTCTAGATGCAGATAAGGAAGGGTTCTTACGTTCAGAAACATCTCTTATACAAACAATTGGTAGAGCAGCAAGAAATGCAGAAAGCAAAGTTATAATGTATGCAGATGTAATAACAAGGTCAATGGATAAGGCTATAAAAGAAACGGAAAGAAGAAGAAAGAAACAAATTAAATATAATCAAGAACATAATATAGTACCTAAAACTATCGTTAAAGATATTAGAGATGTAATAGAAGCAACAAAAACCGCAGAAGAACCATCTATTTATGAAGTTATTAAAAATGATAAGATAGAAATTTCAACTAAAGATAAGGAGAAATTAATTAAGAAATATACAGAAGAAATGATGGAAGCAGCTAAAAATCTACAGTTTGAAAGAGCTGCAGAATTACGTGATATAATAAATGATTTAAAAGCTAAATAATTAAAAGGAGATTGATTCTAATAAATCAATCTCCTTTTAATTATATATCTAGATATATCTATTTGAAAATTTTTCCGTAATTGAATAGTAATGTTTAATATGATAAAATTTAATTTAAAATATAAAAATTGATTTGGGGATTTATATCAATTTTTTATTTAAGGAGGGCTATAATCATGGAAGTGAGAATTATCAGGTATGGTACTGATGATTACCAAAAAACTTTAGTTTTAAGGAATAAGGTTCTTAGGAAACCTTGGAGACGTAGTATTTATGATGATGATTTAAGGAGTGAAGTAGATAAGGATGTTATTTTTGGGGCATTTAAAGAAGAAGACATCCTAGGAGTTGGAACATTAAGTCATAGTGATAATAAGAAAATTAGAATAAAATATTTAGCTGTTAATTCAAAAAATCAGGGCAAAGGAACAGGGACTGCCATTTTAAGGGCTATGGAGAATTATGCTAAGGAATTAGGCTATAAGAAGATAATTCTTGAAACTAGATTAAGTGTTAGGGAATTTTATCTCAAGAATGGATATAGACCTATAGGTAAAATATTCATTTCTGATTTTATACCTGTTAAGCATATAAATATGGAAAAGAGGATATCATAGAAATTAAAGAATTAGGAGAGCAATTAGAAAGGCTCTCCTTTTAAGTTTAATAAAATAAATTAGATGATTAAAAGCATTGACAAGGATATATTATTTGACAATAATTATAATAAAATTTAGAATATAATAAGGAACATTAGTTCGAATTTTCGATTTATATAGATAAAAAATAAGGAACGGGAAGGGATTTATTTTATGAAAGATAAAATAATAATAAAAGGAGCAAAAGTAAATAACTTAAAGAATATATCACTTGAAATTCCAAGAGATAAATTAGTTGTTTTAACAGGATTATCTGGATCAGGGAAGTCTTCTTTAGCTTTTGATACTTTATATGCTGAAGGACAGAGAAGGTACGTAGAGTCATTATCTTCATATGCAAGGCAGTTTCTTGGGCAAATGGATAAGCCGGATGTAGAGTACATAGAAGGATTGTCTCCTGCAATATCTATTGCTCAAAAAACTACTAGCAAAAATCCAAGATCTACGGTTGGGACTATAACAGAAATATATGACTATTTAAGACTTTTATATGCTAGGGTTGGTAAACCATATTGTCCTAAATGTAAAATACCAATTGAACAACAAACTGTAGACCAAATTGTAGATAAGGTTATGACTTTTGAAGAAAGAACTAAAATTCAAGTGTTAGCTCCTGTAGTTAGAGGAAAAAAAGGGCAACATGAGAAAGTTTTAGATAAAATGAAGAGAAGTGGTTATGTAAGAGTAAGAGTTGATGGTTCTATCTATGACTTAACAGAGGAAGAAATTAATTTAGATAAGAATAAAAAACATAATATAGAAGTTGTAGTTGACAGAATAATTATTAAAGAAGGAGTAGAAGGAAGATTAACAGATTCAGTTGAAGTGGCTTTAAAACTTGCAGATGGTATAGTTGTTATAAATATAATAGGTGGAGAAGATATAATTTTTAGCGAAAAATTTGCCTGCCATGAATGTGGCATGAGTATAGATGAAATAGAACCGAGATTATTTTCATTTAATGCTCCTTATGGGAAATGTGATCATTGTGATGGTCTTGGTTCATTAATGGAAATAGATGAAGACTTAATAATTCCAAATAAAGATTTAAGTATAATGGAAGGTGCTATTGCAACTTGGGGAGAAGGAAGACTAAAAGAAGATTCTTGGACTTATGCAATTTTGCAAGCATTAAGTCATGAATATGATATAGATTTAAGAAAACCTGTTAAGGAATTAAGCAGAGAGGCTTTAGATTTAATTTTATATGGAACTAATGGTAAGAAATTAAAGGTTAAATATGTTAAGGATGGAGTTGAAGCTCAATATAATTATGCTTATGATGGAGAAATAAATTCCCTAAAAAGAAGATATGTAGAAACAAATTCTAATGAAATGAAAGAACATATTGAACAGTTTATGGGGAATAATACTTGTCCTAAATGTAAAGGAGCAAGATTAAATCAAGAAGCGTTAGCTGTTTTAATAGGTGATAAAAATATTTATGAATTTACAACTCTTTCAATTAAAGAAGAATTGGATTATTTAAATTCAATAGAATTTTCTGAGAAGGACAAAAAAATTAGTGAGCAGATAGTAAGAGAAATTAAAAATAGACTTACATTTTTAGTTGATGTAGGACTAGATTATCTTGATTTAGCAAGAAGTTCTGGTACTTTATCAGGAGGGGAAGCTCAAAGAATAAGGCTTGCAACACAAATAGGATCAGCTTTAATGGGAGTATTATATATACTGGATGAACCAAGTATAGGTCTTCATCAAAGAGATAATGATAAACTTATTGCAACTTTAAAGAAACTAAGAGATATAGGAAATACAGTTATAGTTGTTGAACATGATGAAGATACAATTAAGGCAGCTGATTATATAGTAGATATAGGACCAAGAGCAGGAGAACATGGTGGAGAAGTAGTTGTTGCAGGGATCTTAGAAGATGTGATGAACTGTGAAGAATCAATAACAGGTCAATACTTAACTGGAAAGAAAAAAGTTGAAGTTCCAAAAGAAAGAAGAAAAGGAAATGGTAATTTTATAAGAGTTAAGGGTGCAAAGGAAAATAACTTAAAGAATATAAATGTATCAATACCATTAGGAACTTTAACAGCAGTTACTGGTGTTTCAGGTTCAGGAAAGAGTACTTTAGTAAATGAAATTCTTTATAAGGGTTTAAATAGGATAGTAAACAAAAGTAAAAATCCAGTAGGAAAATATAAAGAAATATTGGGATACGAAAATATAGATAAAATAATAGATATTGATCAAAGTCCTATAGGAAGAACTCCTAGATCAAATCCTGCTACTTATACAGGAGTATTTGATATAATAAGGGAATTATTTGCTACTACAACAGAAGCAAAAATGAGGGGATATAACAAAGGCAGATTTAGTTTTAATGTTAAAGGTGGAAGATGTGAAGCTTGTTCTGGGGACGGTATAATAAAAATAGAAATGCAATTTTTAGCAGATGTATATGTTCCTTGTGAAGTATGTCATGGAAAAAGATATAATAGGGAAACTTTAGAAGTAAAATATAAGGGGAAAAATATTGCAGATGTTTTAAATATGACAGTAGAAGAAGCATTAAAGTTCTTTGAAAATATACCAAGAATAAAAAGCAAACTTGAAACATTATATGATGTAGGTCTTGGATATATAAGATTAGGTCAGCCATCAACTCAATTATCAGGTGGAGAGGCTCAAAGAATAAAATTAGCTACTGAATTATCAAAGAGAGGTACAGGAAAAACTCTTTATATTCTTGATGAACCATCAACAGGTCTTCATATAGATGATGTTAATAGGTTGATCACTATACTTCAAAGATTAGTAGATGCAGGAAATACAGTAGTAGTTATAGAGCATAATCTAGATATAATAAAATGTGCAGATTATATAATAGACTTAGGACCAGAAGGTGGAGATAAAGGTGGAACTATAGTTGCAACTGGAACTCCAGAAGAAATTATTGAAGTAGAACAGTCTTATACAGGTAAATATCTTAAGAAAATCCTAAGATAATTATAAGATTAAGCTAGTTGTTATTTTTATTTAAGTATTTTAATATATAATGATAGTATAATAACTAATTTGAGGTGAAAAAATGGATTTTTCAAAGATTATAAGACTGATTTCTGGAATAGCTTTTATAGGCATTCTTTATTTTATTATCTTTTATGCTTTAAAGATAATGTATAAAGATGTAAAAAGTGGCGGTAGAAAAAGACCAAGTTCTAGTAAAAGAAGTTATGGAATAGAAGTAGTTAGTGTAGGAGAAAATTCAAACTTAGAAGAGGGGTCTATTTTATTATTAAGAGATGTAATTACCATTGGCAGAAAAGAAGGCAATACAATAAGACTTAGTGATCAATATGTATCAGGAAATCATGCTGAAATCAAATTAAAAAATAATGAAATAATTATTAGAGATTTACAAAGTACTAATGGTATTTTTGTTAATGATGTAAAAATAAAGGATTATTTTAAATTAAGAGCAAACGATAAGTTTAGAATAGGTAGTGCAATATTTAAAGTAATTAGATCAGATAAGAATTAGGGGTATAAATATGAATAAATTAAAATTAGAAAAAAGAGTGCTCAAATTAATTTATTTATTATGTATTTTAATATTTACTAATTTAGCACTACTTGAAAAGCCTTTAAACAAAAATGCAATATTTATAGGATTAGGACTTTGTCTCATAATAGGTTTTTCTCATTATTTAATAAGAAGATTTTATCCAAATGGAGATAAATTTTTATTTATATTTTCAAGTATATTAGCAGTCGTTGGGGTTGCCGTATTATTTAGAATAGATCAGAGTATGGCAATTAAACAATTGTTATGGGTAATATTAGGAATAGCTGCATATATAGTTATTTCAGTAGCGCTGCCTAATATGAGTAAGTTTGCAGATTATAAATATATATATATGATTATAACTTTAATTTTTATGCCAATGGGATTACTATATGGTCTTATATTTAATGTTGAAACAAATGGAGCAATGAACTGGGTATATTTTGGTCCCTTTGGTTTTCAACCTTCTGAATTTGGTAAAATATCTTTGATTTTATACTTAGCTTCTTCCTTAAAAGATTATGAAAGTAAAAATAATATAAAAGAAGATTTTAAACAGCTTATAATACCAGCTCTAATTGTAATGTATTCTTTAGTATGTATGGTTCTTCAAACAGATTTAGGATCTACACTTATATTTTTTGGGATATCAGTTACTATGCTTTATATAGCAACCTCTAAGAAAAAATATGTGTTTACTTGTCTTGGACTTTCTGTAGTAGGAGCTATAGGTGCCTATGGAGTATTTAGTCATGTTAAAAGAAGAGTTATGGTATGGCTTGATCCTTGGAAATATGCAAGTGATGAAGGCTATCAGATAGTACAGGGATTATATGCAATAGCTTCTGGTGGACTATTTGGAGTTGGATTAGGCAATGGTTATCCAGACCTAATATTTGCAAGTGAAAGTGATTTTATTTTTGCAGTAATATGTGAAGAGTTTGGAGTAATCTTTGCAGTAGGGATTATGATAATATATTTCCTTTTATTCTATCGAGGAATTAGAATAGCTTTTGTTACTAGTGACAAGTTTAGTCAATTATTAGTGGTTGGATTAAGTACAATGATTGCATGTCAAACTTTAGTTATTGTAGGTGGAATATTTACTGTAATACCACTTACAGGTATAACTTTACCTCTTGTAAGTTATGGAGGAAGTTCAATGCTTTCAATGTTTTTTGCGCTAGGAATGTTACAAAAGGTATCAGAGGAAAATTAAATAAGGAGGAAGCTATGAATTCTCTAGCTAAAAATGTAAAGAATGTAATGATAATATTTCTTTTTTGTTTTATCGCATTAATATCATATATAGCGTATTTTCAGCTGTTTAAGGGACCTGATATAGCAGCGGATACAGGAAATAGAAGGCTTTGGGCAAAGAGAAATGAAGTAATAAGAGGAACAATATATGATAGAGATGGAAATCCTATTGCAACTAGTAAAAGAATTGATGAATATAGTCAAAGCAGAGACTACGCCTATGGAGATTTATATGTTCATGCTTTAGGATATATCGATGAAAGATATGGTATTACAGGATTAGAAGAAGAATTTGATGAAGAACTTTCAAAGTATAATGGTTTTACAAATAGTTTTAGAAGTTTACTAAAGGGTTTTGACTTAAAAAGTGCTATAGAAAATAGAAATGAAGAAAAAATAGGAAATGGTATAATCACAACTTTAGACTATAACCTCCAGAAAATTGCTTATGATGCTTTAGGAGATAGAAAAGGTTCAGTAGTTGCTTTAAATCCTAAAACTGGTGAAATTCTTGCCATGGTATCTAAACCAACCTATGATCCAACTAATTTAGAAGGGGCAATGGAAGATGCAAATAGTGGTGAAGATACTGAAAGTAGGCTGTTAAATAGGGCTTTGTATGGAATATATCCGCCAGGTTCAATTTTTAAAACAGTAACCCTGGCTGCAGCCATTGAAAATGATCCAGCTGTAACAGCTAGAATTTTTGATGATCAAGGTAAGATTACATTTGACGATGGAACAGAACTTAACAATTTTATGAAGCAGGCTCATGGAAGTTTAGATTTAAAAAATGCATATAGGGTATCAAGCAATGTTGTATTTGGTACTTTAGCTATGGAAATGGGTAATGATAAATTAAGGGAAGTAGCAGAGAGATTTGGCTTTAATGCAAGAATACCTGGAGTAGGAATTTCAATATCTCAGAGCAGTTTTCCAACATTAGAAGAATATGAATTAGGAAATATAGCTCAAAGTGGTATAGGACAAGGAAGTGTAGCTGTAACTCCAATGCAAATGGCTATTGTTGCAGCAACTGTTGCAAATAATGGAGTTTTAATGCAGCCTAAATTGGTTAATAAAGTTGTTGATAAAGATGGAAATACTATAAAGGAAATAGAAAATAAAGTACTTAAAAGTGATGTAATTTCTGCAGATATAGCAGCTATTATTAAAGAATATATGAATTATTTAGTTTCAAATAATATATATAGATGGCCGTATTTTGACGGAACTAATGCAGGTGGAAAAACAGGAACAGCAGATTATATGGAAAACGGAGTAGAAGCAATTCCCCATGGATGGTTTATATCAATAGCACCAGTTGATGATCCTAAAATTGCAGTTGCAGTTATAGTTGAAAATGGAGAAAGTGGAGCAGGTTCAGCTGCAGAAATAGCTTCACAAGTTGTACATCAAGCAATATTTGGAGAATGATAATTTAGAAAATATAGATAGAGATAAAAATTTTTGGTTTTTATCTCTATTTTTTTTATAAGTAATTATTGAAAGCTAATATTAACTCTATAGGCTTCTAATTCATATATTAGAGTGTAAAATTATTTATTTTAAAAAATACAAGAGAAAAAAATTAGGATTAAGGAGTAGGATAATATATGTTTAGATTTGAAGAATTAGAAGTAGAAGGATGCTATTTAATAACCCCTATGGTTTTAATGGAAGATAAATGCGATTTTATAAAAATTTTTAATAATACACAGTTTAATATTTATGGATTAAGTACAGAATTTAAAGAGGAGTGTTATGCAATTGCCAAGCCAGGCGTAGTAAGAGGAATGCACTTTCAGAGACCTCCAGAAGAACATGATAAATTAGTTACATGTTTAAGCGGTTCGATCCAAGATGTTATAGTTGATCTAAGGAAAAATTCAAAGACTTTTGGGAAATATGCTGTAATAGAGTTAAATGAAAATAACAGAAATATTGTATATATTCCAAGGGGATGTGCTCATGGATATTATATAAAAGGGGAAAAAAATGCTATAATTTATTATAAAGTTACAAAACCTTATATTCTAAGTTTAAGAGATGGAATTCATTGGTCATCACTAAATATACCTTGGGAATTTTTAGATAAATATGAAGTAGAAGTTGAAGAAGAAGATGAAAAATGGCCAAGATTCGAAGAGTTTGAATCACCGTTTTAGGTAAAAGTACCTTTTGCAGTTCACAATTCACAGTGTACAGTATGCATTATGAATTGTGAATTGCAATAAAATTCCTTTTGTTTACTTAAGATTAAAATGCTAAAATTTATATACAAAGGAAAAGATTTATGGAGGATTGTAATGTTTGATTTTGAATATCATTTAAAGAACTTACCGGAGAAACCTGGTGTTTATCTAATGAAAAATTCTCTTGGGGAAGTTATTTATGTAGGTAAAGCTAAAATATTAAAAAATAGAGTTAAAAGTTATTTTCAAAATTCTAAAAACCATACTGAAAAGGTTAAGGCTATGGTTAAGAACATAGCAGAATTTGAATATATAGTAACTGATAATGAAATGGAAGCCTTAATTTTAGAAGGTAATTTAATAAAAAAATACAGTCCTAGGTATAATATTTTACTTAAAGACGATAAATTTTATCCTTTCATAAAAATAACAACTAATGATGATTTCCCAAGAGTATTTGTAACTAGAAGATATGTTAAAGATGGTGGTAAATATTTTGGACCATATACAAATGGAACTGCAGTTTATGAAACAATAAAATTAATATATAAAATATTTCCTGTAAGGGATTGCAAATTATTAATTAAGGAAGATGGTCCAAAGGTTAGACCATGTTTAAATTACCATATTAAAAAATGTGTAGCACCATGTGCAGGGTATATATCAAAAGAAGAATATAGAAAAATGATTGATCAGATTATAGATATACTTAATGGTAAAGATAAAAAAATAAAAAATTATCTTAAGGAAAGTATGGAAGAGGCATCAAGAAATTTAGATTTTGAAAAAGCAGCTAAGTTAAGAGATAAAATATTTGCCATAGAAAATATTGTAGAAAAACAAAAGATATTTAAAACAATGGAAGGTGACGAAGATTTTATTAATATCTATCAGGATGAAAAAGATAGCTGTATTCAAATTTTCTTCTCTAGAGATGGAAAAATATTAGGAAGAGAAGATTTTATATTTGAGAATACTGTAAATGAAGAAATTGGAGAAATTCTAGAGGAGTTTATTACTTCTTTCTATGGCGGAACAGCAAAGATACCAAGATATATTTATGTTCCAAAGATAGAAGAGATAGAATTGCTTGAAGAATTTTTAAAGATAAAAAGAGGAGCTAATGTAACAATAAAGATACCTCAAAAGGGTCAAAAGAAAGAAATGCTAGAAATGGTAAAAAGCAATGCCAAAATTACTCTAGAAAAGTTTAAAGATAAGATACTTAGAGATAAAATGACTAATAAAATAGCTTTAGAAGAATTAAGAGATATATTAGATTTAGATGATATTCCATTTAGAATAGAATCTTATGATATATCTAATATTCAAGGTGTAGATTCAGTCGGCTCTATGATAGTATTTGAGGAAGGAAAAGCTAAAAATAGCGATTATAGAAGATTTAAAATAAAATCTGTTAAGGGAGCTAATGATTATGATAGCATGAGGGAAATTTTAGAAAGAAGATTTACTCATGGATTAAAGGAAATTGAAGAAATAAAAGAAAGAAAATTAAATTTTTCATCGGGAAAGTTTTCTTTCTTCCCAGATCTTATAATGATGGATGGAGGAAAGGGCCAAGTTAATGTGGCTTTAGAAGTATTAGAAAAACTAAATATCAATATTCCTGTTTGTGGTTTAGTAAAAGATGATAAGCATCAAACTAGGGGTATTATATATAATAATCAAGAACTTATTATTAATAGAAACTCAAATTTAATGCAGCTAATTAGAAGAATACAAGATGAAGTCCATAGGTTTGCAATTACTTATCATAGAACCTTAAGAGATAAAAGGACTTTACATTCAGTTTTAGAGGATATACCAAACATAGGAGAAAAGAGGAGAAGAAATTTACTAATGAAATTTGGCAGCGTTGAAAATATTAAAAATGCTAGCTTTGAGGAGTTGTTAGAAACTCCTAGTATAGATAAAAAGGCAGCGCAAAGTATAATTGACTATTTTACTGTTAAAGAAAAGCTGTAACAAGGAAAAGAAAGTAAATATAATATGAATAATATAAATAAAAATGTTGTTTATTATATGTTTTTATTTTATACTAGGTAAAGACAATTACTACGTTTTATAAGGAGTTAGGTATGAATCAATATAAAAATTTAAATAGTTTATTTGAGGAATTTTATAAAAAAGAAAATGTAATTCTTGATTCTGAAATGAAGAACCATGTTTATTTTAGAGTAGGTGGACCAGCTGATATACTTTTAATACCAGAATCTAAAGAGCAAGTTATAAAAACCATAAAAATATGTAGAGAAAAGAGCATACCTTTCTATGTAGTTGGCAACGGATCTAATTTATTGGTTAAAGATGGCGGAATAAGAGGAGTTGTAATAAAGTTAAATGAATTAAAAAACATAAGAGTAGATGGAGATATATTAGAAGCAGAATGTGGAGCTATGCTTAAGGATATCTCTAATGAGGCTTTAAAAAACTCTTTAACAGGCCTTGAATTTTCTTGTGGAATACCTGGAACAGTAGGCGGAGCTGTTTTTATGAATGCAGGAGCCTATAATGGAGAAATTGCTGATGTTATAGAATCTGCAGAAGTAATAAATGATAAGAATGAAGTAGTAGTGTTATCAAAAGAAGAATTAGAACTAGGTTATAGATCATCAATCGTTATGAAAAAAAATTATGTAGTATTATCAGCAAGATTTAAATTACAAAAAGCTGAGTATGATAAAATAAAAGAAACTGTAGATGATCTAACAAGAAGAAGGGAAGAAAAGCAGCCTTTAGAATATCCATCTGCTGGAAGCACTTTTAAAAGGCCAGAAGGATATTATGCTGGAAAGCTTATACAAGACGCGGGATTAAAGGGATATAGTATTGGTGGCGCAGCAGTTTCAGAAAAACATTCAGGATTTGTAATTAATAAGGGTGGAGCTACTGCTAAGGATATAATAGATCTAATAAAACATATTCAGAAGGAAGTAAAAGATAAGTTTGGTGTAGAACTTCATCCTGAAGTTAGAATATTAGGAGAAGACTAAACTAATTGACAGTTGGCAATTAACAAATGAGAAAATAATTCATTATAGTTGAATTATATAAATATTATTAGTTAAAAATTTAATAATAAATAATTAGAAAATAGAGCTGTTACATAAATTTTTATGTAATAGCTTTTCTTTTTATAAAATTTCAAATTTTTGCTATAAAAATATTGATTTTAATTAAGTGGTATATTATACTATATTTAAGATTTATACAAACCTTTTAAAGAGGTTACAAAAAATATTAAAAAGGGGAAATGTTAATGAGAAAGTTTTCTATTAATCAAAGATTATTTTCAATTGGGAGTAAGTTTGATGTATTAAATGAGCATGGTAAAGAGGAATATATAGTAGAGGCTGATAAGTTTGATATTGGTAAAAATATATACGTTTATGATTTGAACAATAGGAGAATATTATTTTTAAAACAGCAGATAAGGATTGGAGCGCATAGATATATTGCTTACGATTCCAATATGATGGAAATTGCTGAAATAAGGAAAGAATTTATGTTTCCTGAATATAATATTACTGGTCAAATGGGAAATATAAAAATGAGAGCAAGAGATGTTCTAGGAAGACATTATATAATAGAAAAGGAAAATAGAGAAATAGGTAGAATAGATAAGGAGATTAGTATTTTTACAGATTCTTATTCATTAGAAGTATTTGATGAGGAATATACTGTTTTTTTAATTGGATTACTAGTAATTATTGATATGGTAAGATATCATGAAAATAATTAAGAATAATTAAAATGCAAAGGAGATAGAAAAATGATAGCACATGAAATTGAATATGAAATTAAAGGGAATGAAATGCAATTTGTTGAAATTACCCTAGACCCTAGAGAAGCA
The DNA here is from genome assembly GCF_018918055.1 of Caproiciproducens sp. MSJ-32. GTDB lineage: Bacteria > Bacillota > Clostridia > Clostridiales > Clostridiaceae > Clostridium. The sequence continues at coordinate 13,738 of NZ_JAHLPS010000032.1, forward strand.
GTAATTGCTGAAGCTGGAGCCATGATGATGATGGACAGCAGTATTAAAATGGATACTGTTTTTGGAGATGGCAGTAAAAAAAGCGGTGGCTTCTGGGGTGTTTTAGGAGGAGCTGCTAAGAGAGTAATTACAGGTGAAAGTTTATTTATGACTTCCTTTAGCAATACAGGTTATATAAAGCAAAAGGTAGCCTTTGCTGCACCTTATCCAGGAAAGATAATACCAATTGATCTTAAGAATTATGGCGAAAGAATAATCTGTCAAAAGGATGCATATTTATGTTCAGCTATGGGGGTAAATATCGGGATTGTATTTACAAAGAAATTAGGAGTAGGATTCTTTGGTGGTGAAGGCTTTATACTTCAAAAATTAGAAGGGGATGGTATGGCTTTCATAAATGCAGGAGGTACTATAGTAAAAAGAAGTTTAATGCCTGGAGAAACAATTAAAATAGATACAGGATGTTTAGTTGCAATGACTCAAAATGTACATTATGATATAGAATTTGTTGGAGGAATAAAAAATACACTATTTGGTGGAGAAGGAATGTTCTTTGCTACATTAACAGGTCCAGGAGATGTATGGATTCAAAGCTTACCATTTAGTAAGTTAGCTTCTAGGGTAATTGCAGCTGCTCCACATACTGGCGGAAGACAAGTAGATCAAGGAAGCATTTTAGGAACATTAGGTGATATATTTGAAAGATAGATTTAATTATAGTAATTTCAGTGATATAATTAACCTATAGAAGACTATGAGCAAGGGGGCATAATATCATGAGATTTATAATAGTTACAGGTTTATCGGGAGCAGGCAAGACAGAAGCAACAAGAAGTCTTGAAGATATGGGATATTTTTGTGTAGATAATCTTCCACCTAAATTGATACCTAAATTTGCAGAAGCGTGTATACAAAGTGATGGAAAAATTAATAAAGTTGCTTTAGTAATAGATATAAGAGGCGGAATTTTCTTTGATGATTTATTTGAAAGCCTAAATTATCTAAAGGAACAGGACTTTAAGTATGAAATTTTATTTTTAGATTCTTCAGATGAGGTTTTAGTAAAAAGATTTAAAGAAACTAGAAGAAGCCATCCCCTAGCACTTAGAGGAAGAGTTATAGCTGGAATTAATGAAGAAAGAAAAAAATTAAGAGAAGTAAAAGATAGGGCAGATATAATAATAGATACATCAAAATATGCAATTAAAGATTTAAGAGAAGAAATGAATAAATATTATGGAGATGCTAAACAGCCAAAGAAAAATCTTTCAATAACTATATTAAGCTTTGGTTTTAAACATGGAATACCGGTTGATTCAGATCTTGTATTTGATGTTAGATTTATACCTAATCCATTTTATATACCATCCCTTAAGCCTTATTCAGGAAATGATAAACCAGTAAAGGAATATGTGTTAGAGCAGGAAGAAACAAAAAACTTTTTAGAAAAGGTTGAAGATATGCTTGAATTTTTAATTCCTTGTTATAAGAAAGAAGGAAAGAGACAATTAATAATATCAATAGGCTGTACTGGTGGAAGACATAGATCCGTTGCTATAGCAAACGCAATATATGAAAAATTATTGAATAAAAACTATTATGTTTCAATAGAACATAGAGATATTAAAGAGGATGTACATCAAGGAGCAAGGAAACTATGAAGTTTTATGATTGGCTAAAACCAGGTATAAAGGTAAAGAGATGGTTTTTCTTTGGAATATTCGGGGTTTTGTTAATAGCCTTTGGTTTTACTGAACTTGCAATAAGAAGGGTTTATGATTACTATTATAAATTGTTTTATATATTTCTTAATATAACAGGAATTCTCGTTATTACGATATCAGTAATGGAAATAACGAAATCAATAATTAGAATAAACAATAAGAATCAAATAAATATTTCTTTAAATAGTAGAAAAATAGAAAATCTTATTGATGAGAAGAGATTACTGGTAAAAGGACCTAAAATAGTAGCAGTAGGAGGAGGAACAGGACTTTCTACAATGCTAAGGGGGCTAAAATACTATACATCTAATATTACTGCCATAGTTACAGTAGGAGATGATGGGGGTGGATCTGGAGATTTACGAGAGGATCTAGGAATGCTTCCCCCTGGAGATATAAGAAATTGTATTTTAGCTTTAGCAGATACAGAGCCTTTGATGGAAGACCTTCTTCAATATAGATTTAAAGATGGAAAATTAAAAAATCAGAGCTTTGGTAACTTGTTTTTGGCAGCTATGAATGGAATAAGTGATAATTTTGAGCATGCAGTTCAAAAAATGAGTTCAGTTTTAGCTGTAACAGGAAAAGTTCTACCTGTAACTTTAGAAGATATGAAGTTAGTTGCAGAACTAGAAAATGGAAGTAGGATAGAAGGAGAATCTCAAATACCAGAGGAGGCTTTAAGGCAAAATTCAAGAATAAAGAAAATCAGTATAGAACCTCAAAATGCAAAGCCTTTAGATGATGCTATTAAAGCAATTGAAGAAGCAGATGCTATAGTTTTAGGACCAGGAAGTTTATATACAAGTATTATTCCTAATTTATTAGTAAAAAATATAGCTGAAAGCATAAGAAAAAGTGATGCAATAAAAATATATATATCAAATATAATGACACAGCCTGGAGAAACAGACGGTTTCAAGGCATCAGACCATATAAAAGTATTAAGAAAATACGGTGGACGTAATATTGTTGACTATGTTATTGCCAACAATGGGGATATACCAACAGAAATTAAAGAAAAATATGCTTTGGATAATTCAATTTTAGTTGAATTAGATAAAAAAGAAATAAAAAAATTAGGTGTTGAGATAATAGAAGAACCTCTGGCTAAAATAGAAAAGGGTTATGTAAAGCATGATTCAGAAAAATTAGGAGAAGTTATTGTAGATACAATAATGGAAAAGAAGCTTTTATATGATAGGAAAAAGATTATAGAATATATGTATGTTTCTAAAAAGATTAAGGAAAAGGAAAAGAAAAATAAAGGAAAGCAATAAGGTTAAAACTTCTATTTTTATAGAAGTTTTATTTTTATGTATTAATATTTTATAAAAGTATCATAAAGGGAAGAAAAGTTAGCGAATATAAGATAATAGCTAGAATTTGTATATAAAATTTTAGTTTAACTTATGATATAATATTATGATAATAATAGTAATAAGGAGAATGGGAATATGTCATTTTCATCAAAAGTAAAGGGAGAAATTTGCAGATATTCAGAATTAACAAAAGAAAAAGCCTTGGCAGAAATATCTGCAATAATGAAGGTTAGTGGAACTATTACCTTTAGTGGTTCAGGTTTATCCTTTAGAATAACTACAGAAAATCCAGCTTCTGCAAGGCATATTTTTAGTTTATTAAAAGATTATTTTAATATACATTCAAAATTAATGGTTAAGAAAAGTAGTTCCTTAAAAAAGAATAATATATATATGGTTGTTATAGATGAAAGCATGGGGGTAAAAGATCTTTTAAGGGAGACAGGAATATTAAGAGAAGTTGAAGGAGTATTAACCTTAGATTACAGAATAGATGAAGAAATGGTAAAAACAGATGAACTTAAAAGATATTATATTAGAGGAGCTTTTTTAGGTGGAGGAAGTATTAGTAATCCTGAAAAAACCTATCACTTAGAATTTGTAACCCATAGCGAAGAATATGCTAGAGCTTTATCAAATCTAATAAATTCCTTCGGATTAAATACAAAAGTAATACAAAGAAAAAATAGTTATATAGTTTATTTAAAAGAAGGAGAGCAAATATCAAATTTATTAGGAATTTTAGGAGCTCATACTTCATTGTTAGAATTAGAAAATATAAGAATAATGAAGGAAATGAGAAATAATGTAAATAGATTAGTAAATTGTGAAACTGCAAATTTAAGTAAAACTGTAAATGCTGCGGTAAGACAGGTAGAAAGCATAAAATTAATTCAAAGGGAAATAGGGCTTCAAAGGCTTCCAAAAAATTTAAGAGAAATAGCAGAGTTAAGATTAAATTATCCAGATGAGTCTTTAAAGGAACTGGGAGAAATGCTAGACCCTCCAGTTGGCAAATCAGGGGTTAATCATAGATTAAGAAAGATAGAAAAAATAGCAGAAGAAATTAGATCAGGAAACTACTAAATCAGTTTATAGTTCGGAGTGTGCAGTGGACGGTTAAGGTTGAAACTTCTAAGGCCTAAGATTTTAAAGCGAAATTGTGTACTGTGAATTGTGAAGTAAGAACCGAAAGGAACGGGGGTGTAATATGAATAAGAAATTTACGCATCTGCATCTTCATACTGGTTATAGCTTGCTTGATGGCTCTGGAAAAGTAAAGGATATAATAAGCAGGGCTAAGGAATTAGGGATGGAAAGTATTGCTATAACAGATCATGGTGTTATGTATGGATGTGTTGCATTTTATAAAGAGGCTGTTGCACAAGGAATTAAGCCGATAATCGGATGTGAAATATATGTTGCAGCCAAGTCTATGGATATCAAGGTGAATGATAAGGAAAACAGTACCCATCATTTAGTTTTATTAGTAAAAAATGATGAGGGATATAAAAACCTTATGAAAATAACATCAGAAGCTTCAATTAGAGGTTTTTATTATAAGCCTAGGGTTGACCATGAGTTTTTAAGAAAGCATAGTAAGGGCTTAATAGCATTAAGTGCTTGTTTAGGTGGGGAAGTTCAATCCTGGATACTTAAGGATAATTATGAAAAGGCTAAAGAAACAGCTCTTTTATACAAAGATATTTTTAAAGAAGGTTTTTATTTAGAAATACAAAACCATGGTATGGAAGAGCAGAAAAAGGTTATAGACTGGAACATAAAAATATCAAAAGAAACAGGAATTCCCTTAGTTGCAACTAATGATGTGCATTATATATATCAAAAGGATTATGAAGCTCATGATGTACTAATGTGTATTCAAACAGGAAAAACAATAGATGATACCAACAGGAGAAGATATCCTTCAGATCAGTTTTACTTAAAATCTGCAGAGGAGATGTGGAATATTTTTTCTTTTGTGCCAGAGGCTTTAGAAAACACATCTAAGATAGCAGAAGAATGTAACTTTAATTATGAGTTTCATGTTTCAAAACTTCCAAAATTTCCAGTCCCAGAAGGCATAGAACCCTATGATTATTTAAGAAATATTTGTTATTCCGGTTTGATAGAAAGATATGATGTTTTTAAGGAGTTTTTAAACAAACCATTAAATATTGAGAAGTTTGTGAAACATTATAAAGATAATGAAAAGGCTTATGAATATATTGAGAGATTAGAGCATGAATTATCAATAATAAAGCAGATGGGATATGTAGACTATTTTTTAATAGTTTGGGATTTTATCAGATTTGCAAGGGAAAATGGAATACCAACTGGACCAGGCAGGGGATCTGCTGCAGGGTCAATAGTAGCCTACACTTTAGGAATAACTAAGATAGATCCAATAAAATACAATTTGCTATTCGAAAGATTCTTAAATCCAGAGAGAGTAAGTATGCCTGATATAGATTCAGACTTTTGCTACGAAAGAAGACAGGAAGTTATTGATTATGTTGTTGAAAAGTATGGAATAGATAATGTTTCGCAGATAATAACCTTTGGAACAATGGCTGCAAGAGCCTGTATAAGAGATGTAGGAAGAGCAATGAACTATTCTTACGCAGAAGTTGATAGAATAGCTAAAATGATTCCAACAATGCTTAATATGACAATAGATAAAGCTTTAGAAATAAATCCAGAATTAAAAGAAGCTTATAAGAATGAAGAGAGAGTAAAGGCTTTAATTGATGTAAGTAAGTCTTTGGAGGGGCTTCCAAGGCACTCTTCAACCCATGCAGCTGGAGTTGTAATAGCATCAAAGCCTCTTGTTGAATATGTACCCCTTCAAAAAAATGAAGATTCTATAGTTGCCCAGTTTGATATGACAACTTTAGAGGAATTGGGTTTATTAAAGATGGATTTCCTTGGCTTAAGAACATTAACCGTTATAAATGATGCAGTAAAGATGGTAAAAGAAAATAGAGGAATAGATCTAGATTTAGATAAAATAGACTTTGATGACCAAGAGGTTTATAAAATGATTGGCGAAGGAAAAACCGCTGGGGTTTTTCAATTAGAATCGCCAGGAATGACTGCCTTCATGAAGGAACTTAAACCGGATTCTTTAGAAGATATTATAGCGGGAATATCCCTATATAGACCAGGTCCTATGGCTGAAATTCCTAATTATATAGAAGGTAAGAAAAATCCAAATAAGATTAAGTATATTACTCCAGAACTTGAAGATATCTTAGATGTTACTTATGGGGTTATAGTATATCAAGAGCAAGTTATGCAGATAGTTATGAAACTTGCAGGTTATTCAATGGGAAGAAGTGACCTAGTTAGAAGAGCTATGTCTAAGAAAAAGCATAAAGTTATGGAGGAGGAAAGAAAGAATTTTATTTATGGTATTGTAAAAGAAGATGGAACTATAGAAGTTCCTGGTTGTATAAGAAATGGAATTTCAGAAGAAGTTGCGAATAAAATCTTTGATCAGATGATGGACTTTGCAAGTTATGCCTTTAATAAGTCCCATGCAGCAGCTTATGCAGTAGTAGGCTATCAAACTGCATATTTAATGAAGTATTATCCAGTAGAAACAATAGCAGCTATGTTAAACTCTGTTATGGGAGCAAGCGAAAAGGTTGCTAATTATATAAATTTTGCTGAAAGTTTAGGAATAGAAGTTTTACCTCCAGATATAAATGAGAGCTATTCAAAATTTACTGTTAAAGGAGATAAAATAAGATTTGGGTTAGCAGCTATAAAAAATGTTGGTTATAGCGTAGTAGAATCTATAGTTGATTCAAGAAATAAAAAAGGAACTTTTGAATCCCTAATGGATTTTATAAATAAAATTGATTTATCTGCAGTTAATAAGAGGGCTATAGAAAGCTTAATCAAGGCAGGGGCTTTGGATTGTTTTAAGGTATATAGATCAAGACTATTGGCTGTATATGAGAAGTTAATGGATGGAGTTTCAAGCGAAAAGAAACGTAATATAGATGGGCAAATAAGTCTATTTGCTTTAGAAGAAGATATAATTGAAGCACCGGAAATTAATTATCCTAATATAAAAGAGTTTTCTAAAAAGAACCTCTTAGCAATGGAAAAGGAAATGACAGGACTATATTTATCTGGACATCCACTAGATGAATATGTTTATAGTCTTAAGGTTCAAACCACAACAGATATAGGAAAGGTATTTAAGTCTCATGAGATAATTCAGGAAGCTTATGGACATATGGAAGTTCCAGATAATATAATTCATGATGAAGATAGGGTTATTCTTGGTGGCATTTTGACTTCTGTAAATCAGAAAATTACAAGAAATAATACCATGATGGCCTTCTTGCAGTTAGAAGATTTAACAGGAACTATAGAAGTAATAGTATTTCCTAAAACTTTAGATAAAGTAAGAGAATTTATTAAGGAAGATAATTTGGTTGTTATAAAAGGAAGGATAAGTATTAAAGAGGATGAAGCCCCTAAGCTTATATGTGAGACTATAGAACCTTTAGAAAAATTAAATTCGTCCAAGGTCTATATAAGAGTTGATGATATGAATTCAGCAAAGGCCTTTATTAAAGAAGTCAGAGAAATTCCTGAAGAGTATAAAGGGGATACTGCAATTTACATATTTACTGCAAATGATAGAAAGCAATACAGGGTACCAAGAGATATTTGGGTAAATACAGATTTAGATACAATTAGTTATCTTAAAGAACTTATGGGAGAAGAAAATGTAAAGCTGGTAGAATAATATTAAGGCTGTTTTGTAGCGTTAGTTATAAAGCAGCCTTGAATTATTGTGTTTTATAGAGTTATTGATAAATTATAAATTATAAGTAAAAATAGTGAAAATATTAACAAAATTTTTTAAAAATTGAAAAAAGGTAAAAGATTACAATGAAAAAGTTGTAAAGTTATCTGAAAGTTTAAGAAAAATAATTAAATATTCTATAAATTATAAAAAAATAGGTTATAATAAATATAGCAAACTATAAAAAAGTCGATAAAAATCGTAATTATTCATTATTTTAGTTGCATAAAAGCTGACTTCAAAGTAAAATAGATTAGTAGTAAATATAGTTGAAATTTTCAGTTAAAAACAGTAAGTTATATAATTTATTTTTTTATAATAAAAGACTAATTAAACAAAAGTTGGGACAAACTTTGCCCCTATGGTGTTAAGGAGGAAAAGGCATGCAAAAAATAGCTATTTTAACAAGTGGTGGAGATGCTCCTGGAATGAATGCAGCAATAAGAGCAGTTGTTAGAACTGCACTGCATAAGGGAATTCAAGTTATGGGAGTTCAAAGAGGATATGCAGGTCTAATTAATGGAGAGCTTATTCCTATGAATAGATCATCTGTATCAGATATTATTCATAGAGGTGGTACAATCCTAAGAACTGCTAGATGTCCTGAATTCAAAAAAGAAGAAGTTAGAGAAAAAGCAGCAAAAATATTAAAAGCTTATGGAATCGATGCTTTAGTAGTAATTGGTGGAGATGGATCCTTTACTGGAGCCAAGCTTTTATCAAAATTAGGAGTAAAAACTGTAGGAATTCCTGGAACAATTGATAATGATTTAGTTTATACTGACTACACAATTGGATTTGACACAGCATTAAATACAGTAATAGATGCAATAGATAAGGTTAGAGATACATCTACTTCTCATGAAAGAGTTTCTATATTAGAAGTAATGGGAAGAGATTGTGGAGATTTAGCTTTATATGCAGGTATTGCTGGTGGAGCAGAATATATAATAACTCCAGAAAAAGGTTTTTCAAGAGATGAATTATGTAAAGTTATTCTTGAAGGAAAGCAAAATGGTAAAGTACATAATTTAATTCTACTTGCAGAAGGAGTAGGTGGAGCTCAAGAATTAGCTGAATATGTTGAAAATGTTACAGGAATAGAAACAAGAGCTACAGTTTTAGGTCATATTCAAAGAGGAGGAAGCCCAACTGCAACAGATAGAATTTTAGCTTCAAGAATGGGAGCTAAAGCAGTAGAAGTTCTTTTAGAAGGAAAAACTTCAAGAGTAATTGGTATAAGAGACAATAAGATTATTGATGATGATATAGACGAAGCTTTAGCAATGGAAAGAAAATTTGATGATGAATTATTTGATTTATCACAATTAATTTCATCATAAAAATAGCTTTGTAGTTTTATTATAATAAATTACTAATTGCATAAATTTATATCCAAAGTGAAGGAGTGTATTAGATGAGAAAGACTAAGATGGTGTGTACAATAGGACCTGCTAGCGATACCCCAGAAATATTATCTAAAATAATAGAAGCAGGAATGAATGTATCTAGACATAACTTTTCCCATGGAGACCATGAAGAACATGGAAAAAGAATAAGATTAGTTAAAGAATTATCTGAAAAGTATAATAAGCAAATAGCTGTAATGTTAGATACAAAAGGACCAGAAATAAGAACAGGAAAATTCGAACCTAAAAAGGTTGAATTAAAAGCTGGAGATGATTTTGTAATTTATGCAGGAGAAGATGTAGTAGGAGATACTACTAAATGTTCTGTTACTTATGCAGGATTAGCAAATGATGTTAAGGCTGGAGATACAATCTTAATAGATGATGGTTTAGTTGGATTAGAAGTTAAATCAGTTGATGGAAACAAAATTAACTGTAAAGTCCTAAATACAGGATTTGTAGGAACTCATAAGGGAGTAAATGTTCCAGGAGTTTCAATAAATCTACCTGCTTTAACAGAAAAAGATATAGCAGACCTTAAATTTGGATGCGAAATTGGAGTTAACTTTATTGCAGCTTCATTTATAAGAAAAGCAGCAGACGTTGAAGCAATAAGAAAAGTATTAAATGAAAATGGTGGAGAAGATATAAAAATATTCTCTAAGATAGAAAATCAAGAAGGTGTAGATAATATAGATGCTATATTACAAGCATCTGATGGTATTATGGTAGCAAGAGGAGACTTAGGAGTAGAAATTCCTATGGAAAAGCTGCCTGCTGTACAAAAAATGATAATTCAAAAGTGTAATGATGCAGGAAAACCAGTTATAACAGCAACTCAAATGTTAGATTCTATGATAAGAAATCCAAGACCAACTAGAGCAGAAGTTTCAGACGTAGCAAATGCAATTTATGATGGAACAGATGCAATAATGTTATCAGGAGAATCTGCAAATGGAGATTGGCCAGTAGAAGCAGTACAAACTATGGCTAGAATAGCAGAAGAAGCTGAAAAACAATTACGTTATGAAATAGCTACATCTAAAGCTAAGTCTCATATACCTGCAACAGCTGGTGTTATTTCAAGAGCAGCTGCAAATGCTGCATATGAATTAAAGGCAGCTGCAATTATTACAACAACTCAAAGTGGATCAACAGCAAGAAGAGTTTCTCAATGTAGACCAGATTGCCCAATAGTTGCTGTAACTCCATATGAAAGAGTAGCTAAGAGTTTAGCAGCATCATTTGGAGTATATCCAGTAGTTTCAAATGAAATGACATCAACAGATCAAATGATGGAAGAATCAATTAAAACTGCTAAAGAAAATGGCTTTGTAAAAGAGGGAGATACTGTTATTATAGTAGCAGGAGTTCCTCTAGCAGAAGTAGGAACTACAAACCTATTAAAGGTTAGTGAAGTAAACTAGTTGAGTTTTATTAAAATATAAATTATATACAATAAAAGGTTATTACATAAATAATTTTATGTAATAACCTTTTTTTACATTTTCTCAAAAATAAATATATAAAAATTAAATAATAAAATTAAGAAATTTTTGAATAAAAAAACATAAAAGAATGAAAAAATTAATGAATTGTTAAAAAAATCCTCTTGAATACATTTACAATAGATTTAATTAATAAATAATCGTATAAAAATTAATAAAAATGAAAAAATATATGCATTTTTTAAGAAAGTCGAATTTTAAAATTTTTAATAAAACTGCATATTTAGTATTAAAAAAATATAATAATAATTAATAAATTGATAAATTTATATATTGACAAAGGAAAAATTGAATATATAATATTAATTAAGAAATTTTTATAAATTAATAAAAATTTAAATTCTTTCTAAAAATTTTAATGAATAAGGGGGCTATTAATATGAAAAGTATCAAAAAGCTATTGTCTTTGGCAGTAGCAATGTCATTGACATTTAGCTTAGTAGCTTGTGGTGGGGGAAGTAAAACAAGCGGAAACAATGGTAGCGGCTCAGAAGCTTCAGAAACTTCTGGTGGTACTTTAAAAGTACAATTTGACGTTGAAGTTGCATCGATGGATCCACAAATTGCTACAGATGGAACTTCTTTCGAAGCTATTGCAGCAATTACAGAAGGTCTATATTCTGTTGATGCAGATGGTAATCCAATTTTAGCTATTGCAGAATCAGCTGAAAAAAGTGAAGATGGATTAACTTATAAATTTAAATTAAAGGATGCGAAGTGGTCAAATGGAACAGCAGTAACTGCCAATGACTTTGTTTTTGCATGGAGGCGTCTTGCTGATCCAAAGACAGCTAGTGAATATGCATTTATGGTAAGCATTGCAGGCTTAAAAAATGCAGATGCTGTTTTAGCAGGAGAAAAGGGAGTAGAAGAATTAGGAGTAAAAGCTGAAGATGATAAAACGTTGGTAGTTGAATTATCACATCCAGTTACATTCTTTGAATCATTAATGACATTCCCATCATTCTTCCCTGTAAATGAAGAATTCTTTAAGCAGGCAGGAGATAATTTTGGAACATCACCTGATACTATTTTAGCTAATGGTCCATTTAAGGTTGCATCTTATGAGCCAGCAGCAACAACAATAGAATTAGTAAAGAATGATCAATACTGGGATGCAGCAAGTGTTAAGCTAGATGGAATTCAATTCCAAGTAATTAAAGAAGCTCAGCAAACAATGTTATCATACCAAAATGGTGATTTAGATGTTGCAACACTTGCAGGAGAACAAGTAGAACAATTTAAGAATGATCCAGAGTTTAATAATGTTGCAGCAGGTTATTTATGGTATCTTTCACCAAACCAAAAGGTTAAGGGATTAGAAAATGTAAACTTACGTAAAGCAATTGCATTATCTTTTGATAAGGAAGCAATAGTTAATAATATATTAAAAGACGGTTCAATAGTAGCAGATTTTGCAGTCCCAAAGTTACTTGCTACAGGACCTGATGGAAAAGATTTTAGAGAAGGTATAGAACCATATCTTTCTACAGACAAAGAAAAGGCTAAAGAATACTTTGAAAAAGCTAAGAAAGAATTAGGACAAGAAGCTTTTTCATACAAAATGGTTGTAGAAGATACAGAATCAGCTCAAAATGTAGCTCAATTTATTCAAGCTCAAGTTCAAGAAAACTTACCAGGAGTTACAATAGAATTAGAAGTAATGCCTAAGAAAAATAGAGTTGAAAGAATGCAAGCTGGAGATTACGAACTTGGATTAACTCGTTGGGGCCCAGACTATGCAGATCCAATGACATATTTAGATATGTGGACTACAGATAGTCCTAACAACTATGGATTATGGTCAAATGCTGAATATGATAAAATAATCGAATCAGCAAAGAATGGTGAATTATCATTAGATCCTGAAGCTAGATGGACTGCATTAAAAGATGCAGAAAAAATGGTTATGGATGAAGCTGTTATATTACCTATATATCAAAAGGGTAATGCAGTAATGATCAAGAGCAACGTTTCAGGAATAGAACACCACTCAGTAGGAGTTACAAGAATCTTTAAAAATGTAACTAAGAACTAAGAAGTATAATAATTATTAAATATTACAGTGGTAAAAGCTTGCCACTGTAATTTTTTAAAGGAGGAATTGCAGATGAAAAAATATCTGCTAAAGAGAATAGTAATTTCTATAACAACATTGTTACTTATTTTATTAATACTATTTTTAATGCTTGAGTATATGCCTGGCTCTCCATTTAATGATGAAAAGTTAACAGTAGAGCAGCTTGCTTTATTAAATCAAAAGTATGGATTAGATAAACCGGTATTTGTGAGATTTTTTAATTATGTAAAAAATATGCTTACAGGAGATTTTGGAGTTTCTTATACAATTTCAAAAAATACGCCTATATCTACTTTGTTAGAAACGCGTTTGCCAATATCAGTAAGAATCGGGGGACAAGCTGTTTTATTAGGAACAATAATAGGATTAATTTTAGGTGTAGTAGCAGCTTTAAAGCATAATACCATATGGGATACAATGACTACAGTAATTTCAGTATTAGGTGTTAGTTTGCCTTCATACGTTTTTGCATTAGGGCTATCTTATTCATTAGGATTTAAAGTAAATTTATTTCCACTTTTATATGATGGAGATGTTCCATTTAAATCTTCGGTACTTCCAACAATAGCTTTATGTATGTTTACAATAGCAACAATTGCTCGTTTTACAAGAACAGAAATGTTAGAAGTATTAGATTCGGATTATATGCAGCTTGCAGAAAGTAAAGGAATAAATGGAATTAGATTAATAACAAGACATGCATTAAGAAATGCTTTAATTCCAATTATTACAGTGCTAGCACCATTAATTGTAGGTTTAATGACAGGAAGTTTGGTTATTGAAAAGATATTTTCAATTCCTGGAATAGGAAGTCTTTTAGTAACTGCAATTCAATCAAATGACTATAACGTTATAGTTGCAATAGCTTTTATATACAGTGCTATGTATATAGGAATAATGTTATTAGTTGATATATTATATGGAGTTATTGATCCTAGAATAAGATTAGCAAAGGGGGATGAACATGAGTAATACAACATTTAATGAGAAAATAGAATTTTTAGAAGATGATTTTGAACTAGTTGGTGCTGAAAATGTTGGTACTGTTGATAAGGTTTATGTTAGTCAATCTTATTGGCAAGATGTTCTAACCCGTTTAAAGAGAAATAAGGGGGCAATGATAGCGTTAATATCTATTATAATAATTACCTTACTTGCAATATTTGGTGTTGGAATGAATGAGCATAGTTATGATTCTCAAATTATTGCCCATCAAAATCTTGCACCAAGAGTTCCAGGAATAGAAAAGCTAGGAATATTTGATGGTAGTGAAACTATGAATACATCTTCAGGAGAGGTTGAAGTTAATAGATATGTATCTAATGATGGAAGCAAAACAGGATTAGAAGATGTATATTATTGGTTTGGTACAGATATTTTAGGAAGAGATATATTTACAAGAACTTGGATGGGAACAAGAATTTCTCTTTATATTGCTGTAGTTGCAGTTTTAATTGATATAATATTTGGTTTAAGCTATGGTCTTATTTCAGGATATTTTGGCGGAGCAGTTGATAATGCAATGCAACGTTTTGCTGAAATATTAAATGGTATTCCAAACTTAGTAATTGTAACTTTATTAATTATTGTATTAAAGCCTGGACTTATTACAATTACCTTTTCGCTTATGATTACTGGATGGATAGGAATGAATCGTATTGCTAGAGCTCAAATGCTTAAATTGAAGGAACAAGAATTTGTTTTGGCTTCTAGAACATTAGGAGCAAAAGATTTCTTTATCATTTTTAAAGAAATTCTTCCTAATATACTAGGACCTATAATTACTAATACAATGTTCTCAATACCAAATGCTATATTTACAGAAGCCTTCCTAGCATTTATTGGATTAGGAGTTCCAGCTCCAATGGCTTCATTAGGTTCACTAATAAGTGAAGCATTTAAGTCATTTACAACACATCCATATATGATATTGCCCCCAGTAATAGTACTTGCAATATTAATGTTAAGCTTCAATATACTGGCTGATGGTATACGTGATGCATTTGACCCTAAGATGAAAGAAAGATAGGAGGCTTGGATAGATGAAAAAAGAAAAAATATTATCAATAAAAGATTTATCTATATCCTTCGAAACTTCAGCAGGTATGATGAATGCTATTAGAGGTGTTAATTTAGATTTATATAGAGGAGAAACCCTTGCAATAGTAGGTGAAAGTGGTAGTGGAAAATCAGTTACCATGAAGGCTGCAATGGGAATATTAAGTAATAATGGGAAGGTTAATTCCGGAAGTATTGATTTTACCTATTATAGAGATAATGAAAAAGTTCAAGTTGATATTTTAAAGCTTTCAAAGAAGGAAATGAGACAGAGGATTAATGGAAAGAGAATAGCAATGATTTTCCAAGATCCTATGACATCTTTAAACCCAACAATGACAATAGGTGCTCAAATAATGGAAGGTATGATATGGCATTATAAGACACCTAAAGAAGAAGCGCGAAAGAGAGCCATTGAACTATTAGATCTTGTTGGTATTACAAATCCGGAAAAGAGAATGAAAAGCTATCCTCATCAACTTTCAGGTGGAATGAGACAAAGAGTTGTTATAGCTATTGCTCTTGCTTGTAATCCTGACTTATTAATTTGTGATGAGCCAACAACTGCTTTGGATGTAACTATACAAGCAAAGATTCTAGAGCTAATAAAAGATATTCAAAAGAAATTAAATATTTCAGTTATATATATTACTCATGATCTTGGGGTTGTAGCAAAGGTTGCAGATTATGTAGCAGTAATGTATGCAGGAAAGATAATTGAAAAGGGAAAAGTAGATGAGATATTCTATGATCCTAGACACCCATATACTTGGGGCTTATTATCTGCAATGCCTGATATTAATACTAATGATGATAGACTTTATACAATACCAGGAACCCCAGCAAATCTACTAAACAAGGTAGAAGGAGATGCTTTTGCTCCAAGAAATAAATATGCCTTAAATATTGATTTCAGATTAGAGCCTCCTATGTTCAAAATTACAGATACTCATTATGCTGCAACATGGCTATTACATGAAAAGGCGCCAAAAGTTGAAATGCCTAAGGAGCTACGTGATAGAATAGAGAGAATGAAGAAGGAGGCGTATTTAAATGCATAATAAGCAACCTTTATTAGAAGTGAAAAATTTAAAGCAACATTTTAAGGTAAGCAGAAAGTTTACAGTGAAGGCTGTAAATGGTGTTTCCTTCGAAATTTATCCAGGAGAGACTTATGGTTTAGTTGGTGAATCAGGAAGTGGGAAGTCTACAATAGGACGTTCAATTATTCGTCTATATGATCCTACTGATGGAGAAATAAAATTTGATGGGATAGATATATCTGGTAAGTTAACTAAGGAACAAGATAAACATTTAAGAACTAATATGCAAATGATTTTTCAAGATCCTATGGCATGTTTAAATCCTCGTAGAAAAGTATTAGACATTGTTGCACAAGGATTAGATATTCACCGCTTATATAATAGTAAGGAAGAACGTGAAGAAAAAGTATATAAAATACTAGAGAAGGTTGGTCTATCAAAAGAACATGCAAATAGATTTCCACATCAATTTTCAGGTGGTCAAAGACAACGTATAGGAATAGCAAGAGCTCTTGTAATGAATCCTAAACTAATTATAGCGGATGAAGCAATAAGTGCCTTAGATGTATCTATTCAAGCTCAAGTTGTAAACTTAATGAAGGATATTCAAAAAGAGACTAACACTGCATTTTTATTTATTGCACACGATTTGTCAATGGTTAAATATATTTCAAATAGAATAGGAGTATTACATTTAGGATATTTACTTGAAACAGGAACTACTGAGGAAATTTTCTCAAATCCTATTCATCCGTATACTAAATCATTGTTATCTGCTATTCCTCATCCTAATCCAGCAGTTGAAAAAACAAGAATATCTGAAACTTATGATTACGAAACAAGTGGAATAGACTATGCAAAAGGTACAAGCAAACATGTAAGTGGAACTCATTATGTATTAGCTACAGATGAGGAATATGAAAAGTGGACAAAAAAATAATATAAGCCCATTCATAATTTTTCTATAAATTTTATACCCTATAGAATAGATTTTTATATATCTAATCTATAGGGTATCTTTATAATAAATTTAATATCTGATCCTATTAAATTCACTGAAGAAGGAAAGGGGACTATAGCAAAATAAAATTTTATAATGTGTATTTTAAATGATAATAATTTTAAAAAATATTGACAAAATATAAAGAGAAGAATAAGATATAAATATACCCCCTACCAGGGGGTAGGGATGAAAGGGGTAGAAGTATGAATAGTGAAAAAAAAAAGGCTATAAAAACTTTGAAAATTGCAAGGGGGCAAGTAGAAGCAGCTATTAAGATGATTGAAGATGAAAGATATTGTGTAGATGTATCTAATCAAATTATTGCTGCACAATCACTTTTGAAAAAAGCAAATTTACTTATCTTAAAGCAGCATATGAACCATTGTGTTATAGAAGCAGTAGAGCATAATAAGGGACCTGAGAAGATAGATGAAATTATGAATCTCTTATCAAAGGTAATTGGCAAATAAATATTAAATAAGGAGGGTAATAAATGGCAAGTAAGTCGTTGAAAATAGAAGGAATGACCTGTGCAGCCTGTGCAAAAGCTGTAGAAAGAGTTACAAAAAAGCTAGATGGAGTAATAGAATCAAATGTTAATCTTGCTACAGAAAAGTTAAATATAGATTTTGATGAGGAAAAGCTTAAGCTTCAAGATATTAAGAATGCTATTGAGAAAGCAGGATATAAAGCTATTGATAATACTGTTAGCAAGACAATTAAGATAGAAGGAATGACTTGTGCAGCTTGTGCAAAAGCAGTAGAAAGAGTAACAAGGAAACTAGATGGTGTAGTGGAATCAAATGTGAATTTAGCAACAGAAAAATTAACAATAAGTTATGAAGCAGATAAGTTAAGACTTTCAGAAATAAAAAAGGCCATCGAAAAAGCAGGTTACAAGGCAATAGAAGAAGTTGTGACAGTAGATTCAGATAAAGAAAAAAAGGAAAGAGATATTGAAACTTTATGGAAAAAGTTTATTGTAGCAGCTATTTTTACAGTTCCATTGCTTTATATATCAATGGGACATATGGTGGGGGCGCCACTTCCAAAGTTTTTAGACCCTCATTTTAATCCGGGAGCCTTTGCTTTAGCCCAGTTAATTCTAACTATACCAGTAGTAATTGCAGGTAATAAATATTATAAAGTTGGATTCAAAACCTTATTCAAGGGAAGCCCTAACATGGATTCTCTTATTGCAATAGGAACATCAGCAGCAGTTGTTTATGGCATATTTGCAACTTATAAGATTTTCACAGGACATCATGAATATGCAATGGATTTATACTTTGAATCAGCAGCAACTATTATTACTTTAATAACTCTAGGTAAATATTTAGAGGCAGTTTCTAAAGGAAAAAGTTCTGAAGCTATTAAGAAATTAATGGGCCTTGCTCCTAAGACAGCTTTAGTTATAAGGAATGGAAAGGAAGAAGAAATTTCTATTGATGAAGTAGAAGTAGGAGATATAATAGTAGTTAAACCTGGTGAAAAGATGCCAGTTGATGGAGAAGTTGTTGAGGGAATTACTTCTGTAGATGAATCAATGCTAACAGGAGAAAGTATTCCTGTAGAAAAGAACGTTGGAGATAAAATAATAGGTGCAAGTATAAATAAAAATGGTACTATTAAATACAGAGCTACTAAGGTAGGAAAAGATACAGCCCTTTCCCAAATAATTAAATTAGTAGAAGAGGCTCAAGGTTCAAAAGCACCAATTGCAAAATTAGCCGATATTATTTCAGGATATTTTGTTCCAATAGTAATTGTATTAGCAGTTATTTCTGGATTAGGATGGTATTTTATAGGCAAGGAATCAGGAGTATTTTCTTTAACAATATTTATAGCAGTCTTAGTAATAGCTTGTCCATGTGCTTTAGGCCTTGCTACTCCAACAGCGATTATGGTTGGTACAGGTAAGGGGGCAGAATATGGAGTGTTAATAAAGAGTGGAGAGGCATTAGAGACTGCTCATAAAATTCAAACTATTGTATTCGATAAAACAGGCACTATTACAGAAGGAAAACCAAAAGTAACAGATATAATTGTTTCTAATGGCTTACATGAAAATGACTTATTACAATTAGCAGCCTCAGCAGAAAAGGGTTCAGAACATCCTTTGGCAGAAGCTATTGTAAAGGCTGCAGAGGAAAAAGGACTAGAGTTTAGGAAGGTTAACTTCTTTAAAGCAATTCCTGGTCTTGGTATAGAAGTTAATATAGATGAAAAGTCTATATTTATAGGAAATAGAAAATTAATGAATGAAAATAAAATTTCCTTAGAAAATTTAGAAGAAGTTTCTAATAGATTAGCTGAAGAAGGTAAGACACCAATGTATATATCTATAGATAATAAAATAGCAGGAATTATTGCCGTAGCTGATACAGTTAAGGAAAATAGTAAAAGGGCAATAGAAAGACTTCATGCTATGGGAATTGAAGTTGCAATGATTACTGGAGATAATAAGAAAACAGCAGAAGCAATAGCTAAGCAGGTTGGAATAGATAGAATTCTTGCAGAAGTTTTACCAGAAGATAAGGCTAATGAGGTTAAAAAACTACAAGTTGAAGGCGAGAAGGTTGCTATGGTTGGTGATGGTATTAATGATGCTCCGGCATTAGCCCAAGCAGATATAGGGATAGCAATAGGTTCTGGAACAGACGTTGCTATGGAATCCGCAGATATAGTTCTTATGAGAAGTGATTTAATGGATGTGCCAACAGCTGTAGAGTTAAGTAAAAGTACTATAAGAAATATAAAACAAAATTTATTCTGGGCTTTTGGATATAATACTATTGGAATACCAGTTGCAATGGGATTACTTCATATATTTGGAGGACCACTATTAAATCCTATGATAGCAGGAGCAGCTATGAGTTTAAGCTCAGTATCAGTAGTAACTAATGCATTAAGATTAAAGAGATTTAAGCCGAAAGCTTAAGTAAAAGATTGCGAAATACTTTTTAAATGCTATTAATTAAAAAACATGTAAAAAATATAAAAATGTTAATTAGGAGGAATTTATTATGAAAAAGAAGATATTAATTGAAGGAATGAGCTGTGGACATTGTGTTGCACATGTTAGGGAAGCTTTAGAAGAAATAAAGGCAGAAGTTTTAGATGTAAGTTTAGATACAAAGTCAGCTACTGTTGATTTAACAAATAGTAATGTTTCTGATGAAGACATAAAAGCTATAATTGATGATTACGGCTATAAAGTAGTAGGAATAGAAGTAGTTTAGTTATCAAATAAAAATAGAGCTTGATATTATTAATTATCAAAGCTCTATTTTTTTATTTAATATAATATTTGTTAATCACAATTATAAATTGGTTCGAAAAAAGCAATTTGTCTTTTACCAAGTTTAAAATATTCTATTCGCTTAAATAATTTATGTTCAAGTTTTGTTTTTTTATCAGCAATTATTATCATAAGGGAATGCTTTTTATCAAGAGCTTTATAGCTATTTTCAAATAAATTTTGAATTGGATTTTTACTTTCAGTGTTCCAATCAACGATATTTCCATAAGGAATATCAGTAATTAGAATATTAACCTTTTCAATAGGAAAATCCTTCATATCAGTAATATCTCTTTGCATACATTTTATTTTAATGTCTTCCTTTTTTATTAAATTCTCTAAGCTAGCTATGCTTTCTAATGCTTGTAAGTGAGAATCTTTTCCAAAAGCTTCAATATAGCCCTTGATTTCTTTCTTTCTTTTATTTAGTCCTTCTATTGAGAGTAATGAGAGATTTTTCTTTGCAATTTCTAATACCCTAATGTCATAATCAGTTGCTATTATTTCAGAAATTAAATTATTATATAAAAAACCGATAGTTGTAAGTATAAATCCTCCTCCACAGCAAGGATCATATATTTTATATGGTCCATTGGCACCTTTAGATTTAAGAATATGGAAGGCTCTCTGAATAATTTCACTTGTTAAGCGAACTGGAAAGGCTGTTGTATTTAAACCATTATATAAAACGCGTCCGCTTGAAAAGTCACTAAAGTCTTTTTTAGTTGTTTCAAATTTATATTGCATAAATAAGTCACCACTTTCTTTTTTTCCATAAAACAAGCACTTAATATTTTAACATAATTAAAAGCAGAATACTTGATATATTTTATACAAATAAAAAAGGGGCTGTCGCACTAAATAATTAGTGTGAAGCTCCTTTTTGATGAAAAAAATAAATCCCAGACTTTAAAAGTCTAGGATTTATGGTAAAATATTTTTCATGCCTATAAAAAAAATCTTACGAAAAAATTATACTTTAAATCAAAAGGTTTATCAACTAAAACTTCCTTTTGATATTGATTGCATAATTCCAAGTAATGATTCTGTGCGATTACTAAGCCAGTTTGTAGAGGAGATGGATT
>NZ_JAHLPS010000019.1 GCF_018918055.1 Caproiciproducens sp. MSJ-32
CTGAATAAATAACATTTATTGGAGTTCTTAATTCATGAGAAATATTCGAATAAAACTCATCTTTCATATTTTCATATTGAATTTTTATATCTATCTTTATAATTTCATCTCTTCAATTAAAAGATCTATATATTGATAAAGTTGATTATGATAAAATTGTTTCATATAACAAAATAATAAAACAAAATTGCTTGAGACTTGTTAGAACAATAGATAATTTTATTGATAGTAATAAATTATCGGAAAATAAGCTTCATTTTAATAATAAAGTATATAACATTGTTGAAATAGTAGAAAATGTAATTTTACTAAGTGATCATTATATGAAATTAAGAAATGTAAAGATTACTTTTGATCCTAAAGAAGAAGAAATATTTTTATTATGTGATAAAAGCCATATAGAAAGAATTATGCTTAATATTCTATCTAATTCTTTAAAATATGGAAAATATGATGGGAATATTTATGTAACAGTGATGATTGAAAATGATAAGAATATAAAAATCGAAGTAATGAATGATGCAGAAGCTATTCCTGCTGATAAATTAAAAGATATATTTGAAAAATTTACAAAGGTAAATAATACTTTTAGCAGACCCTCTGAAGGCAGTGGATTAGGATTATTTTTAACAAGGGGGTTGGTTGAACTTCATAAAGGAAAAATTTATATAGAAACTGGAGAAAAGGAAGGAAATACTTTTAGAATTATTTTGCCTTATGACTCAAAAATAAAAGATAATGCTTCATTATTAAATAAGAATTTTGAAATAAATGATTTAAAAGAAAAAGTAGATATAGAATTTTCAGATATTTATTTTTAAAACATAAAAATTATTATAGATGCATACAATATTTAAGAAGTATATTGCATTTAGGAGTAATTTTATGTGGAAAAAAAATAAAAAGTCTGATAAAAAAAATAAGAAAAATGATAAAAAATTATTAGGGATTTTAAAAGTAGATAATAAAATATATTTTATTAATTTAATAGTAAATCTATTAATACCTTTATTAGGCTGTATAGCAACAATATACATTAATAAGAATTCTATTATAATTTATGAAAGTTTAAAGAAACCATTTTTTATTCCGTCAATATTAATGGTTTTAATAATTTGGACATGCTTATACATAACACTAGGAATTGCAGCTTATAGATTTTATACAAAGAACGAAATAAAAAAATTAAATAGTGATGGTTACTTCTTTTATTTAATTCAATTGATTTTTAATTTTGTCTGGACATTTATATTTATAAGTTTTAGACTTTACGGTCTTTCATTTATTTTCTTAATTGTAATAACAATTTTAGCTATAATCACAGCTTTTAAATTTTTTAGAATTGATAAAATATCAGCTTTTTTAATATTACCTTATATACTGTGGCTAATATATTCTGCTGTAATAAATTATTTTATTTGGTACTTTAATGAGATGTAAAGAAGTGATATTTTAATAAATATTATTATGTTACTAAATTGAATTTAACTTTTAAATAATTAATTTGTTTTTAATGACTTTATAAGAAAGTTATAGGTTGCAGTTTATATATTTTCTTTTTATATACAAATTCTAAATTTATATAAGTTTTTTTAAGTAAGTTATAAAAGTATTGAAAGATTTCAAAGCTATTTTATTCATAGAATATATTTAATATTAAAAGAAGTAGGAGATGAAAATGAAAAAGCTTATAATTGCTGAAAAACCCTCTGTAGCAAAAAATATAGCAGATGCTTATAACATTAAAAAAAGAAAAGATGGATACTTTGAAGGGGAGGAATATGTAGTAACTTGGGCTTTCGGGCATTTGCTTCAGCTTTTTGATGCTAAAGATTATGATGAAAGCATGATCAGTTGGAAAATGGAAAAGTTCCCATTTATACCTGGTGAATTTAAGTATAAAATAAAGAGTAATGGATATGACAGAAATTCAATTGATAAGGGAGCTGAAAAGCAGATAAATGTTATTAAAAGCTTAATAAATAGGGACGATGTAGACGGAATAATATCAGCAACAGATTATGATAGGGAAGGACAGATAATCGCTGATGAGTTATTTATATATTTGAATGTTAAAAAGCCAATATATAGATTATTGCTTAATGAATGGACTGAAGAAGAAGTAAAGAAGGGAATGGAGAAATTAAAGCTAAATATAGAAATGAAGCCTTTACAAGATGCTGGGATGAGTAGGCAGTTAGCTGATTGGATTATAGGAATTAATTTAACTTCTGTAACTACCTTAAGATATGCTGCTGCCACAAAGGAAAGAAAAACATTAAATATTGGAAGAGTTTTACTGCCAACTTTAAAAATTATATATGATAGAGATAAAGAAATTGAAAATTTTAAAGCAAGTTCTTATTATAAATTAACAGCAAAATTTAAATCTGCAGCTAATATTGAATTTGATAGTATTTACTATGAAAAAAATAGTGAAAAATTTGAAGATAAAAGTTACCTTGATAAAATAAGTAAGCTATTAGTAAACAAAAGTGGTATAGTTGTTGATAAGGAAGTAGAAAAAAAGAAAGAGTATCCTCAACCATTATTTAATTTATCTAACTTACAGGGATATATTACAAGTAAGTATAAGGGATGGACGTCTGATAAAGTTCTCAAAATCGCTCAAAGTCTTTATGAAAAGAAGTTTATTACTTATCCAAGAACAGCTAGTGTTGTTCTTGAAGAAAGTTTAGAAACAAGGGCTAAAAAAGTATTGAATACTTTAAAAAAAGGGCTTCCTTACGAAAAAGAAATTAAATTTACAAAAAATAAAAGAGTTTTTGACAATTCAAAAGTTGAAAGTCACAGTGCAATAATTCCAACATATATAATTCCAAATAAACTTACAGCAGATGAAGAAAAGGTATATACAGCAATTAAGAATAGATTTATAATGCAGTTTATGCCTTTGGCAGAGTTTGAAGAAACTAAAATTATTATTAAGGTTAATGATGAAAATATAATAGGAGAGTTTATTGCAAAAGGCAAAGTAGAGATGGTAAAAGGTTTTAGAGTTGTTGAAAAAACTGAAACAAAGGACACTATCCTTCCTGCTTTAGAAAAGGGAGATCTTTTGTATCTTATAGAAAATAAAGTTAATAAGGTAACTAAAAAACCACCTAAGCATCATACAGAAAAAACTCTTTTAAGATTAATGGAAACATGTGGAAAGAGTTATAAGGATGAAATGGAAGAAGAAAGAAATTCTGATGAAATGATGAAGGCTATATTAAGTGGCTTTAGTATAGGTACACCTGCCACAAGGGCTGAAATTATAAAAAAGTTAAAAGATGTTGGATATATAGAAGCAAAAGGAAAAAGTTTAATAGTTACAGAATTAGGAAGAACTATTGTAGAAATTTTTCCTGTTAAAGAGCTTCTAGATTTAGAATATACTGGTAAGTTAGAAAAAACTTTATCAGATATAGAAAAAGGAAGGTTTAGAAAAGAAGATTTTTTAAATTTTATTATTGATTTCACTAAAGAAGCGGTAAATAAGATAAAAACTGATACATTGATATTAAATAAGTTTAAGATAGAATTAGAAGAGGGGCTAGAAGAGCTAGGGAAGTGTCCAATATGTGGCAACCCTGTTATAGAAAGTACAAAGGCCTATGGATGTATTAATTGGAAAAATGGATGTAAATATGCCATATGGAAAGATGATAAATTTATAAGTTCTTTAGGTAAAAAAGTTACTAAGGAAATGGTTAAATTGTTATTAAAGAATGGGAAAGTTGGTTTTAGAAATATAAAAAGTAAAAAGGGAACAACTTATTCTGCTTATTTAAGATATATTAAAGATCAAAAAACAGGATATTTTAAGTGGGAAATGGAATTTATTAATTAGGGGCTGCACATGCAGCCCTTTTATTATTATTTTATAATAAATGAACTTTTATTCAACAATTTGATATTTTTTTATATAAAATTCTAAATTATAACAATAATCGAAATAAATTCATATTATAAATAATAAAGTATTTAATTAAAAGTTATTTTACCAAGGAGGTTAGAATGAAAGATAAAATAATTAAAAGATTTGCAGCATTTGTATTAACTATATTTTCTATAGGAATTTTTTCAGCTTGTGTAGATAAAAAGATAAATAATGGAAATGAAGCGGTAAAAATTAGATTAAATGAAGTTGTTAGATCAGTTTTTTATGCTCCGATGTATATTGCTATTAATGAAGGTTTCTTTTTAGAAGAAGGTATTGAAATAGAGCTAACTACCGGCCAAGGAGCAGATAAAACAATGCAGCAACTATTAAGTGGAAATGCTGATATAGGTTTTTCAGGACCAGAGCAGGTAATATATATTTACAATCAAGGAAGAGAAGATTATCCGGTAGTATTTGCTAAATTAACTCAAACTGATGGATCCTTTATTGTTGGAAGAAAAGAAAATCCAGATTTTAAATGGGAAGATTTAAAAGGAGCTGAGATAATCGGTGCAAGACCAGGGGGAATGCCTCAAATGGTTTTTGAATATGTTCTAAGAAATCATGGATTGGATCCTAGAACAGATGTATCTTTAGTTACCAATATAGATTTCACAGCTACTTCAGGAGCTTTTAAAGCAGGAACAGGAGAATATGTTAATTTATTTGAACCAACAGCATCAATGCTTGAAAAAGAAGGAAGTGGAAAAATTTTAGCATCAATTGGAAAAGCTGCAGGAGATATTCCTTATACTGCTTTTTATACTACAAAGTCATATATGGAAGAAAATCCTGAAATAGTACAAAGATTTACTAATGCAATTTATAAAGGTCAATTATGGTATGAAAGGCATTCAGCTGAAGAAATTGCAGATGCAATAATTTCATTTTTCCCAGGAACTGATAGAGATATTATCATATCTGTTGTTAATAATTATAAGGAAATAGAGGCAATAGCTAAAACGCCAATAATTGAAGAAGAAGATTTAAACAGACTTATGGATATTATTCAAGAATATGATTCTAACTTAATAAAAGAAAGACCACCATATGAGAAAATAATAAATAATGAATTTGCAGAAAAAGCTATGGAGTAAGTGAAATAATTTTTTCTAGCTTCAGTATTAGTTACTGAAGCTAGAAAAATATTTAATAGGAAAGGAGGTATTTCTATTGGCTTTAATTACAGTTTCAAAGGTAGGTTTAATATATAATTCTTTAGAAAATGAAACTTTAGCAATAAAAGATGTTAGTTTTTCAGTAGATAAGGGAGAGTTTATTAGTATTATAGGACCATCTGGTTGTGGTAAATCAACCTTATTAAATATTATCAGCGGCTTATTAGAACCTACCTATGGAGAAGTTGTATATAATGATAAAAATGTAAAAAATAGATTGGATAAAATAGGTTATATGTTTCAAAAAGATAATTTGTTTGAATGGATTTCTGTTTGGAAAAATGTAACCTTAGGTTTAAAAATAAAAAAGAAATTAAATAAAGAAAATATAGATAGAGTTGAAAAGTTATTAATAAATTACGATTTGGAAAAATTTAAAAATCATAAACCTTCTGAGTTATCTGGAGGAATGAGGCAGAGAGTAGCCTTAATTAGAACCCTAGCCTTGAATCCTGAAATATTATTATTAGATGAACCTTTTTCTGCTTTAGATTATCAAACTAGACTTTGGGTATGTGATGATGTAAAAGGAATAATAAAAAATGAATGTAAGACAGCTATAATGGTAACTCATGATATATCTGAAGCAGTATCAATATCTGATAGAATAATTATGTTAAGCAAAAGGCCTGCTGAAATAAAATTAGATGTTAAAATAAACTTTAAAAATAAAGAAGCTACTCCTTTTGAAAGAAGAAGTGAGCCAGAATTTAAGGAATACTTTAATTTATTATGGAAGGAGTTAGATAAAGTAAATGAGTAAGGAACATGAAGAATATATAAAAAAAATAAAAAAAGAAAAATTAAAAGTCACAATTTTTAGAATTGCGATTTTGATTTTATTTATTATTCTTTGGGAACTATTGACAGATTTTAAGATAATAGATCCATTCCTAACATCAAGTCCAAGCAGAATGATTAAATCTCTTTTAGAATTTATAGAAAATGGAACATTATTTAAGCATATTTTTGTAACATGTTATGAAACAATAATAGGCTTTACTTTAGGAACGGTACTTGGGACTCTTATTGCAGTTATATTATGGTATTCCCCTTTTACTGCGAAAGTATTAGATCCCTATTTAGTTGTTTTAAATGCATTGCCAAAGGTCGCTTTAGCTCCAATAATAATATTTTGGGTTGGAAATGGCATGGGAGCAATAATTACAATCACCCTTTTAATTTCAGTAGTTACAACCATAATTACAGTTTTAACAGGTTTTAATGGTGTGGACAAAGGTAAATTAAAGTTAATGGAAACATTTGGAGCAAATAAATTTCAAACTTTAAGATATTTAGTTTTTCCTGATAACCTTCAAGTGCTAGTATCTGCTTTAAAAATAAATGTTGGTTTGTCTTGGGTTGGGGTAATAATGGGAGAATTTTTAGTAGCAAGAGAAGGTTTAGGATTTTTAATTATATATGGTGGACAAATATCTCAACTTGATATGGTTATGATGAGTATAATTATATTATCGCTAATTGCTTATTTAATGTATTTAGCTGTATCAAAGGCAGAAGCGATTTTTAAGAAAAGTATGAATTAGGGAGCTTAAATTTTGGCTCCTTTAATTATTTAATTAATATATAACATAATTTTAAATATATAAAATAATTGTAAATGGCGTAACAATCTGTTACAATAAAATTTAGAGTAAAAAAAGTAATGGAGGTACTATGAAAATATGCAGGAGTTTTTCTCTAAAATAAAAATAGATTATAAAAAAATGAAAACGTTTCATAGTGAGCTGAAAAAATTAATGGGACCTTTTTATAGATTTTTAAGAAAAATAAAAGATCTATATGATAGAGCCAATAAGAAAAATCCTTATACTGAGCCTATTGTAATAATCAGTAGTACTTGTTTTATTACATTGATGTTTATATTAATAATTAAGGCAAATATGAAAGTGGAAAATATAAATATTTTTGACAATACGGCAGAAAAATTATATTACCAATATGATTATGATAAAGCAATAAAAGAATATAATGAAATGCAGTTAAATGATCCTTGGCCAATATGGTCAGTTAATATGGCTAATATATATTCGCTGAAGTCTGAAGTAGAAAAATCTGAATCTATTTTAAAAGAGAGCATTATAGTAAGAGATAGAATAATTAATGAAGAGGGAATTGAAAATTATTCAGATAAAGATAAAGAATTAATAAATAAGATTTTATTTATTTTCAATATGAACAATAAGTATGAAGAAACAATTACTTTTGGGGAAGAATATATTTCTGAAAGTGGTGCAGATAATAATATATTAAAGAATTTATTTATTGCCTATATCTCTAAAAATCATGAATTTAAAGCTGAAGAAATTATAGGAAAATATGATTTAACTGAAAATTCAGCTTATAAATTATCTGAGGCAGCTAATATGTACAGTTTAATAAATAATTGGGACAAGGCGCTTGAATTATTAGATAAAGCCTGGGAAATAGATAAAAATGAATTAAAAATATATGATACTATTGAGGAAATGTATTTATTTAATAAAAATAAATTAATAGAAAATCTAGAAAAATTATTAAAAGAAAATCAAGGTAAAAATTCCTATAAAATGATGCTTGCAAAAGTCTACGCTAATGATATAGAAAATTTAGAAAAAGCTGAAACTTTAATAGAGGAATTAGAAAAGGATAAAATAGAAGGAACTATAATTAATTTAATTAAATTTGATTATTATAGTAAAAATAATAATCAAAAGAAAGCAATGGATTGCTTAGAAGATGCCTATAAAGAAGTAAAAAATGAAAAAGAAGATACTTTCTATGAATATTTCATAGGCGCTTTATTATCATATAATAGTAAGGAATATGACAAAGCTTCATTATTGGTTAAAAAGAGTATTTTAAATAATCCTAATTACAATAATTCCTATTTACTGTTAGCAGATATCTCTTATTCAGATGGAGAGATAAAATTTATTGAACCATATTTAAGAACTGCAATGGAAAAAGCTCCTTATAGTTATAAAACAATTTTAAGGCTGGCAGAATATTATAAAAACATAGAAGTGAATAATGATAAAGCGAAAAAAATGTATGAAACTGCTATAAATTTAAGAAAAGATGATAGCAGCTTATATGATAAATTAGCTCATTTATATATTTCAGAAGAACAATGGGGAGAGGCAATAAGTAATATAGAAAAAGCTATCAAACTTGATAAAAATAATAGTAGCTATTATAGAGTTTTAGGGGCATTATATCTTAAGTATGAAATTTATGAAGAAGGTATAAAATATATTCGTAAAGCCTATGAAATGAATGAGAAAGACATATTGGCCCTAAATAATGCTGCTTGGTATTATATCAATGTAGAAAAAAATATAAGCAGAGCTTATGAAAATATAAAGGCAGCTTATGATGAAATGCCAATAAATTTAAATGAAAATACTAAAAAATTATTAACAGAAAATTATACAAGAATAGAACAACTTTATAAGGATAATCCAGAAACATTAAGTAGTGATACATTTGTTGACATAAACTTATTTTATTAAAAGTGCTTTATTAAGCACTTTTTTTATGGAAAAATAAGCAATAAATTGCTATTATTATAATAAGAAAATAAATTTATGAAAATTGTTAGAAGTATGGAGGGTATATTGGTGAATAAAATAAATAAGATATTAAAACTAGCAATAGTATTAGTTATATTAGCAATTGGTGTTATATTAATAAATAAAACAAGAACTATTGGAAAAATAACTGTTGAGAATTGGGATAACATTTATAATGAAAATAATATAAGATTTTATTATTCTGAAGAAGATAATGAAAAGATTAAAGCCTTAAGTAATTTATATTCTATTAGCGAAGATACTAAAAAAATTGATGATAAGTTAGAGAGAGCTATAGAAGTTTCGAGATTACTTAAAACTATAATTGCTTATGATGTTGCTGAAGATTCAAAGGGGATAAATGGTTTTGATATATTAAGGGAAAAAACAGGATATACAACTGCTTCTGCTAGAGATGTGGCAATTATTTATAGAGATTTTTTACAAAGTGCAGGTTTAAAAGCAAGGGTAGGCGAATTTAGAAGAACAAATGCTGCAAAAATGAAGCAGAAATCTTATTTTGTTGTTGAATTCTGGAGTGAAAAATATAGTAAATGGATAATGATAGATTTTATTCATGATGGCTATTTTGATAATCAAGGTTTTCCTTGTAGTGCAATAGAACTATTAGAAGGAAATATTGATGCTTTAAATTATAATGGAACTACTGATGTTAAAAAGTTTAGTTGGAGAGGAAAAAATATTAATATAAAGGATGCACTTTATACTTATACAATTGCAATAGATAATACTACTGATATGAAGCAAAGCAATACTTATATAACTTATGTAAAAGATAAAAAGGATATAGTTATGCAATTTAAAGGAAAGGATATAAGACCTACAATTTATACACAAAATAAAGATTTAATTAATAAAAATCCATTAGACAAGACGGTAGATAAGGATGAAAAAGCATACTTGGTATTAATGAAAAAAGAAAGTGCTAATGAGAAGATAGAAGATAATGAATATATCTTAGGAAGTTTTCAAAATAGTAAAATGATAAAAAATTATTATATTAAATTTAATAATGATGAATTTAAAAAAATTAGAGAATATAGCAATATAACTTTGGAGAAAGGATTAAATACAATTGAACTTTCTTTAGATGGAGAAAATACTATTAGTAAAATAGAATTAAATTATAAATAAAAATATCTGTTGTAAGAGAAAAGATGGTGGTATATTTATAGGGAGAGTTAATAATTATTATTTAAAATTCTAGTAGAAATAATCTTTAAATAAAAAATATTTTATGGTATTATTAACTTAAGTGAATTTACTAATTTTTTTAAAATAATTGACAGAAAATTTGGAATGTATAGTATATTCTGAAATCATAAAAGTGAGTAGGGGGAATTTAAATGGGAGAAAAAATTAAAAAAATAGCATTACTAACAGGCGGAGGAGATTGTCCGGGATTAAACGCAGTTATTAGAGCCGTAACAAGAGCAGCTATTCTAAATCATGGCTGGGAAGTAATAGGATACAAATTTGGTTACAGAGGGTTATACAATAATGATTTTGTCCCTTTAACTCTTGACAGCGTTGCAGGAATACTTCATAGAGGAGGAACTATATTATATAGCTCTAATAAGGACAACCTTTTTGATTATTTAGTAGAAGAAAACGGAAAAATGGTTAAAAAAGATGTTTCAGATGTTGCAGTTGAAAATCTAAAAAAAGAAGGAGTAGATGTATTAGTCGTAATAGGAGGAGATGGTACTTTAACCTCAGCAAGAGACTTTGCAAGAAAGGGTGTAAAGGTTATAGGTGTGCCAAAGACTATTGATAACGACCTAGCATCAACAGATGTAACCTTTGGATTTAATACTGCTATAGATGTGGCAACTGAAGCATTAGATAGACTTCATACCACAGCAGAATCTCATCATAGAATAATGATTTGTGAAGTTATGGGTAGAGGGGCAGGATGGATTGCTTTAGAATCAGGAATAGCAGGTTCAGCAGATGTAATATTACTTCCTGAAATACCTTATGATATAAATAAGATTGTTGAAAAGGTTAGGGAAAGAGAAAAGGCTGGAAGAAAATTTAGTATTATAGTTGTAGCTGAAGGGGCAAGACCTAAAGATGGAGAAGTTGTAGTTGCAAAAATAGTTAAGGAGAGTCCTGATCCAATTAGACTTGGGGGAATTGGTAATAAATTAGCAGATGATTTAGAAAATTTAATGCCAGATAAGGAAATTAGATGTACTGTTTTAGGTCATATTCAAAGAGGTGGAAATACTTCAACCTATGATAGAATACTTTCAACAAGATATGGGGTTGCAGCAGTTGAATTAATAAACGAAGAAAAATTCGGACATATGGTATGTTTAAAAGGTGGAGAAATGTCAAGTGATACATTAGAAAATGTAATAGGACAAAAATCTAAGCTTGTTGATCCAAATGGAGATTTAGTTAAGGTTGCTAGAAAGATAGGAATTTCATTTGCGGATTAGAGTATAATGTAGTGATAGAGATTTCTCTATCACTATTTTTATGATAATAAAATAACAAGAAAAATTATTGAATGCTTCAAAATTTTCTGAAAATATGATATAATTTTTTTAGACTATATTATGGTAAAAAAAGCTGGAGGGTATTATGAAAGAGATAAAGAAATATTTAGAATCAAGAATTGGGACGTATGGATTTTTCTTTGAGGATTTAAGAAGCGGGTTTGTTTATGGATATAATGAAAACGTTAAGATGGTTGCCGCTGGATGTATTAAACTGCCAATTGCAGTTTCCTTAATAAAAGCTGTAGAAGATAAGAAAGTTGACTTTTTAGATAAAGTTAAGATAGAAAGAAAAGATAAGGTTTATGGAACTGGTATTATTCATGAATTTAATGAGAGGGAATATACTATTTTTGAATTATTAGTTGCAATGTTAATTCAAAGTGATAATACTGCTGCAAATAAGATAATAGACATTATTGGTATGGATGAAATAAATAAAAATATAAAGGAAATGGGTTTAGAAAATACAGTTTTAAAGAGAAAAACTGGTGATATGAATAATGAAGATAATAATTCTGAGAATATTACATCTGCCTTAGATCTTGCTAAAATATGGAGACATTTATATAATAGTACTTATTTATCTAAAGAAAATAGTCAGATGTTAATAGATATTTTAAATAGACAGCAAATAAAAAATAAGCTGGCTCTTTATATTCCTGATGATTTAAAATATGAAATTTCAAGTAAGACTGGAGATAAAAAAGGCGTTGAAAATGATACAGAGCTAGTAATTTTATCAAAAGGAACCTTCTCCTTTACAGTTTTATCAATGGGAATTCCTAATAGCGTTTATGGTACAGTAACTTTAGCTAAATGTGGGAAGATGATGTGGGACGAATTAATGAATAATTGGAATTAGTTTATAGTAATAACTCCTAGAGTGCTAGGAGTTATTTTTTATGAATTTTTTAAAAGAGGTGTTAGTATTTATTTTTAAGCAATAACTTTTATCATAGTTGATGAATATTATGTATACATAATAGTATACAAAGGAGGAATATATAATGAAAATTGGTATAGATATGGGACATTGTTTATCTGGATATGACACTTCTGCAAGGGGAGTTTTTGTTGAAAGTGATTATAATAGAATAGTTGGTAAAAAGGTTATTCAGAAATTAAAGGAAAAAGGACATACTGTTATTAATTGTACAATTGATGGTGGAGTAAGCAGTATGTATGATTCTCTAGCTAGGAGAGTAAAAATAGCAAATGATAATAATGTAGATATATTTTGTTCCATTCATTTTAATGCAGGAGGAGGAGAAGGAACAGAAACCTATTTAGCAAATCCTAGTGCTTTTATAGATCAGGAAAGTTATAAAAAAAATTATGCTATAGCCAAAAGAGTTAATGATAAAGTTGCAGCTAGTTGTGGGTTTGTTAATAGAGGAGTAAAACATGAAAATTTTTATGTAATATATCATACCAAAGCTTTGGCAATATTAGTGGAGATTTGTTTTTGTGATTCTAAGAGTGATTTTGCTAAATTAGATACCGAAAAAGTTGCTATTGCTATTTGTGAAGGTTTAACTGGAGAAGATTATAGTGTGAAGCCACCTAAAGTAGAAGAATCCGATAACTTGTATAGAGTTAGAAAAAGTTGGGGAGATGTTAAATCACAAGTAGGTGCTTATAGAATATTAGAAAATGCAATTAAAGAATGTGATAGTAGAAGTGGTTATTCAGTATTTGATAAAAATGGTGTAAAAATTTATCCAATTACCAAAGCTGATAATCCTAAAAATGAAAATAATAATTCTAAAGAGAAGATATTAAAACAATATCCTGAAAAGGGATTATTTACTTGTACTGTAGATGCAATATATTTTAGAAATAAACCTTATGTTGCTAGTGATAATCCTATACAAGGACAATATTTTAAAGGTGAACAGGTATATTATGATTATGTAGTAATAACTGATAAATATGTTTGGATAAGCTGGGTAAGTGCAATTAATGGTGTTCGTAGATATATGCCAATTACAGATAGAATAAAAAATGAAAAGTGGGGATATGCAGTATAAAGTATTATTATTTTTGGGGCTTAAAAAGCCCCTTTACATATTGATTCTTTATATAAAAATACAAATTGTAATTTGAAACTTTATAATATTGTAAAAATGTTGTAATATATATGTATATATTATTTTCATTTTATAGTGTATAATAATTTATTTAAGCTGAGGAGGATATAATGAAATATAAAAGGGGAACGATAATTTCTATTATTGTTATTCTATTATTGTTGATAGTTATAGGAATTTTAATCGGAAATATATTAAATAAAGAAAGTAAAGAAGTAACTATTGCAGAAGATTTTATAGAAGAATTATTAGATAAAGAAATAATTAATAATTATAAAAGTTCAAGAGAAACTTTTGAAGATATATCTTTAAATAAATTAGCAAGCAAAAACTCTCAAATTAAATATTCAGTAATTGTAGGAAACTTTGGAGTAGATATTGATGAAAATTATGAAGTGTTAGGATTTTCAAATAAAAATTTAGGAGTACTTAGGAGTAAAGTGTTAATTTCAGAGGATGAAGCAAAAAATCTTGCTATTAATTATATTAGCGAAATAACAAAGAATGATTTTCTTTTTAAAGAAATAAGAAATACAGAGGAAAAGGCTCCCTGCTATACAGTAGTTTTTTTCAAGTGTAAGGATGGGTATCCAATATTTAATCAGGAAATAATTGCAATGATTGATAAAGTATCAGGAAAACTTGAAGGATATTCAAATTATTTGACAGTTGATAAGAAAATTATAAATGAAATTGATATAAAGAAAGAAGAAGCGGTAAATATAGCTAAAAATTATTTTAGAAAATTAGACATAGATGTTCAAAAAGTAAATGATGTATTCTTATCTTATATTGAAAACGACAATAACGAATTAGTTTTATCTTATGTATTTAATATGTCTGCTAATAAAAGTGATATAAATAAAAATACTAGCAATGATAATGAAGCGTTTTTAGAAAAATCTTATTCAGTGTTTGTGAGAGCGGATACTGGTGAGATAATTAATTTAAACTTAGAACCATAGAATTTATAGAAAAAAGGCTGTTATATTATTAATATAGCAGCCTTTAATTATATTAACTGTTTTCTGAATTATTGTTATTAGGATCTTCACCTGAGTTTGGAGGCAAATCCTCTGTCTCATCTTCTAATTCAATAATTATAGTATCTCCTTTTTTAGCAGTAGGGCTAGATAAAGCCTTTATTATTCTTGATTTAGCATCAGGATTTGATATTTTTACCTCAACTCCCTTTTCATTAAGCTTTGTAATTGCATCATCTACATTGCTGCCTATTGAGATTCCTAAATCTGATAGTTTGAATTCACCTTTTATTTGATCTATTATATCATCAATTACTGATTTTGTATCATCTTTTTCAGTTGGAACAACATATTTATCATCATCAGCTAATCTTGATGAAAATTCCTTTTTAATAAATACTCTTTTTTCGATTAAATTTTTTGGTGTTTTATTTGTTGCAAGCTTATTATTATTTTTATTAACTTCTACTTCAACATGGGCATCGCAGTTTTCACTAGGTTCTGTTCCTGATATAAATAATTCGGTACGAACTCTTGAGCCTCTTGGATCACGGGCACAAAGATCAGTTGCCCTTTTACCAGAATCTAGACAAACTGAAAGGCTTGTTACTCCTCCTGGATTTCCTGCAAATTCTTTATATTCTAGACCTTCGTGGATAGGAGCCATTATTTTACCCCAAAGATTAGCTGCTGAAGAACTATAGCTGCTGCCACCGACTACTTCGTGATTATCATAGCCTATCCAAACAGATGCAGAATAATAAGGCGTAAGGCCTGCAAATAAGAAATCAGTACTAAAATTAGTAGTACCTGTTTTACCTATAACTGGCATATTAGCTAATTTTGCAGATCCAGCATCAAAGGTCAATGGTCCCTTTAGAAGGTCTCTCATAATGTAAGCAGTTTGAGGAGTAAATACTTGAGTTATTTTAGGTTCTTTATTTAAAATTACTTTTCCGGTAGCATCTTCAACTTTGGTATATAATATAGGTTCAGTATATAAGCCATTGTTACCAAAAGTACCAAAGGCAGAAGCTAAAATAAAAGTATTACCACCATCAGGATCTGCAGGATCTGATGTAAACTCACCTAAAGCAGCAACTGATAAAGTTCTGGATGGTTCCGAATAAACAAGGCCAAGTTTTTCGCCATAGGATATACCAGTTTCAACACCTAATTTGTCTTCAACAATAATAGTAGTTATGTTTTTTGATAAGGCAATTGATTCTCTTGCTGTTATTATACCGTCAGACTTGAAATTCCAGTTATTTGGATTCCAGCCTGGATATTTGCTTTGTATTGATGAAGGTAGCCCTGCATCATCTAATGGGGTCGCAGCAGTAATAGTTTTAGTATCAATAGCTGGCCCGTAAACAGTTAATGGTTTTGTAACAGAACCAATAGATCTAAGAATATCATAGGCTCTATTTGTAGATCTGGCAGGCTGATCGCCTCTTCCTCCTACTAATGCTTTTACTTGTCCAGTTCTATAATCTACAATGGTTGCTGAGGCTTGAAGTTTTGGAATTCCATTATCATCATAGACCTCAGGATTAGCATAAGGATCTATATAATTGAAGTTGTCTCTATTATCTAGGATTTCTTGAGTGCTATCTTGCATTTTTCTGTTCATAGTGGTATAAATTCTAAGTCCGCCGTTTGAGAAAAGATTATCAACTTGATCTTCAGTATATTTATATTTTTCCATTAAATCCTTTTTCACTTGGTTTAAAGCAGGGTATACAAACCATTCGTAGTTTATTTTATAGTTTACTGGTTTTTGAGAAAAGGCAAAGGAATTTTTATCTACAAAATCATAAGCTTCATTATATTCCTCAGCAGTTATATAGCCTAAATCTCTCATCTTCATTAGAACAGTTTTTGTTCTATCTAAATAAATAGTTGGGTCTTTAATGTTTTCTGGATCGAATGGACTATAAGCGCTAGGAGCTTGAGTTAATCCTGCTAAAAAAGCAGCTTCAGGTAAAGTTAAATCTATGGCACTCTTATCGAAATAATATTCTGCTGCAGCTTCAACTCCATAAATTTTTCCTCCTAGAGGAATTGTGTTGAGATAAGCTTTTAAAATATCTTCTTTTGAAAGTTTATTTTCAAGGCTTAATGCTAGATAAATTTCACGTACTTTTCTTTCAATTTTAACTTCGTTAGTTAATAAGGTATTTTTTATTAATTGTTGTGTCATTGTTGACCCGCCTTGAATATATCCTTCACCTGTTACTACAGTAAGGGCAGATCTTATGGCAGATACTATGGTTCTTTTAAAATCTACGCCATTATGTTGATAAAAACGTTCATCCTCAATTGAAACATAAGCATCTTTTAAATGTTGAGGCATTTCATCAATGTTTATGATTTCTCTAATTTGTTCAGTAGGTATTTTATCTATAAAATTTCCTTCATCGTCATATAATGCTGATGGTTCGCTTAGGCTTAATACAGCATTAACATCTAATTCAGGTGTGCTTTTAATGATAGCAAATATATATCCTGAAAGAACTACTACGCATAATAGTGCAAAGATTAGTATCCCTAAAAAAGTATTTTTTAATATTTTTTTATATTTAGATTTAGACGATTTATTCTTTTTATTGTTTTTTATATCTTTAGCTTGGCTTTTTTCTTTATTAGAAGTTTCTTTATTAGCCATTTTTTCCTCCCTTATTAATTTAATTTATTTATTGGTGAAAAATAAATAATATAGCATATTATAGCATAATTATATAAAGAATAAAATAATAACTCTGAAGGTGTTTATGAAGTATTATAGAAAATCTCCCAGAATTCCATTTAAAATTAAAAACTTTAAGTTCATAATAATTATTATTTCCTTATGCTTAATAATTAATTCCATAATTTACTTTTATCATAATAATATTTCTCCGGCTGTAATTAAAATAGCTGAAGATAAGTTAAAAAATGAAGCAACTAATATAGTATATGAAAAGGCATTAGAATTATATTCAAAAGAATTTGATTATTCTGATATTATGTCAATTGAAAAAGATAAAGAAGGAAATATTACTTTATTAAGGGCAGATACTGTTAAATTAAATTATTTATCTTCAAAATTAATGTTAAACATAAATAATGAAATATTAGAACTTGAAGATTTAGGAATAGAAGTGCCTTTAGGATATATGACAAAAAATTTGGCCCTTCATAAATTAGGACCAAAAGTAAAGATAGATTTAGAACAAATAGGTAATATAACTAGTAAATATGAATCTATCTTTGAAAGTGCAGGTATCAATCAAACAAGACATAAAATATATTTAAGTGTAAGTATGAAAATGAGAGTTGTTATACCTTTAAACAGTAAGGATGTTGAAATAAGTTGTCAAATTCCTATATCAGAAACAATAGTTGTTGGAAAAACTCCAAATACAGCTATAGAATTTAGTAAATAATAAATTTTATTTATAATTCAAATTATAAAATCATAATTATAAAAAACAAAAAACTGCAGATATAAAAAATTGTCTGCAGTTTTTGATTTTCAGCTCACTGAAAATCTATCTAAATTTTGAATAATACACTTTGAATTTTATTTAATTGGACTCCCAATTAAATACATATGGTACATTTCTATAATAATTTTCGTAATCTAATCCGTATCCTACAACAAATAAATCTTTAATTTCAAAACAGCAGTAGTCAGGTTTTAAATCAACTTTTCTTCTAGAAGGTTTATCTAATAGTACACAAGTCTTTACTGATTTAGCTCCTTTTTTCTTTACATAATCTATTACAAATTGCATTGTGTATCCTGTATCAATTATATCATCCACTATTAGAACATCAAGTCCTTCGATATTATCAGGAATATCGTTAACAACTTTAACAACACCGCTGCTAACTTCTGAATTACCATAGCTGGAAGTTGTCATAAAACCAACTTGAGCTTTGCAATCAATTGCTTTAAATAAATCAGCACCAAATACAAAGCTTCCTCTTAAAAGTGGTAGTACATAAAGGTTTTTATCCTTATAATCTTCTGTGATTATTTTACCAAGCTCTGCTACTCTTTCCTTGATTTGTTCCTCAGTAAAAAGGATATTTCTTTTTCTATCATCCATTTGTTTTTCCTCCTAAAATCTATGTTTCATAAGGCTTCTAGCATATTTACAACAATGTAATTATAGTATAAAATTATATGACAGTTGTCAATAGTATACAAGTGAGGTGTTATATATGATATATGGCAATATTGAAGGAATTAAAAAAGTTTATTTAGATGAACTTGAAGGTATATATAAATGTAAAGTTTTAAAAGATGAAATTTGCAGTAGGGAAATAATTGATATTATATCAAGAATATCATCATTAATAGAAAGAGAAATAAGTGTAGCTGTTGATAGAAAAGGCAAGGTTTTTTCTGTAGCAATAGGTGATTCTACTTCAGTTGAAATTTCTATGATAGACATTAAAGAAAAAAGATTATCTGGAATTAGAGTTATTCATACCCATCCAAATGGATATTCAAATTTATCTGCTTTAGATTTATCAACTTTAATAAAACTTAAATTAGATGCTATTGTAGCAATAGGGGTGCAAAATGGAAAGGTTATCGATTGTTCTTATGGGGTTATAACTATAACTAATAATAGATTAGACTATGAAGAAAGCCTGAATATTTCTGTAGATGAATTATTATCAGTAAATTTATTTAATAAAATTGATTATATAGAAGAAGCAATAAAAACTAAGGAAATTATTGAAGACGAAACAGAAAAGGCAATTTTAGTTGGATCAGATACTATTGAAAGTCTAAATGAGTTAAAGGAATTAACAAAGGCATGTGATATACCAGTTTTAGATATGGTTTATCAATCTAGAAATAAAATAGATCCAGCTTATTTTATAGGCAAAGGAAAGGTTTCAGAAATAGCCTCACTTAGGCAAAATATACATGCTAACTTAATTATTTTTGATGACGAATTATCTGGTTCTCAGGTTAGAAATCTCGAAGAAGCAATTGGTGCTAAAGTAATTGATAGAACTACTCTAATTCTTGAAATATTTGCTAGAAGAGCAAGAAGTAAAGAAGCGAAAATTCAAGTTGAATTAGCACAACTTAAATATAGATTAAGCAGATTACAAGGTCTTGGTACAATTCTATCAAGAACTGGTGGAGGAATTGGTACTAAGGGTCCTGGTGAGAAAAAGTTAGAAACGGATAAAAGGCATATTAAAGAAAATATCTATGATTTAAATGAAGAATTAAAGAAAATTAGAAAAACAAGAGAAGTTCAAAGAGAAAAGAGAAATAAGGAAAGTATTCCTAGAGTTTCCTTAGTTGGTTATACCAATGCAGGAAAATCAACCTTAAGAAATAAACTTTGTGATATAGCAGCTAAAAAAGATGTTCAAGGAAAAGAAAAAGTATTTGAGGCTAACATGCTGTTTGCAACCTTAGATACTACAACAAGGTCAATAGTTTTAAAGAATAAGGGAATTGTAACAATAACAGATACAGTAGGTTTTGTAAGCAAGCTGCCGCATGATTTAGTAGAAGCTTTTAAGTCAACTTTGGAAGAAGTAATTTATTCAGATTTATTATGTCATGTGGTAGATGCTTCTGCAGATAATTCTATACAACAAATAAATGCTGTATTAGAAGTTTTAGAGGAACTTGGAGCAAAAGATAAAGAAACTATTTTAGTTTTAAATAAGATAGATATTTCAGATAGAGGCAAAATTGATGCAATAAAGGAGAAATTTAGTGAATATAAGACTATAGAAATAAGTGCAAAAGAGGGAATAGGATTAGAAGAACTACTAGATTTAATTGAAGAAAATCTTCCTTATAAAATGAAAAAATGTGAGTACTTAATACCTTATGATAAGACTAATGTATCATCTTTTCTTTATAGAAATGCAAGAATAATAGAAGAAGAATATAGAGAAAATGGAACTTTTATATTAGCAGAAACAGATGAAGAAGTTTATAATAAAACGAAGGAATTTATAATAAAGGAATTAATTAGTAATATACTTTATTAATAATGTTTCGGAGATGATGTATTGGGTAGAGGAAGAAAGAAAAGGATCAATTATACTAATACAAATGCTGAAAATGAAGCCTTCGTTGAAGAATTTATCAGTGAAGAGAAGCTTGATGAAGTTTCAGAGGAAACAATATTAGATGATAAGATAAAAAATGGAATTTCTAAAGTAGATGAAATAGTAAGTTCATTAAATAATATCCAAAATGAATTTAGTTCATTTTACCGCAGCATCATTGAAGAAGATATAAGGAGATGCACAAATGATTGTATCTTTGAGGAGAACTGTAATGAAGATTAGACTTTATTACAGTTTTTCTATATAATTTATTTATAATGTAATATGGAGGGAAGTAATGGAGAATATAATTATCCAATATCAAAATGCTTATAATAAAATAATTAAAACTATTAAAGAAAATAAAAATACATTGGCTATTTTTGTTTATGGGAGTATGGTTAATGGAGATATTTGGGATGGTTCAGATATAGACTTATTAGTAGTATATAAAAAAGATTTTGATAAAATAAGGGATATATATTCTGAGGTGGATAAAGTTCCCGTACATATTAAAATATTAAGCAAAGCTTCACTAATTAAAGATTATTTCAAAGATATAAACAAAAGAGTTATTGAAAATACCCTTATGTCATCTAAGTTAGTTTATTCAAAGGATTCTGAAATAACAGATCTTTATCAGAAAAAATTATATTTAGCTGATGATAATAAGGAAAAATGGTATTTGGTGTATTTAGGAAATTTTTTAAAAGAAATAGGAATATGTAAGAAATATTTAAGTAATGGAGGGATTTACACAGCCTATGAAGTTTCATTTAGGGCTTTAAATAACTTTTCAAATATTTATTTAAGTTTAAATAATTATAGAGTAAGTAAAGATGCTATAAATATGGTATGCAAATTAAATGATGAATTTGATGAAAAGGTTAGAGGTCTTCTTTATTCCGAAAATAAGGAGAACTATATAATAGAATTAATTGAAACAATGGAAAAATATATAGTAGGAAATTTAGATATTTTCGGAAAAGAAATAATTGATTTTTTGGATAAACATAAAGAAAAGTTTAGTTCTTATCAAATAAAGCATCATAGGAATTTTATAAACTTTAATATAAGGATGGAGGATGTTTTAAAGAAATTAGCCCTATACAATTTAATAGAAAAAACACAAAAAGAATTTAGGGATTCAGAAGGAAATCTAGTTGCACAAGAAAATATTTATTATAGAAAATAAGCTATAAAGAGGAGAATTTTGATGAGTTATATAACTATAAAAAATTTTGGTGAGGATAGATTTTTTGAAAAAAAATCTGAATTTATTGGCTATGCAAAAAGATGTGAAAGTGAAAAAGAAGCAAAAGAATTTATTCAAGAGATAAAAAATATGCATAAGCAGGCTACCCATAACTGTTATGCTTATATTTTAGGAGAAAATATGTCTATTCAAAGATACAGCGATGATGGAGAACCTCAAGGAACTGCAGGAATACCAATTTTGGAAGTAATAAAAAAAAGTAATATAACTGATTGTGCTGTGGTAGTAACAAGATATTTTGGAGGAATACTTTTAGGGGCTGGTGGACTAACAAGAGCCTATACAAAAGGTGCTTCCATTGCAATAAAAGCTGCTGGTATTGTTGAAAAAGTGAAAGGTGTAAGATTGCTTCTAAATATGGATTATGATATGTTAGGAAAGGTTCAGTATATATGCGGAAAGAATAATTGGTACATAGAAGATACTGAATATACTGATAAGGTAGTTGTTCATATTTTATCAGAAATCGATAAGGTTGATATAATAGAAAAGGAAATGGCTGAAGCTTCTAATGGAAAGATTATTTTTAGAAGAACAGAGGAAGATATATACTTTAAGGAAGAAAATAGACTTTTTAAAATTATTTAACCCATTTAATAATATTTGTCATAATAATTTTATTATGTTATAATTTTTATGTTTATATTAAGTTTAATTTGTATATCGGGAGGAATAAAAATGGCAGGACATTCAAAATGGCATAATATCCAAAATAGAAAAGGAAAAGTTGATGCTCAAAGAGGAAAGATTTTTACTAAGCTAGGAAGAGAATTAGCTATTGCAGTTAAAAATGGTGGTCCTGTGCCTGACAATAATCCAAGATTAAGAGATGTTATTGCAAAAGCAAAGGCGGCTAATATGCCTAATGATAATATACAAAGGGCAATTAAAAAAGCTTCAGGAGAACTTTCAGCAATAGATTATGAAAGAATTGTTTATGAAGGTTATGGTCCTTCAGGAGTAGCAGTTATAGTAGAAACTTTAACTGATAATAAAAATAGATCAGCTGGAAATGTAAGAAGTGCTTTCACCAAAGGTGGTGGAAATATGGGAACAACAGGCTGTGTAAGCTTTATGTTCCAAGAAAAGGGAGAAATAGTTATTGAAAGAGAAGATAAAGATGAAGATGAAATAATGATGCTTGCTTTAGATGCTGGAGCAGAAGATTTTGTAGCTGAAGAAGAAGTATTTATTATAACAACAGCTCCAGAAGATTTTGGAAAAGTTAGAGAAGCATTAGAGGCTGAAGGATTAGAATTTTTAGAAGCATCTGTTAAAATGATTCCAGATACTTATACACCTCTTAATGAAGAAGATGCTAAGAAGTTCCAAAAAATGTTAGATTTGCTTGAAGATGATGATGATGTTCAAAATGTTTACCACAATGCAGAATTTCCAGAAGGATGGGAAGAATAAAATTAATTATTTAAAGACTATTTTCTATCTAAAATGTACCCTATGGAATAGACAATTTAAAAAAAGTCTATTCCATAGGGTACATTTTAATCTGTAATGATAGGAGATAGTCTTTTTTTGTTACTAAAATTTAAATATTCACAGGATTTATTGATAATTATTATTAATAGATTATTGATGTTAATAGATAATTGTGGTAAAATTCAAATGAAATAAATATTATATAAGGAGATTAAGAAATGAAATACGCAGTAGTATATAGTAGTGTAACTGGAAATACAAAAAAATTAGCAGAAGCAATAAAAAATAAAGTAGGAGAATGCTATTTTGGAAAGCCATCAGATGAGGCTCTTGAAGCTGATATTATTTTTATAGGTTTTTGGACAATTGGTACATGTGGACAAGATATAAAAACTTTTATAAGTAAGCTTGTTAATAAGAAAGTCTTTACATTTGGAACTGCAGGATATAATAATACTAAAGAATATTTTGACGGAATTTTAAATTCTGTAAAAG
Organism: Caproiciproducens sp. MSJ-32; assembly: GCF_018918055.1. Lineage (GTDB taxonomy): Bacteria > Bacillota > Clostridia > Clostridiales > Clostridiaceae > Clostridium. Next base: position 23,599 of record NZ_JAHLPS010000019.1, read on the forward strand.
CGTTAATTCCAGACTCTAATACCCTTATTGGTTCATATATGTGTCAAGGTAAAGTGTCTGAGGCTGTAAAAGATAAAATTAAAAATGGAATGCCAGAAAAATATGAAGCTATTAAGGATAAACTTCTTGAAGCAGAAAATCATCCAAATGAAGATGATATTGAATTATTAATGCTGGAGCTAGAAAAGCTGCTTTAATAAATATATATATATATAGTTGGCTAAAAATATTATTATTAGAAAAAATATTTTATATAAAAAAGCTTCTATTAATACAAGAGAAATAGAAGCTTTTTACATTGGATTTATTTTATTCTGTTTTTAATTCTTGGACACCAGTTACCTTTGAAGGTGTGTCTCCATCTTTGTCTTCAATTTTAAAAGTGTCCATTGCTTCTTGATTTAAGAAGTAGATATTCCCTTCAATTACTTGATTTACAAGTTTAAAATTCTTTCCTGAAATATATAAATCTCCCTTGAAGGTTCCATGTTCTATACTTCCATTTATGCTATTAAAGGTTAGTTTTGGTGCTGTTAAAGTAAATTTATTTGTTATATTACGATTTTCGTCTTGGGTATATAATGCTATTTTACGTTGGAAAAGTTCTTCACTGGTAGATTCGTCTTTTTTACCATTTTTGAAATCTCCGTCTACCACTAACTCCTTGTCAAAAGTTAAGTCGTTTAGGGTTACTATTATCCAAGTACCATCTTTACTGATTGCTTTTTCAAAAGCTTCATTATTATCAACGATAGAAGCTGTTGTAGTAGCATCAGTATTTTCATTATCTGTCTTGTTTTGATTTTGTTCTGTACTTCCTTTATCGCTTGTATCATTTCCATTATTTTGTCCGCATGATACAAAAATTAGAGCTGTTAATGTAAAAGCCAAAGAAGCCAATATTTTTTTTGTTTTCATATGTATTCCTCCAAACTTTATTTTTTATGAACAGTTAAATTTAATTATTGTTTTTACATACTATTATTTTTTATTTATTATAAAATTTTATTCATAAAATAAAAAATCCCCTAAGGGATTTTTTATATAAATTAAGTAATATTATCAAACAACTTAAAGATATTGAGCATACCAAAGCCCCATTGAGGATTTGGATATATATCTCCTGATCTTTCATTTACTCCTCTAGCTAAATAAGTTTTAAGAGTTTGGGTATAAAGATTTTTATTATTACCTTGAATTATGCCCCAATCAAAAAGCATGGCGCAGGCTCCTGCAACTATTGCACCAGCTACACAAGTTCCACTTACTACGGCAATTTCATTATTTGGAGCAGTGGTAAGGGCGTTTTCTCCTCCTGCAGCCACATCTATGGGATTTATATATCCTGAAATAAAAGCATTTCCAGAATAATCAACTAGATTATTATTGTTTTGATTATATGCAGCAGCAGTTATAATAAAATCAGAGTTTCCTGGACTTGTTATAGTACCATAAGGATCAGCTGGGTTAAACTGAGTACCAGGAAGAGTTAAACCTCCTTGAGGAAGCCAGGCATTTATTGCTCCATCTATTATTTGATTACCCAGAAATCTTAATCGCCAAATTCCTGGCTGTAAGTTTAAAAATACAATTCTTATATTTTGCTCTCCGGTACTATCGTCAGGTATGAAATAGAATATATCTACCCGTGTATTTTCAAATACAAAATTATGGGTGTAAGAATTTGTTGTATAATTTATGACTCCAGTGTTATCACCAGAAGGTGATACAATATCAACGGATACAACATTAGGAAGATCTACCCAGACATCTACAATTAAGGACCCTTGTCCTGGGGCGACATCTAAATCAAAGGTTTTTATAGGTTCTTCAGGTCTAAGAGTGGCAGAAGCATGCCTTTTGGTATTTCTTTCATTACCAGTAACAGTTACCATAGCAAAGCCGTTATATAAGGCTAAACTGCTGATATACCTTTCTAGGAGGGTTGAACCTTTATGGCTTCCTAAACTAGATCCTAAAGGAAGATATGCAACAATAGGATCTTGTACAGATAAAGCATAGTTAGAAATATTTCTTAAGGCTGCAAATATTGAAACTACATTATAAATAGGTTCTTGTATATCTACTTTATAAAGAGATTTAAAGGCTATATCTTCTACTAATTTTATAATAATAAATCTACAATCAGGTACAACACCTCTTAACTCAGGATTTTTGCCTCTTGCCCCTATTAGTCCTGCCATATTGGTACCATGTCCAATTTCATCCCTTACAGGAACAATAGAGTAAGGATCTCCACCTTGCCTATAGGTGTTGATAGCTTCTTGAATTTGTTCCCTATTATAAATTGTGCCAAAAAATATTGGAAAATCTTCTGTTTGATCAAGTTGATTAGGAGCGCTTTGATCCCAAATGTAATCTATACGGGTATTGCCATCTTCGTCCATAAATTCTTCATTTAAATAATCTATTCCCGTATCAATTATGGCTACTTTAACACCTGTACCTAGAATATTTAAAGGCAGATTAAGCTGTAGAAATTCTGCCTGGGAGGCTTCTAATGGTGAAATTTGCTGAAGACTGTAAATAGTGTAAGGGTTTATATATATGATTGTTTCAAAGGGTGGAGAAGTTAGTATATCTTCAAGAGGTTCAAATGTAGATAGTATTGCATATTTATCTGTTATCACTGTAATTTTAAGGTTAGGATAATTAGCTATTTCAGCTTCAACATCGCCAATATAATGGACAAGATAGTGATAAATATTAGGGGTATTAAAGATGTTATCATAGTCATTAAATTGCCTATTCAATATTTTCACCATCCTTTTTTAGAAAATTATAAGATTTTTCAAGTTTTTTAATATTTTCATTATTGCTTTTATTAGAGCTTCTTAAAGCATTAGCAAAAATTCCAGCAATAAAGTTAAAGGTTCCGAGTAAATTAAATTCTCCATATCCAATATCTACATTTGGATATGTAAAATTAGGATTTCTAGTAGAACCATAAATTAAGTAGCTTCTAATTTTTATAGTAGACATAGACCTATCATTACCCTTTATAATTCCCCATTCTAAAAGAAGGGCACAGGCTCCAGCAATAATGGCAGAGGCAGCGGAAGCGCCAGATAAAGTACTTTTATTTCCATTAACATCGCTAGCTAATATGTTTACTCCGGTAGTAGCAATAGCTGGATTAATAAATCCATTAACATTAAAGCCTTTACCAGAAGTAGGGGTAATTGAATTATTAATTCCCAAATAGGCTACACTTGTAATATATAAGGTGGTAGCAGGAACAAGTAAAGTATTTTGTGGATCAGGAGTTAAAAATTCTACTCCAGGGGGTAGTGTATTGCTAGGAGGCATCCAAATATCATATCTTCCATCAACTATATAGGAACCAATAAGGTCAATTCTCCAAATACCTGGTTTAATTCCAGTAAATTGCACATTAATAAGATCATTTCCGGTAAAATGTTCAGGAGTATAATAAGTTACTGTAAGACTAGTATTAGTAAATATATACTTATAGTTTAATCTTCTTCCTGTTTGAGAAACTATAATTCCACTAGATTCCCCATTTGGTGATGTAATATTTATCGAGGCTCTATTTGGACTTCTAAGCCAAATGCTGAAGGAAAAATTTCTTAGTTCTCTAGAAATTCTAAATTCCTGAGTAGAAGTTTCTTGTACGCCTGGTATAAAGCCTGAAACATGTCCTTGAGCATTACCTTCATTACCGACACCCATTACTATGCATAATCGCCCATAGACCATTAAATCCATTATATATCTAGATATTAAACTAGCACCATCATGACTTCCAAAGGTTGTACCTACACCAATATATATAACCATAGGCCTGTTAAGTCTTAAAAATTCATTTTTAAGAAATTCTAAAGCAGTAAATAGTTCGGATACATTATATACGGGAGGAGGAGTCATATTATTTTCAAGAATTTTCTGTCGAAAGTTAGTAGACTGAAATAGCTTAACTATTACAAAGTCACATCCATTAGCAACTCCTTGTAAATCAGGATTCTCTCCTCGCGCACCAATAATACTTGCAACCTTAGTACCATGTCCAACATCATCTATTGAAGGAACAATAGCATAAGGATCTTCATTGTTTCGGCTTGCTTGTATTGCTAAATTAATTTGTTCATTAGTAAAAACTTTACCCATGTACATATTATAATTATCTTGAAAGTCATTAGAACTTATAGTTTGATCCCATAAACTAAGTATTCTTGATGTACCATCTTCCCTTATAAATTCAGGGTTTAAATAGTTTATTCCTGTATCTATAATGCCTACTACCACTCCTCTTCCGCTTAGATCCAAATATGGATTTAATTGAATATTATGGATATTATCAACGTAAGAAGGAGAAATCTCTTGAAGCACCATCATAGTACGAATATCTATGTATACTATTGAAGGTACATCTGCTCTAAGTCTATCTAAATCATTTTCATTCACCGCAACAACGCCAAATGCCTCAGTTATTGCTACCCCACAAGCATAATCTACCCTTGCCATTTCTTCTAGGAAGGGTCCCCTATATTCAATTAGGTAGTTTGCCACTGAAGGATCAAAAAATAAACTGCAATTTGTCTGTATCATAGGTTCTCCTAAAAATATCATAAAATTATACAATATTATATTAAGAAAAATAGGAAAATATGAATGAAATTATTGAATCAAGAAATTCTAATAAAATCCAATAAAAAAAATAAATATAAAACTGAAAAAAATAAATAATAAAAGTAAGGATAAAATTATTTTAAAGTGATAAATAATAATTTATTGAAAAATAATGAACTTATAAAATTATTATTAATAAGGTGGAGATAAAATGTTAAAAAGAATATTAATAATTAATTTTTGTATTTCATTAATATTTTTCTTTTCTTTAAGAAATATGAAAGTTAATGCTCAGCCTCAGGATGAAAGGATAAAAGCAGCAGTATTCTTTTATGATGAGGATAATGATTATAATATTGCGTTAAAAGAAAATTTAATCAATCTTGCTAATAGCAGCAAAAAGAACATAGAATTAATTTTTTTTGATGGAAAAGAAAATCAAGAGCTTCAAAATAATCAATTAAATGAAGCTTTAAAGGATGATGTTGATATTATTTTCATGAATATTGTTGATACAAATAAAACGGATGATATTGTTGATAAGGTTAAAGGATATAATATTCCCCTCATATTTTTTGTAAGAGAGCCTAAGTCCTTTGAAGCAATTAAATCCTATGGTAAATCTATTTTTATTGGTACTGATGATTGTGAACTAGGATTTGTGCAGGCTGATATGATATTAAATCAAATTAAGAACAAGAAATTAGTAGATAGAAATCGTAATGGTAAACTAGATTATATTTTGCTTAGGGGAAATAAGGAAAGTATAGAATCAAGATTAAGAAGCAGATGTGCTTTGGAAAAATTAAAAAGTAATCTTGAAATTAATGAGATTTATTCTGGTTATTTTAATTGGGATAAAAAGACTGTAAGGGATTATTTAACTCCCTTAATCTTGTTAAAGCTTCAAGATGTAGATATTATAATTTCAAATAATGATGAAATGGCCTTTGGTGCAATAGAGCCCCTTCAGGAATTTGGTTATAACTTAGGTGATGAAAAAATGTACATACCTGTATTTGGGATAGATGGAATTTCTGAAGCTATAGAATTAATTAATAAGGGAATAATGGAAGGAACAGTGATTCAAGATCCTAAAATAATGGCAGATGCAATAAGAAAAATTGGACTTAATATGTATTATGAAAGGAAGCCTTTAGAGGATACTGATTATACTTTTGATAACAGCGGTGTTGCAATAAGAATACCAAATGGGGGATATATATTAAGAAATGAAAATTAAAATAGTATTCAAAATTAATTATTTTTTTAAAGAATACTATTTTTAATAAATGGAGGATACAAATGAGAAGAAAATTTATTATATGCTTCTTTCTATTATTAATTTTATTATTAAACTCTTTTACCTCAATAGTGAAGAGTCAGCCCAATGAAATTAAAAGATTTGCTGTTCTTTTTTATGATGAAAGTGATGCTTATATTTCACTGGTAAAAAAAGCCTTAGAGGAAATCCAACAACTAAATCATGATAAGGTTGAATTTATATATTATGATGCTGCCAATAATCAAGGAGTGCAAAATCAACAATTAGAGCTAGCTCTAAGAGATAAGGTGGATGGATTATTAGTAAATATAGTCGATTATAATAAGTCTCAATCCTTAGTTAATAGAGCAAAGGAAAATAATATTCCTATTATTTTCTTTAATAGAGAGCCTACTACTTTGGATAGTATTCAATCCTATGGAAAATCAATTTTTATTGGTACTAGTGGATGTCAATCAGGAAATATGCAGGGGGAAATGATTATTAATCAGATCCAAAATAAAATTGTTTTAGATAGAAATAGAAATAACCAATTAGATTATGTATTATTAAAAGGACCGAGAAATAATAAAGAAGCTATAGAAAGAAGCCGCTGTGTGATTGAACAAATTAACAATGTTGGTATAAGAACAAATGAACTTTATTCTGAATTTATGAATTGGGATAGGGAAATAACAAAAGAGAGGTTAACTCCTGTATTACCTGGAATAATAACAGATTTAGATGTTATTATTGCTAATAATGATCAAATGGCAATTGGAGCAATAGAAGCCCTTCAGCAATATGGTTATAATTTGCCTGGAGGAAGAAATTATATACCTGTTTTTGGAATTGATGCTATACCAGAAGCTATTGACTTAATAAATTCAGGGCTCATGGAAGGTACTGTACAACAAGATGCAAAATCTATGGCGGAGGCTATGTATATAACGTCTATGAATTTTGCAGAGGGGAAAAGCCCCTTAGCTGGAACTGATTTTGCATTTGATTCAACTGGGGTGGCCCTAAGAATACCTTATCCAAATTATATTGTTAAGCCGATAAGTCAATAAATAGAAGGGGTTTGGGAAAAATTAACTTCAACATTCAAAATATTTATGATAAAATTGTTTTGAAAATTAATAATGGGGGAGTATTAATATGAAGCATATAAGAACAATAAACAAAACAAACATAAAAAATAGTTTAGTAAAACCAGGATGCAAAGAATGTGCTAATTCATGTCAATCAGCTTGCAAGACTTCATGTACAGTTGCAAATGTAGCGTGTGAAAATTAGTAAGCAGGCAGCAGCTAAATAGTTGCTGCTTTCTTTATTCTTTTATCTGGAGGGAAAATTAATGGCATTAATACACAAATTTAAGCAAGGTGAAAACTATTTTGTTTTAGATGTAAATACTGGAGCTGTTCATATAGTAGATGAACTTGTTTTTGATTTACTAGATGATAATGGAATGAAAAGTAAAGAAGAGCTATTAGAAAAGTTATCAGAAAAATATGAAAAGGAAGTTGTTTTGGAAGCTTATGATGAAATAAATGAGCTGATTAAAGAAGGGCTTCTTTACACTGAAGATAGATACGAAGAAATTGCTCATAGCTCTATGGATGATAGAGATTATATAAAAGCTGTCTGCTTAAATATAATTCATGGCTGTAATTTAAGATGTAAATACTGCTTTGCAGACGAAGGTGAATATAATGGACATAAAGGTGTTATGTCTTTAGAAACTGCAAAAAAAGCAATAGATTATGTTGTTAAAAGAAGCGGTCCGAGAAGAAATATAGAGATAGATTTATTTGGTGGAGAACCAACCTTAATCATGGATACCATAAAGGAAATTATTAAATATGCTAGAGAAAATGAAAAAAGGTGGAATAAAAATATTAGATTTACAATGACTACAAATTCTACCTTATTAAATGAAGAAATGATGGAATTTATGGATAAGGAAATGGGAAATATTATTTTATCCTTAGATGGAAGAAAATCAGTAAATGACAAGGTTAGAATAAAAGTTGATGGTAGCGGATCTTATGATGATATATTACCAAATATTAAAAAGATGATAAGCAAAAGGACTCCTGGAAAGACTTATTATGTTAGAGGAACTTTTACAAGAGCCAATACAGACTTTTATGAAGATGTAATGGCTATGGTAAATGAAGGTTTTAGGGAAATATCCATAGAACCAGTGGTATTGCCGGATGACCATCTCCTTTCCTTAAGGGAAGAGGATTTAGAAACTATAATGGAAAGTTATGATAAATTATATGAAGACATGGCAAGAAGAAAAAGAGAAAAGAAGGATGAATATACTTTCTATCATTTTAATATAGATTTAAACGGTGGCCCTTGCGTTTATAAGAGAATTTCTGGTTGTGGTGCAGGATTTGAATATGTTGCAATAACACCACAAGGGGAAGTTTATCCTTGCCACCAGTTTGTAGGAAAAGAAGAATTTAAGCTTGGAAGTATATATGATGATACTTATGATGCTGAATTAGGCAAGAAGTTTAAAAAGGCTCATATCTATAATAAGCCAAAGTGCAGGGAATGTTGGGCGAAGTTCTATTGCAGTGGTGGATGCCAAGCAAATAATTATAATTTCAATGGAGATATGAATATTCCATATGAAATTGGATGTAAAATGCAGAAGAAGAGGATTGAATGTGCTATTGCGCTAAAAGCGGAGTAGTCAAATCTTAGTCTAGTTTATAAGCTGCAGTGAATAGTTTATGGGGAAGGGAAGTTTTGCGATACTAAATTGTAAGACATCCCTTTCTTTTATATAATTAATTAATTAAGTATATTAACTGTGAACTGAATAAGGGGGATAAAATGATTCAGGAATATATATTAAAAAATAGTATTAAGTTAATTTATAAGAAAACAAGTTCAAAATTAACTTCTATTTCAATTTCTATAGATGCAGGTGCTGGCAAGGAAAAGAATTTACTTGGATTAGCTCATGCAACAGAACATATGGTGTATAAGGGAACATTAAAAAGAAATGAAGCTGAAATAAATAGAGATTTAAGTAATATCTTTGGTTTTCAAAATGCAATGACAAATTACCCTTATGTTATATTTTATGGAACATCTTTAGCTGAAGATTTTGAAAAGGGTGTTGAGTTATTTTCGGATATAATAATAGAGCCAGCTTTTAAGGAAGAGGGCTTTATGGAAGAAATGGAAGTAATTAAGGAAGAATTAATGGAGTGGGATGAAGAATTAGATCAGTATTGTGAAGATAGGCAGTTTTTTAATAGTTTTGAAAATAGAAGAATAAAGTACCCTATTATAGGAACAATGGATAGTTTAAATAAAATAAAGTTAAAAGATATTAAAGAATTTCACAGTAATAATTACCTGCCTAAAAATACTTCAATAGCGGTTATTTCCTCCTTAGAATTTCACGAAGTTAAATCAATTGTTGAAAAATATTTTGACTCTTGGGATAGAGAGAGTATTTTAGAAGAAACTGAATTAGAATATGAATTAATAAAAGATAATATTTTTAAGGATATTAAGAAAGGTATTAATACTTGTAGAGTACAAATATGTTTTCCTATTGAGGATTTATCTTTAGAGGAAATTAAAGCTTTGAGAATATTTAATATATATTTTGGAGATGGAGTAAATTCCTTATTATTTGATAATTTAAGGACTAAGAAAGGACTTGTTTATGATGTTTTGACAAGTATTGCTAATGAAAAGTATATAAAGCTATATAAAATATTTTTTAATACATCAAAGGAAAAACTTGAAAAATCAATAGAGGTGGTTGAAGAATGTATAAGAAATATAGAGGTCTTTTTAATAAATATAAAGGAAAATGATTTACAAGATTTTATTAAAGTTTTAAAGTTGAAAAGATGGTTTAGGGAGGAACAAAATATTATTTTAGCTAAAGAATTATCCAGCTATAGTACTATGTTTAATGATTATAAAATTTATAGCGAAGAATTTAATAATATAGAAAAGATAGACAAAAAAATTATATGTAGTACGGTGAAGAAAGTTTTTAAAAGAAGGTCTATACAAATAATAACAAATTAGCTAAAATAATGACAAGGAGACTATTATGACTAAGGCGCCATTATTAGAAAGTTTAATAAATTATCATAAAGAAAATAATTTAATTTTATCCATGCCAGGAAATAAATCCGGTAAA
>NZ_JAHLPS010000053.1 GCF_018918055.1 Caproiciproducens sp. MSJ-32
CGAACTTATCTGCTCCTGCATGGCATACTGGACATTCAGCTGGTGCTGCTTCTCCTTCATAAACATATCCACAAATTGTACATACAAACTTCTTCATAATTTTACCTCCTATAATTTAAAAATTTTAAGTTCAATACCATTAGAATTTATTTACACTAGGAATTTTTTAAGCAATCCCTTTTCATAGTCATTATTATATAATAGTAATTATCTGTTGTAAAGTATTTTATAGTAAATTTTAACTTTTTTTATTTTTTATCTTTTTAATAACACCTTTCCTCTAAGTATAAAAGCTGCCATCTTATTAGAACCATTATAAAAACTTATCACAAATATAAATAAGAACCTCCCACTATAACTAATGTAGAAAGCTCTTATTTATATTTATATATTATTTAGCTGTTGCATTTAAAGCCTTAAAGATTTGGAAGAAGCTCCATGCAAAAGAGAGAAAAGGGTCAGAAAAGAAATTGATCTGCTAAAGGAAGAAAAATTTAAAATACCAGGAAAATGCAGGGACATAGAAATATGTCCAAAAGAACCTGAAATATTAAACTGTAAGGGTTCCTTAAGCCTTATTCCTTACGCTTGGGATAACTATTGAGTTAAAATAGCATCTGCATAATAAAAGGAGTTATTAGGCAAATATAAACCTGATAACTCCTTTTATTTTGTATTACTTAAATTGAACATTTATTAAAATCTAATTAATTTTTACTCTCTGTATTTTCTAATTTCCTTTTTTATTAAATCTAATAAATTATTAAGTTCATATACTTCCCCGTCTTCAATTAATTTATTTAAAGAAAGCTCAAATCTACTTGCTTCTGCAGTTTTTCCTAGGGAATTTAAAATTAAAATATTATCCATTATATTGGAGATTATATCTGATTTAACCTCAAAGAGCTTTTGAGCATCCTTTATTTCATCTTTAATATCAAGCATCAATTTATCTAATTCAAAGGCCGCATCTGCAGCTTTTTTTAATTTTTCCCTAACATGACTTGGAAGCTGCTTTTTATACTTATAATTTAGTGAATGCTCTATGGTAGCCCAGAAATTCATTGATAAAGTTCTTATTTGAAATTCTGCTAGTATTACCTTTTCCCCTTCTGCCATATTAACAGGATATTTAATAATAATATGATAGCTTCTATAGCCGCTTTCCTTTACCCCTCTTACATAGTCCTTTTCATAAAGAATCTGCATATCCTTCCTACTTCTAATAATTTCTACAACTGTATCTATATCATCAACGAACTGACACATAATTCTTAGTCCAGCTATATCTTCAATTTCATATTCTAATCTATCCATTGGAATTCCAAACTTATTTGCCTTTTCTAATAAGCTGGATATTTCCTTTACTCTCCCAGTAACAAATTCAATTGGAGAATATTCATTTTTCTTTCTAAACTCTTTTCTTATACTTCTAAGCTTAACTTTTAACTCTTCAACCGCTTGTTCATAAGGCATAAAAAAAGCCTTCCAATTTTGAACAGTCATACTTAATCACCCTCTTTAAACTTCACACCTTATAATTATATCAAAAATAATAATAGCTGTAAGTAAATTTTCTATGTATAAAAACTTTTGTATATATCATCTACATTCTTTACATAATATGTTATAATATATTATACATAAGGGATAATGTGATATAATATTCTGAGGGATAAAAATTATCTAAAATACACACAACTAAAGATAAAATTAAATAAACCGATAATAAAAAAAAGTGGCTCAACTAGGATATATATTAGGAGGTATTAAAATGGGGTTATTTTCCAAAAAAAATAAAGGGACAAATATTCAAAAGCCTATTGAATCTACAGAAGAAGTAAATCAAGAAGAATTATCTCAAATGGATTCAATTGCAGTTGATTTACAACAAGCTAATCACTTAAAAGAAGAAATAGCAAATATAAGTGAAAACAGCTCTAACATTTCTCGTTCAGTACAAGATGTAAACGACTCATTATCTAGCCTTGCATCTTCTACCCTTACTCAAACTGAGGAAATAGCAAATGCAAGCAGCATCTTATCAAGCTTTAGCGAAAAAATGGAACAATTAGCTTACAACGTTACCAATGTTCAAATTACAGTATTGGATACAGATAAAGCTGCAGATGATGGTTTAAGCGCCTTCAGCGTATTAGATGAATCATTAAAAGATTTGCAAAGTGCTTTTAAAATGGTTAGCAATACAGTTAATAATCTTGTTTCTAAAATAGAATCAGTTAATATAATTACAGACTCTATAAGCCAAATTGCCAGCCAAACAAACTTACTTTCATTAAATGCTGCAATTGAAGCTGCAAGGGCTGGTGAAGCTGGTAAAGGTTTCTCTGTTGTTGCTGGTGAAGTTAGAAAGCTTGCTGAAAATTCAAAGCAGTCAGTTCAAAGCATAACTAAAATATTGGATGATATTAAGGCTGATATTTTAGAAACTTCAAAAGCTATGGAAGCTGGAAGCGTAGCTATTGACAATCAACAAGATACTTTAGCTAATACAAAAAATAGCTTTAACAATATAAAAACTTCTATCAGCGATGCAGTTCAAGAAATAGATACTGCTATTGTTAACTTAACTGAAGCAGCTTCTCAAAAGGATCAAGTTTTATCAATTGTTCATAATGTAAGCAGCATTTCACAAGAACACTCAGCATTATGCCAAGAAATTGCTGCAAATATGGATTTACAAGCAACAAGCCTTGAAAACTTAAATAAATCTATTTCAGCATTAAATAATCAACTTTAATTCAAGATTATTACATAGCACAAAGTTGTTTTTTAATTAAAATATAACTTAAAAGGATCAAATTAATATACTAGTATATTTTTAAAATGTCAATTTAAATTATCCGTTACTAAAAAAAAGAAGATTGCAACCAGTCTTCTTTTTTTAGTATACAAAATATTTTTATTGTATTTTCAGCTGTGAATTAATTTTTTTACTTTTATCTTCCCTCTACCTAGTTCCAGCAGTTCCCTTCTCTCTAACTCTTTAAGTTTTCTGCTGACTACTTCCCTAGAGGATCCTATATCAGCTGCTATCCTTTCATGAGTTGCATATATTATCCTGCTGCCATTATTTTTAGCAATATTTTCTTTAAAATAATTAATCAATCTATTCTCAATACTATCAAAGGTTACCTTTTCTAAACCACTTACGACATTTTCGAATTTGTTATATAAATTTCTGAAAATATATTTTAGAAAATGAACATTATTTAATATATACATTTTAAAGAAAGGCATGGGAACAAGAGCAATTAATGCATTTTCTTCTACTTCTATAAAAGAATCACTTTCAGAATTAGTTAATGCACATAAGACAGTATTAAAACAATTATCACCTCTTCTTAATCTATATAAGGTGATTTCTTTTCCATCATCACCTATTTTATAGACTCTTATTTGACCAGATAATATAAGCGAAAAACCTATACAGCTTTGCTTTTCGTTAAAAATTCTGCTTCCAATTTCATAATTTCTTACCACAAGTACATTAAACATTTCATCTAAAACTTGCTCATCTAAATTTTTTAAAAAGGGATAATATCTAAGTACCTTATTTCTAATATTCATAAATTACCTCATACAAATTCTTAATACTTCATTATATAATATTATAGCTCTAATTCTACTTTTAATAAAAGAAAAGAACTGTCTTAAATTAAAAGGCAGTTCCTTTCTTTAAAACGCATATATAAATTATTATAAACCTAATATGCCATCTATTCTTTTCTTATCAAATCCAACAACTATTTTTCCGTTGATATCTAATACCGGAACTCCCATTTGACCGCTCTTTTGCACCATTTCTCTAGCTGCATCTTGATCTAAAGCAACATTTATCTCTTCAAAACTTATTCCATTACTCTTTAAATAATTTTTTGCCTTAACGCACCATGGACAAGTTGATGTTGTATAAACTTTTATATTATTCATAATTATTACCCCCAATTAATTCTATTATCATACAATAATTATATTATATTTTTCCAGTATAAACTGTAACAAAGTCACATAAAAAACTTTTATCATACTCCTTAAAATATAAAAAAGAAGCTATTCCAAAACAATTTAGAAATATTTTGGAATAACTTCTTTTTTTGTAATCAAAAATATTAATTTATATACTCGAACCTAAGTTTAATTATTTTCTTAGCTTTTGTCAACAAGATAAGATAAATTTCTATTTATGATTACATTTTATTTGCTTACATGGGCAGTCTGCCCAACTTCTTCTTTATTAAAATACTTAATCAATCCAAAGATTCCTGCTGCAACTACTAGTGAAATTATTAAGAATTGAACTATATCAGCCCCTGTTGCTGCTCCTGTAATTAAAGTTGCGGCAAATTTAAATAAATATGAGCAGACCCAAGCTAAAGCAAATTGATAGCTGACTGACAGCCACATCATTTTATTTCCGTATTCTTTTCTCATAACTCCAATAACTGCAAAGCAAGGTGTATATAATGATACAAATATTAAGAAAGCATATGCTGTTATTGTGCTAAATACTGTTGGTAATACTACAGCTAGATCCCCATAAACTATTTCCATAGTTCCTATAATAACTTCTTTAGCTGCTAAACCGGAAAGTATTGATACTCCTGCCTGCCATGTGCCAAAGCCTAATGGAGCAAAAATTGGAGCAACTATTCCTCCTAAGGCTGCAAGGAAGCTTGAATCTATTTCTGTTGTAAATCCATTCATATTGAAGTAAGTTAAAAACCAAACTAATATAGAAATTCCAAAGATTAATGTTCCCGCTCTAACAATAAAGCCCTTTGACTTTTCCCAAGCGTTTAATATTAAGGTTCTAAAGCTTGGAAGCTTATATTCAGGCAATTCTAATATAAAAGGTTCTTCATCCTTTTTAAATAGGGTATTTTTAAATAAGAAGCCAATTAATATTGCAACTATAATTCCAAGTAAATATAAGAACATAACTACTAAATCTTGTTTTTCTTCAAAAAAGATTGATGCAAATAAGGCGTATACTGGCAGTCTTGCTCCACAGGAAGCAAGTGGGGCAATTAGTGCCGTCATCTTTCTATCTTTTTCACTTTCTAATGTTCTTGTTGCCATTATTGCTGGAGCTGAACATCCAAATCCCATAATAAGCGGAATAAATGCCTTTCCTGATAAGCCAATCTTTCTCATTATTCTATCCATTAAAAAGGCTACTCTTGACATATATCCACTATCTTCTAGGAAACATACTCCTAGGAATAAAGCAAATACTATTGGGAAGAATACTATAACTCCACCAACTCCTGCAACGATACCATCTAAAATTAATGATTGGAACCATTCTGAAGAATTTTCTAAAAAGCCTCCAATATAAGGGGTTAATGTATCTGCCACAAAAGCATCTAACATATCTGCTAAAGGTTGTCCAAACCAATTAAAGGTAAATTTAAATATGAGCCATAAAGAAAATAGGAAAATAGGGTAAGCTAATATAGGATTTAATACTAGCTTATCTATCTTTCTTGCTGTGCTTTCAGCCTTTCCTGAATTCTTTAAACTATTTTTTATTACCTTATTTAGATAGCTGTAAGTTTCATTTTCTGAGTTAAATTTTAAATTATAATTTACAAGGCTTCCTTTAAGCTTAATTACTGTCTCTTCTATTTTATCTAAACCCTTTTTTGTTTTTGCTGATATTGGAAGAACAGTAACTCCTAATTCCCTTCCAAGTTTCTCACAATCAATGTCTAAGCCTCTCTTTTTAGCTATATCCATCATATTAAGTAATATAATTATGGGCTTATTGAATTCCATTAATTGAGTTGTTAAATATAAATTTCTTTCTAGGTTTGTTGCGTCAACAACATTTAATATAACATCCACATCATCTTGTTCTAAAAATTCTCTTGATATCTTTTCTTCGTTAGAGAAGGTATCCATAGCATAGATACCAGGTAAATCTACTATTTTAATATCTTTATTTATAAATCCATACTTCTTATCTATTGTTACCCCTGGCCAGTTTCCTACATATTGCTTTGAACCAGTTAGGGCATTAAATACAGTTGTCTTCCCTGTATTAGGATTACCTATTAATGCTGCATTTATCATATTTCCACCCCTTATTCATTTAAATATATATTCTTAGCATCTTTTTTTCTTATAGCTAAATCAAAGCCTCTAAAGGAAACTAAAATGGGATCTCCTAAAGGTGCAACCATCTTAACTTCAAGCTCTGTTCCATTAACACAGCCTAAAGCTAATAATCTCTTTGCTAATTTCTTATCTCCAAGAACTTCTTTTACTGTTCCCTTCTCTCCGACCTTTAAATTATAAACTGTCATTATAACTCCCCCTTGCACAAATTTCCACATCTATATCATCTATATATAATTATATTCAATTGATATTGAATGTCAATAGCGACACATATTTTTTGACACATTTTTATCAAACTTTTCTCTAACAAGCACTAATTGATTTTGAAATTCATTTTCTTCTTGTTAATATACTATTCAACTTTTCCATAAAAGAAAGCAAAAAATTATATAAATTTTATGTAAAATAAAAAAAGATTCGACTTTATCAATAAGCCAAATCTTAAACCAATTTCAACTCCACACTCCTAACTCCACACTCCAAACTCCTAACTCCACACTCCAAACTCCACACTCCAAACTCCACACTAAGTTAAACTCCAAACTCCACACTCCAAACTCCACACTACACGCTCCACACTCCAAACTCCTAACTCCACACTAAATTCACACTGTTTAAAGTATTTTTCTAGGATTAAAATCTAAGTAATCACAGGCAGTCATTATATATTCTATCCCATCAAATTCTCCATCTAGCACATTTGACAAAGCTGGACCATGAATATGACCATATATAACTTTTTCAACCTTATATTCCTTAAATAAATCTGTAAAAACAGAAGCTTCCTTCTTTTCATTAACTGGTGGATAATGTATCATAACTATTATCTTTTCATATCCGCTCTTTACTGCTGCATCTAAGGATAGCCTTAATCTTATTAATTCCCTATTTAATATTTTTTGATCCTTTTGAGTAAATTTATCAGAACTATTTAAAATCCATCCCCTGGAACCACAAATTGCATAATCTTCGTAGGTATAGAAGTTATTTTGTAAGAACTTTGTTTTTTCATACATATTATTTAATTTGGTAATTCCAGTCCACCAATAATCATGATTTCCCTTAGATACAATCTTTCTTCCTGGTAAGACATCTATCCAATCTAGGTCTTCCTTACTTTCCTTTGAATTCATAGACCAAGATACATCTCCTGCGATAAGAACTGTATCCTCTTCCTTAACTTTTTTAAGCCAGTTATTTTTAATCTTTTCATCATGCTTAAACCACTTTTTCCCAAATATATCCATTGGTTTATCTGTTGTGAAAGCAAGATGAAGGTCTGAAATAGCATATAATGCCATTAGCTTTCACCGCCTATCTTTCTGTCTAAATCTACTACATAGGCTATTATATGTGCTACTGCTTCGTAAAGATCTGGAGGAATGTATTCTCCCACATCAACATTGCTTAATAAATCAGACAATTCTTTATTATAAACTATTGGAACATTATTTTCCTCTGCCTTTTCAATTATCTTATCAGCAATATGCCCCATCCCGCTTGCAGTAACTATCGGAGCTATTGAATTTTCTTCATATTTTAAAGCAGCTGCTTTTTTTATTTCTTTCATAATTCCCCCGCTAAATCAATTAACAATAGACAATTATATATTAAACTGTTACACAGTTTTTATAATTATTTCCGAAATTATTAATTGTTATCTGTAAATTAAAATATTTTGCACTGCAAAATATTTCTTATACTTTCCTATCCAATCTAAAGCTTACTTCTGGATTGAAAAAGTCCCTACAAGTTGTTAGAGAAACTTCTTCCTCTTTTTTCGCTACATTAATATTAACAATAAAGCCCATGTTTTCAATGTTTCTTTCTAATATTATTTTGCTCATGTTTATTATTTTAACAGAATCTTCATTACATTTTAAGTCAATATTTATTTTTTTATCTTTTACTGTTACATAACTGTCAATTGTTCCTAAATTTTTAGTATCTATGGTAATAACCATTTTTACATTCTTGCTGTCTATTTTCTTTCCTTTTTTTCTATTATCCTTAACTATTATTTTGCAAGGATATTCTCTGTCCTTAACTGTAACAGGAAATTGTCCATAGTAATATTCCTCACTAAATTTATTAAAAAGCTTTATTTCATTAATATTATTTTTTATTAAATCAATAACCTTTTCTGTCAGCTGGCCTTCACTCTTTAATATTGATAAAGCTTTTTTTATAATATTTTTGTTTTCCTGCCCTGCTTTACTTATGGATACTTCTACTTCTTCCTTTGAACTTAAGCTATTTTTAATTATAGCTTCATTAGCATTATTTTCTTTTGCTGAATTATCCTTGCTAATAATATTTTCACTAATATTATTCTCATTTAGGATTTCCTTATTATTTATTATTTCCCCATTTGCTCCATCAATTAGACTATTTTCAGACTCTGCTCTTCCTGTATCTATTAAATTTTCTTCTACTACACTTTGATATTTCAAATTAATTGCATCTTTTAATTTTGTAAATTCCTCATTTGCAATATTGTTTTCCTTTTCCCCTGCCAAGATAATATTTTCCTCATACTCTTGTCCACTATTCACTAAATCAGAAAGCTTTGATATTAAAACTGACAGCTTATTATTCCCCTTAAAGATATTATTATAAGCTTCAATATTTTCATTATTAAATTCTAAATTATTCTCTAAAAAGAGCAATATGTCTTCCTTTGATAAGTTCTTAAAGGCTTGAAGGAAATTTCTTAATAACTCCGCTGCCTTCTCTCCTCTTTCAGAAGCTTCACTAATTCCCTTGCCTAATAAATAATTTTGAATAAATTTTTCTATCTCTTCTGGATTATTATTAATTCTAGATAAAAATTGAAGCATGCCCTGTATATCTTTTATATTCTTTTTAGTTAAGGGAATATTAAATTTAACCATTGCCTCTAAGAGGAGCTTATCCTCTTTACTATAAGAACCCTTAGTTGCTAGTTCGCTAAAATCATTTTGGGCTATTCCTTCCCCTTCATTATCTTTTGTTATCAGCTTTAATTTTAACTTACCATTTTCAAAGCCTTCTACTTCAAACTTCTGAAGAACATCCACCATGGCAGTAATATTTTCATCTAATTCTGCTGTAAACTGCCATCCATCTATTAGCTTTACAACAACTTCATTTCCTTCTCCAGTTTTAATTATTTTCCCAGAAAACTTGTCCCTAACATCAAAGCTAAGCTTACTAGTTATCTTTTTATTATTAGCATTATAACTATTCCCTATATTGTGAATTCCAGCCATTATTCCACCCCATCAACATTCTCTATTATTTATAATATCGAAGATTTATGCACATTTCTTAATAGAGGAATAGACTTCAAAGAAAATTTAAGACAGTATAATTTTGAACTAAGTATCTTTTAAATAAAAAAATAGCTGCTGTATCTTTGAATTCCCCTTCCTCCAATGAACGAATTAAGGTTAATTTCTTAATAAAGCAGCTATTATTTTAATTATTCAATTTCAATCTTATGATGATTTTTCTTTCCCCTCTTAACTAAAGCATATCCGTCTTTGAAATCTGCTTCTTCTAATTTTCTTGCAATATCAGTTACCTTTTCTCCATTTAAGGAAAGACCATTTTGTTGTATTAATCTTCTTCCCTCTGCCTTTGAAGGAACAATTTTTGTTTCTGCAATTATATCAAGTAAAGTTGAACCTAATTTATCCCTGCTTATTTTTACAGTAGGAACATTGGACATATCTACTCCACCTGAGAATAAAGCTTCTGCTGCTGATTTAGCCTTTAATGCTTCTTCTTCCCCATGAACTAATTTAGTAACTTCAAAAGCAAGTCTCTTCTTAGCTTCATTTATAGCAGCACCTTCAACATTAGTTATTTCATTTATTTCTTCAACTGGAACAAAGGTTAAAAGCATTAAGCACTTTTTAACATCTGCATCATCAACATTTCTCCAGTATTGATAGAAATCAAATGGTAAAGTTTTATTAGGATCAAGCCATAAGGCTCCTCCTACTGTTTTACCCATTTTTTGTCCTTGGCTGTTAGTTAATAATGTACAAGTCATAGCCATAGCTTGACCTTGAGCCTTTCTTCTTACTAGCTCAACTCCTGCTATCATATTTGACCATTGATCGTCTCCACCTAATTGCATTTTACAGCCATATTTTTGATTTAATACATAGAAATCATATGCCTGCATTAACATATAGTTAAATTCTAAGAAAGAAAGCCCTCTTTCTAATCTTTGCTTAAAACATTCTGCTGTAAGCATTCTATTTACTGAGAAGTGAATTCCAACTTCCCTTAGAAAATCTACATAATTTAGATTTAACAACCAGTCTCCATTATTAACTAATAATGCCTTCCCATCGCTGAAATCAATGAATTTTTCCATTTGTTTTTTAATTGCATCAACATTATGTTGAATTTGTTCCTTAGTAAGCATTGCTCTCATATCAGTTTTACCTGATGGATCTCCTACCATAGCAGTTCCACCACCTATTAAAGCTATTGGTCTATGACCAGCCTTTTGCATATGGGCCATAAACATTAAAGCAATAAAGTGTCCTACATGTAAACTATCAGCTGTTGGGTCAAAACCTATATAAAAAGTTATTTTCTCCTTCTCTAATAACTCTCTTGTCTCTTCTTCATGAGTAAATTGTTTTATATAACCACGTTCCATTAACTCGTCTAAAACATTAGCCATTTTGCCGTACCTCCTAGTTTATTTACTTATTATAGTATATCTTTTTATTATTACAAAATCAATTATATTCAATAAACAAAGGCCTTTAGTTCATAATTAGGATAAAAAAGAAAATCGAGGCAAGCCCCGATTTTTTATATCAATTTCTTTTTTGATAATTCACCCCAACTCCAAACTCCTAACTCCACACTCCAAACTCCACACTCCACACTCCAAACTCCACACTCCAAACTCCAAACTCCACACTCCAAACTCCTAACTCCACACTCCAAACTCCTAACTGATATTATTATGCTACATATTCTTTTATAAAGTCTGGTAAACGTTCTCCTGAATTACAATCTATATTAATAAATAAATTAACTTCAAACCTTTGAGAGAATTCCTTTAGTTTTTTGAATAGTTCCATTGATTCTGATAACTTTAAGTTAACTATTTCTGATAAATTATCTATATATATATTCTCTACATCATAGTTCTGAGATATTATCCCACATAATAATCCATAAAAACTATCAAAATCATTTATGCCTAGTTCTCCTGTATTTATAAATCTAATGTTCGTCTTGAGATGCATCATATTCTTTGATTTATTATCAATGTATACCGAATCACCTTTTGACTGAAATAAACGTTCATTAGCAAGCTTTATTAATCTTTTTGTTTTTCCTGCCCCCTTACTAGCGCAAAAAACCTGAATCATTGGAATCCACTCCTTTAAAGAATTTTTTCTACTCTTAATTTATTATATTCTAAAAGATTGCAATTATTTACAGATATTAGAACAAAATGAAAATTTGCGCAAAATAAAAAATGGCAAACAAAAAAAAGATAAATAAACTTAAGCTTATCTATCTTTTCACTGTCAGGGATTCATTCATAAATAATTGAGAGATTTCTACTTTATTTTTACCTTCGGACTTAGCTTTGTAAAGCAGTTTATCTGCACAATTTATTACTTTTTCTAAAGTTTCTCCATCAAATGGATAAAAAGCTACACCAAAGCTTGCCGTTATGCTTGTGTGATCTCCTTCTTTAGAAACAATATGATTTGATATAGCATATCTTATTTCATCTATTTCTTCATATACATTTCTGCTTTCGTCATTACAATTTAAAAATAAAATTAATTCTTCTCCTCCATATCTAGCAATTATATCTTCATTTTTAAGCTTATTGCTAATAATGCCAGTGGTTTCTATTAAGACTTTATCTCCAAACTGATGCCCTAGAGTGTCATTAATCTGCTTAAAATCATCTAAATCTATCATAACTATTGCATATTTTTTAATTTTACCTGAAGCCAGTCGTTCATCAATAATATCATAAAAGGTTTTTCTATTATAAACTCCAATTAAAGCATCATATTTAGCAGCTTTTTCAATTTGCTTGTATAACATTGAATTTTCTAAAGCAATTGCAATTTGACTTGCTATAGAGCTTAAAAATATCTCATGAAACTCAGTTAAAAAATTGTAGTGGGAATGATCAACAATTATATATCCAATAAACTTATCTCCCACTTTAATGGGAACCCCCATCCGTGAATGTATTGAAATTTTATTCTCAACATCTTCTACAATAGGCTCTTTTGAATTTATTATAAAAGTTTTCTTTTTACTAATATATCTCTTACATTTATCAGTCAGCTTTATACTTTCTTTTGTTCCATTAGTCGCTTTTATAATAAACTTTAAATCTTGAAATAAATATATTGTTGATTGGGCTACCCCTATTATTCCTATTATCATATCATTTATCATTGAGATAATGTTATCACTGCTTAAATTTGAATTTATGTAATTGCTAATTAATATTACATTTGAAAGCATATCAAGATTTTTTTGATATTGTATATTTTCGGAGCTGAGTTGCTGTATCTTTTCTTCTGTAATTTTTTGATACCCTTCATATTCCATCTTAAGTTGATGATACTTAAACTTATAATCGTCCATACTCCCTCCCTGCTATATTTAACTTGGTATGAATCGAATTAAAATAAAATAAATTACTATTTATATAATCAATTTTTATTTGATAACTGCTTATTTATAATAATAACTTGTATATTTTATATTTTATATTTTACTTTATTTTCCTTTTAATATCAATAGATTTTACTTTCCAAAACTATAAAAAAAGAATTTATGTAAATAAAGTAAAAATGCTATTTATAATATATCTTTTACTAGACTGCTGCCGTCAATTATAATATTAATATTTACATCTAAGTAAGTATTTGCCAGAGGGTTTTCTATTTTAGTTTTTGGATAATTTATATTTAATAATCTCTTTACTTCAAAAATATCCAGCTCCTCTTTCTTAAACTTCTCAAAGGTAGTTATCAAATAATTCTTCATTAATTTTTCTGTTTCTTCCTTTATATAATCTAAAGTTTTATCATCAACAATCAGCTCACTTTGAGCCTCTGCAAGGGTTATTTTTATATCTATATCTTTTATAAGGTGTATTTTTTCATCCTTAAGCTCTATATTGCTTTCAACACTTGTTCCTAATATCTCTACCGTAATAAGGCCTTCATCCTTTTGTGGATTAGAAATTTCCAATATTCCATCTGTAATATTGTTTAATAAAACATTATAACTCACTACTTCTAAAGGATTCATAGTAGAAACTAGCTTATGATCTTTTAATATAGCCCCTCCACTAAGCTCAATTTTTTCTCCAATTTCATCTTCCTTTATTTTAAGACTTCCTACAATAAAAGAATCATCTTCTTCTATCACCTTGCTTAAATAATCATTCATATTAGCACTTACTGCTTTGGGATTAGTCTTATTTCTATTTATAAGTTCTTCTAAGTATTGTCCTAAATACTCTTCATCCTTAGAGCTTACTTCTAAAAGCTTGCTTAAATCTCCATAATAAATAAACATATCTGGTTTAATTGATAACTGCTGATTATTATTGATAAGGCTTAAATATTTTTCTATTCCTGATTTAGCAGCCTTCTCAGTAAATATATATGCTCTATTTTGAGAATAATTCAATCTTGTGCTGGAAATTAAATTTACATTTTTTAAAGCTTCAATAGCTGTTTTTCCTTCTGCCCTATACATTATTCTTCTTGCCTTTTCTTCACCTTCATCACTGCTTCTATAAGGCTTTATGCAGTCAACATAAACTACTATCTCATCACTATCTTCTTCATCAAAGATCATGCTGGTAACAAAGGTAAGCTTATTTATATCATTATAATTAAAACATCCATATAAAAGGGTTGGGCTGATTAATATCATTATTGCAACTAATATCTTTTTAAGTTTCATCTTTACCACCCTCTTTTATTACATTCTTCGAAATCTTAGATAAACTTCCCCTAAAAGCTATATCTCTAAATTTTAATTCCTTAGTGCTTCCAATTGGGAATAGGAATTGATATCCAACTGAATCTAATTGAGATAATTGAATCAGCATTAGCAAGGCACCAGATATGAAACCTGGTATTCCAAAGGCAGAAGCAAATCCAACTAAAACAATTCCCCAGAAAGATAAAGGTCCATAAAGCTTTGGAATTAAGAAATAAGCTAGGGAGCTTAAAGCTATTATAACTATAGTAATTCTAGAGGCTATTCCTGCAGCCACAGCTGATTCTCCTAAAATCAAACCTGATACTATACTCATGGCTCCACCTATTGGTTTTGGCAGCCTTAATCCAGCCTCCTTAATTAATTGGAAGGCCAGCATTACTATTAATACTTCTAAGAAGCTTGGGAATGGGACACCAGCCCTTGATACAGCTAACCTAAACATAAATATTGATGGTATTATAGAAAAATGATAGGTTATTATTGCCACATATAGGGCAGGAACAAATACTGCCAGGAAAAAAGCTATCCATCTTAGCACCCTATTAAAATTAGTAAAATATTTGTTTAAATAATAATCATCCGGCATTTGAAAGTTTTCTAGGAAGAAG
This sequence comes from Caproiciproducens sp. MSJ-32, assembly GCF_018918055.1. Taxonomy (GTDB): domain Bacteria; phylum Bacillota; class Clostridia; order Clostridiales; family Clostridiaceae; genus Clostridium. Next base: position 14,772 of record NZ_JAHLPS010000053.1, read on the forward strand.
TATGGTACAGTTATAACAAAAGGAGTTCCATCTACTATTACCCCAACCCTGCCTTCTAAGAGTTTTGCACAGACTTCATCCGGCTTTTCTGTATATCCAACGGTGTCAAAGAAGCTTATTTGATTTTTTAAGGCATCTTCAACATAATTTGTGTCTAATATAAAACCAAGATCCAGCTCTGCTATCTTCTCTTTAACATTTCTTATTAGAGGTTCAGGAGCCAGGCCATCTATATAGCAGATTGCAACAGAGGTATTTGATTTATCTCCTACCACTGCTATTTCAAATTTTAAGTCTGGATTTTTTATTCTTCTTCTTATTAAAGCAATATTATTTACAATTAACTCATTAAAACCTTCCTTTGGCCCCTTTAATACTGCTTCTGTTTCTGGAGTTCCAACACTTCTTACTGGAAAGCCCTTAGCTTCTATAAATATCAAATCTTCAATACCATCAAAGACTAAAACGGGATCACCAGATAAAATATGCCATAAGGCATCATCTATATCTTCACATAAACCTAGGGCATTTATGTCCAAAACATTTTCCATTATCTGATCTAATATGCTCTTATCTTGATTTTTTGTCTCTGGAAGCTGCCTAATATTTTTAAGAGGCATTACAACATATTCGCTTATCATTCTTACATTACATAAGTCGTCTATGTATATAATTGTTGCATTCCCTATTGCAGTTTCTACTTTTCTATACTTTACATCAAAATTTTTTGATAATCTTTGCTTTAATTCATTTAACTTATCCATATTCATCACCAAATATATTATTCGTTTTAATATTGTTTAATATACATATTTTCATCCAAAATAAGAAAAGATAAATATTAGTGAAAAAAAGAACTAATTTGGAGGGTATTATATGAATAAAATTTCTAGCAAACACTTTATATTATTTATAATAGGAGCTACCCTTATATCCTTAAAAACTTATCCTTCTATATTTATAAATTTTGGGGGGAGAGATACCTGGCTGATAGCCATATTTGCCTGCATAATTTTTACTGCTTTCTTAACATATATAACAAATATCTCCCTAACAACTAATACTTTTGATATTAGGGATATTTTTATTCAAGCTGCTCCTAGATTTATAAGCATAATATTAATAGGCCTTTATACTATAGCCTTATTTATAAATGCCCTTGAAGCAGCTTCAGTAGAAATTAGTGCCTTGCATTCAACAATATTTATAGATACTCCTGTTTGGTATGCTTTAATTTTTTTTCTTTTTCCTTCTTTCTTTATTCTTAATAAGAATTTAAGAACAATATTAATATTCATACTTGTTAGTGTCTTTGCCTTAATAGTTAACGGAATTATATTTTTAATTTTGTCACAACCTTATAAAGAAGTAACTCAACTTCTGCCTATTTTAGGCACTGGATTTCCTAAAAACTACTACACCGCTTTATTTTCAATACTAGGAGCTCTTTCATGCTTTATGATTATTGCTCCATTTTTAAAATATGTAGTAGATCATGAAAACTTAAGAAAAAATAATCTCTATGCTGCTGCTATAATTTCTGTTTTTATAATATTATCCTTTATAGGAGTAATAACAGCTTTTGGACCTGAAAGAGGAAAAAACTTATTTTATCCTGAATTTGTAATTGGCCAAAGAATTAAACTAGGAGGCTTCATAGAATTTGGTGAATTGTTTTTTATAAATCAAACAGTAATAGGATTTTTTATTAAGTATATTTTATCTACCTATAGCATTTTAAACTTACATGCAAAATATATTAAGACAAAGCCGCTATTTATTGGAATATATTCCTTTATTATATTTGCTTTAGCCACCTTTATAGGGCAAAATAATTATATACTCTACTTTACATTAAAAAATATTCAACTTATGAATTTAGCTGTTTTCTTTATAATACCTCTAATAACTTATACTATTTATCTTATTAAATATAAGAACAACAGCAAAAGCACTAAATTTTCAGAATAATTTTTAAATTTATATTGTATTTTAAATATAATATGTTATAATAATCTTGAAAAAATGAAATGATTAGGAAAAATTGTATAGTTTCTTTCTTAAAATTCATAAAAAGGTAAGAAGTTATACTAATTTTTTGCCTATGAGTTTTAAGGAGGAATTTAAAATGGAAGATAAAAAAATAATTTGTAAAGATTGTGGAAAGGAATTTGTTTTCACAGTTGGAGAACAAGAATTCTACAAGGAAAAAGGATTCGATAACGAACCAGTAAGATGTTATAAATGTAGAAAAGCTAGAAAAACACAATACAACAGAAAATAATCTGTTTTAATAGCTAACCCTTTTGGGTTAGTTTTTTTATTTTCTATGTGGGGGACTGACACCGTTACATTTTTGGGAAGTAACTCTCCCCTGTTTAGCCTTATTGACATAAAAATTTTGGAATTTTATAATAAAAAGTATAATTGTTCCTATTATAAGGTGCACAAATGAAAGGAGTGCTTTAACTTGGAAAACAATACTGAAAGCAAAAAGGTTATTTTTAGTGGAATACAACCTTCTGGAAATCCTACCATAGGAAATTATTTAGGGGCATTAAAAAATTGGGTTAAACTTCAAGATGAATTTGATTGTTACTTTTGTATAGTTGACTTACATGCAATAACAGTTAAACAAGTACCAAAGGAATTAAGAGAAAAAACTTTAGAAATGCTAGCTATTTATTTAGCTGCTGGAATAGATCCTGAAAAGAATACTATTTTTATTCAATCTCATGTACCAGCTCATTCTGAAGCAGCTTGGTTATTAACATGTAATTCCTATATGGGTGAATTAAGTAGAATGACACAATATAAAGATAAATCTAAAAAATATGGAGATAACGATTCTATAGGGGCTGGACTATTTGTTTATCCAGTACTTATGGCCGCTGATATATTATTATATAACACAGACCTTGTTCCAGTAGGCCAAGATCAAAAACAGCATCTTGAACTAGCTAGAGATCTTGCAAATAGGTTTAATAATGCTTACAGCCCAACTTTCAAAGTTCCTGAACCATATATTCAAAAGGCTGGAGCTAAAATAATGAGCTTACAAGATCCTACTAAGAAAATGTCTAAATCAGATGAAAATGCAAACGCTTATATTTTAATTATGGACCCACCTGAAGTTATAAGAAAAAAAGTTTCTAGAGCAGTTACAGACAGCCTGGGAGTAGTTAATTACTCTGATGAACAGCCAGGAGTTAAAAATTTGCTAAATATTCTTATAGCTATTAAGGGTTCAACTCCTGAAGAACTTGTAGAATATTATAAAGGTAAAGGCTATGCTGAATTAAAGAAAGACGTTGCTGATGCTATTATTGGAGAGCTTGAGCCGATACAAACAAGGGTTAAAGAACTTCTTAAAGATAAGGCCTACCTTGAAAGCATTTATAAAAAAGGTGCAGAAAAGGCAAACTATGTTTCAATGAAAATTTTAAGAAAAATGCAAAAGAAAATTGGATTTATTCCAAGATAATCTATGTATAAAGTTTTATATTATAATTAAAAGAACTTTTTCATCATTAATAAAAAGTTCTTTTATATTTTTATTAAGTATGAGGTATAGAATATGAAAATATATAAAAAATTATTAACCATTTTAATATTAGCTTTTGTAATACTTTATCCTATTCTTCCAAGTTATGGACTTTTAAGTTCAGATTCAATACTTTTTCTTCTATTATTAATTCAAGTTACTGCTTTTATTTTTCTGCCAGCTGAAAGAAAATCTATTATTAATGTATTTAAAAATTTAAAAAAAGATAAAATTTTTCTTTCATTAATAATATTAAACATTGTTATGTATTTATCTACTATAGTGGCAGTATATTTAGAAATAACGATTAAAGGCAGTATTAGATTTTCAATGTTTGTATTTATTTATTACAATATTGCATATAACTTAAAAGGAAAAAAAGAATTTAATGCCTTATTAGCTTCATTTATAGGGATAGCATTGTTATCTAGTATTTTTTCAATATATCAACTAATACAAAATTTATTTTATAACACTGGAGTTAATGAGGAACATAGGATAGCTTCTTTCTTAGAAAACTCTAATAATCTTGGTGCCTATAGCATCTTTGCTATATTTATTGTAATAATGTTGCTTATAAATGCTAAGAATAAATCACAAAAGATCTTTCTTTCTATTTGTTCTATTTTGCTTATACTAAATATAATATTATCTCAATCTAGAAATGCTTTATTAGCATTAGTATTAGGTTTGTTTTTATTATCACTAATATATAATAAAAAATTAATAATACCATCATTCTTAATTGCTATACTTTTACTTCTAATTCCAGAAAGCCAAAAAAGACTAATGAGTATATTAGACTTTAGTCAAAATAGCAGTAGAATAAAAATCTGGGAAACAACTTATTTTATGATACATGATAAGCCATTATGGGGAATAGGTTATGATAACTATTATAAAATTTATCCTAGTTATATAAAATATACTCCAAGGTTAATGATACACGAAAGTTATGAAGCTCTTCATCCCCACAATGTACTATTAAAATTCCATACAGAATTAGGGATTTTAGGTACTATAGCTTTCATACTTTTTATAATTTTAACTATTACTAATATATATAAAAATATAAAACGTTCAAATGACACTAAAATGAAATCTATTTATATTGCAATAATAGTTGCTTTCATATCATTCCTATTTATGAATATGATAGATTGCTTTTATAATTCTTTAAAGGTTATGATAACCATGTTTATTGTTTTAGGAATGGCAAATTATCATTTAAATAATAATGTAAAAAAATTTAATTAACTAAAGTTATATAAATTTTATCCATATATAACTTAGTTGACATTATACTTTTTTAAATTTATAATTAATGTTATGTTTATTATATTAACTTGTGTTATATTTTAAAATGAATAAATTTGGTATAGGAAATTCATTAGAATTTCCTATTATTTTGAAGTGAGGTCATATGATTAAATTATATAAGAATTTATTAAATACATTAATAATAATTTTTGTCACTTTGTATCCAGTTTTACCCAGTTATGGTGATAAAAATCCAGATAAAATACTACATTTAATTTTTATTGTACAAGCTCTAGGTATAATTTTTATTCCTTTAGAAAGAAAATATTATTTTAATGTTATGAAAAATATTAAAGAAGATAAAATTTTTCTTTCTTTATTATTACTAAATATTTTAATGTATTCCTCTAGTTTTATTTCTGTTGATAGCGATGCTACCCTTAAAGCTAGTTTAAAGTTTTCTTTGTATATTTGGATTTATTATAATATAGTCTATAATTTAAGGGGAAAAAATATATTTAAGATATTATTAACCTCTTTTGTAGGTGTTGCTGCAATTTCTAGTATTTTTTCTATATATCAGACATATGAAAATCTTCATATTAACAAGCATATAAATGCTGAAAATAGAATTTCTTCATTTTTAGAAAATTCAAATATACTAGGCTTATATGCTGTATCAGCCCTATTTATAGTAATAATGCTGTTTTTAAACAGTAAAAAGAACTATCAAAAAGTATGCTTCTCAATTTGTTCGCTTTTACTTATTATAAATATTATATTATCGCAATCTAGAAATGCTTTAATAGCATTAATATTAGGAAGTATACTTTTATCATTGATCTATAATAAAAAACTAATATTACCAACAGCTATAACATTAGGGACTTTAATAATATTGCCTATTAGCAGGACTAGAATAATAGATATTCTAAGTACTAATCAAAATATTAGTAGAATAAAAATATGGAAAATAACTAATTTTATAATAAAAGATAATCTCCTATTTGGTATAGGCTATGATGGATATTCAGCTGTTTATCCTGATTATGCAAATAATTATAAAGATTTAATGATACGTGATGACTATATGGCTTATCATCCTCATAATGTATTTTTAAAATTTCAAAGTGAGTTAGGTATTCTTGGAACAATATTATTAGTACTTTTCTTTTCATTAACTTTATATAACTTTTATAAAAATATAAAACTATTTAAAAACTCTAATAAACAAGCAATTATAGTTGGGACAGCAGTTTCATTTTTATGCTTTATTTTTATGAATATGGTGGACAGTTATTTTAATTCACCTAAGGCTATAATGACATTATGCTTAATTTTAGGAATATCAAACTTTTATTCAAATAAAAAAGTTAAAGAACCATTTGAAAAATACTTTTCAAATGGTTCTTTTGTTACATCAGCTCAAAATCAGACAGGCTATATATAATTTTTCCTAAAACACTTTTTTTATAATTTATTACTCCTATATTAGGATTTCTTGAATCGGAAGAATGATTTCTATTATCTCCCATAACAAAGATTTCATCTTCATTTAAAAGTATATCTATATCATATTTACCACTAACTACCTCTTCATCATTTATATATTTCTCTTCTATTAATTCTTCATTTATATATACTTTACTATCTTTTATAACAACATGATCTCCAGGAGCACCTATTACCCTTTTAACAATAGTTTCTGGCTTAAAGCTGTCATTTACTTTTATTATTACTATATCCTTATATTTAGGTACTTTTCTAACATAGGCTTTCTTATATAAAATCAAAATTTCTCCATCTTCTAAAGTTTTTCTCATTGAATTTCCTACAACTATTACTGGAACAAAAAATCTTGATATCATTAATAAAATTATAAAGGTTATTAGTACTATTTGGGATATCTCTCTTAATGATAATTTTGTAAAAAAATCTTCTAGACTCCTATTAATTCTTTTTAACTCCAACATTATATTCCCTTTTAAAGCAAATTTCTATCTGATATATAATATGCCAAGAAAAAAGCTAGTGATAAAATTTGCTGTAAAATGTAATAGCTTGTAATTCAAAATATTAAAAAAGATATTATATGAGCCCCTCATATAATATTCTCCTTGATTGCGCCATTTTAAATTGTGATTTAATTAAAAAAGAGCTCATATGACTAATTCATATAAACTCTTCCTCAATTATCGATTGTCAATTGAGCTAAAGAAATCTATTTCTTTATTTCTTTATCCCAATCTCTATTTGCTAAATAGTTCATAAATGTTTCTCTTAATTCTTCTCTCTTTAAGGCAAATTCAACTGTTGCTTGTAAGAAACCAAATTTATCTCCAACATCATATCTCTTTCCTTCAAAATTATAAGCATACATAGCTTCTTGGGAAATTAATGTTTGAAGGGCATCTGTAAGCTGAATTTCTCCTCCCTTACCTGGCTTAGTTTGTTCTAATATATTAAAGATTTGTGGTGTTATAATATATCTTCCTAAAATAGCCACATTGCTTGGAGCTTCTTCTAAAGCTGGCTTTTCAACTAGATTTTTAACCTTATATACTCTATCTTCTATATGAATCCCGTCAACGATTCCATATTTGTTTACATCATCTTTTGGTACAGTTTGAACTCCTAATATTGATGTTTTATATTCATTGTAGCAGTCCATCAATTGCTTTAGGCAAGGAACTTCTGAATCTACAACATCATCACCTAGTAAAACTGCAAAAGGCTCATTTCCTACAAAGGCCCTTGCACATAGTATTGCATGGCCTAAGCCTCTTGGTTCCTTTTGTCTAATATAATGTATATCTGCTATATTAGATATTTCCCTTACCATTTCAAGCATTTCTTCCTTATTGCTTTTTTCTAATTCTAATTCTAATTCAACAGATCTGTCGAAATGATCTTCTATACATTTTTTATTTCTTCCAGTTACAATAAGAATTTCCTCAATTCCAGATGCTACGGCCTCTTCAATAATATATTGAATTGTTGGCTTATCAACTATTGGAAGCATTTCCTTTGGCTGAGCCTTAGTTGCTGGCAAAAATCTAGTTCCTAATCCAGCTGCCGGTATAATAGCTTTTCTAACTTTCATTATTATCCCTCTCATTCAAATTATTTTACATAATTGTCATTATTTATTATATCACTAATTTATATAGACTTACAAATTTAATAATATTTTATTGTAAAATCTATCTAATTGTTTTTATAAAGTCTATAAATTTATCATGATTTATTGCAAAATTACCCGAAACCCTTGCTCCATCTTCTAAATTCTTTGTTACAACAGCTCCCAAGCTTATGCTTACTTTATTACCTAAAGTTAAGCCATTTGATATTACAGCTCCAAGGCCTACCCAAGAATCATCACCAATTACTGTTCTGCCTCCAAAAGTTGTTCTTGAGGCAATTAAACATCTTCTTCCTATCTTAACTCCATGTTCTATATGTACCAAGTTATCCAATTTAGAATAATCCCCTATAATAGTATTATCCCAGCTATAAAGGGCCTTATCTATGCAGGCATTATATTGAATTTCAACGTTATTTCCTATTATGACACCTCCACAGTGGTTAACATTCATAATTATCCCATCAATCCTTTTATATTCATAACCTTCTCCACCTATGACTACTCCTGCTCTAATTATTGAATTATTTCCTATAACAGTATTTTCTCTTATAACAACAAATTCTTCTATTTTGACATTATTACCTATTTTAACATTTTTCTTACTTATAGAAGCTAAATTACTTATTTCACAGTTTTCTCCTATTACTGTATCAAAATCCTTTCTTTTATAATCTTCCATAGTAGAAAGCTTATTATGCAGCTTAAAATAATCCATTCTAGGATTTTCTGAAATTAATATTCCATAACTATCTTTAAGCTTTTCTCCTAGCTCCCTTGTAGTTATTAAACATTTTATATTTTTCCCTAAACCCTTAGTATACTTTTCACTTTCAATAAAAGAAAGAAGATCCTCATCACATTTAGATACAGCAAGACCTAGTGATGAAAAACTCCCTTCATTTAACAGTTCAACATTATCAATCAAATTTACAACTTCACTTAATAACATAATCCATCCTCCTTATGGGGTCTGACCCCATTACATTTTTGGGAATGGGGTCAGACCCCATTTTTTCTCATTTTTAATAAATAAGAAGAAATAAAAGAAAAAATTATCACTATTAATAACTTAACAGCAAATAACATATTAGCATTTAAAGTATAAGAAAAATAAAATTCATTTATTAATTTACTAAGAAATGGAGCTAAAACCAATCCTGAGAAAGTTATTAGCATAAATTTAAATGCCTTTTTAGGGAATTTCATTAGTATCCCCTCATTCATGTTTTCAACAAACATATTCTTGGTTAATCCTTTACTGATTATAATTAATATTATTCCAATAACAAATAAAGCTGCTGATATTCCTTGTACCCTTAAAATAATAGTTGCTCTATCTAAATTACCTGCATGATCCCCATAAAAATAGTAACCCTCAAGGTATTGCTGTATATTTTCTATAATTATGTTAAAGGCCCTGTTAGCATAAGTATACATAGTAATATAGCCCTCTAAATTTATAAGAAGCGTAAAAAGATAGGACAGTATAAATATCATGGAACCAAATACAAAATACAAATTAGAAAAAAAGCAGTCAAGTAAGGCCAGGCATCCTATAATTAGTATTGAAATACATATAATTCTAATAATATCCAATAAAAAGCTAGTTCCAAAGTTGCCAATATAATAAAGCACTTCATAATTTAAATATACATTTTGTATAACTGAAATAATATAAGAAAATAAGAAAACTAAAAAGGAAATTATCATCAAGGTAAATTCTCTTTTTCTTATATCAAGCTTTGAGAAAGGTCCACTTAAAAATAATGACCACTTTTTCCTCTTATGAAGTCCCACAATAATTGAATAGCAAATCATTAAATAAACAGTAAGTAAAAGTATTGCCCCACCTGTAATGATAAATTCAATCCCCTGACTATAATTATTTAAATTGTATAATTTATTTATGATATTATAATTAAAATAATCATCAACTATGCTTTTATTAAGAAAAAAGGCTATAAGATATACTACGCATAAAAATACTATTATTTTTGAATCTCCTTGGTACAAAAGACTTTTATTTAAATATTTTCTCATATTCCTTTTCCTTTCCAAGCTTATAAATAAAAATTTCCTCTAAGTTTAAATCAATTTCTTCAATGAATAATGGTTCATATTGTTGCAGACTTTTTATAAATTTATCATCATATTTTTCTGTAATAATAGTAAATACCCTGCCAACATTATCTATAGTTATTATTCCTTGGCAAGCTAAGTCCTCTTCATAAATTGGCTTATCAAAGGCTACTTGAATCTTCTTAATATTCTCCTTCATATTATTTAAAGTATTATAATAATCTACCTTACCATTATTAATTATTAATATTTCATCGCATACTTCCTCTAAGTCCCTTAGATTATGTGATGTTATTATTGCTGACTTTTCCCCGCTGCTTACCTCTTCCCTAACTAGATTTAATACAGCCTTTTTTAAGATTGGATCAAGACCAGAAGTAGGCTCATCCAAAACTAATAAACTGGCATCTAAGGAAAAAGCTATCATTATGCTTACTCTCATTTTCATCCCCTTTGAAAGCTGCATAAATCTTTTATTTAAAGGTATTTTAAAAACCTTATTTATCTTATAAAATCTTTCTTCACTAAAGGAGCTATATATACTCTTATAAAAGTTAACTATCTCCTTTATTGTGATTAAATAAAAACTAGGCTGTTCATCTGGGACATAAGCTATATTCCTTTTTACTTCAGCATTATCATAAACCTGCCTGCCAAAAAGCCTTATGCTGCTCTCCTTTGATTCATATATTCCAACTATCGCCTTAACCAAAGAAGTCTTGCCACAGCCGCTTGGTCCAATAATTCCAAGTATCTTACCTTTTCCTAAGGAAAAACTTATGTCTTCTAAAACTAGATTTTCTCCGTATTTAAAAGAATAATTTACTACTTCTAGCATTAGCTCCCTCCCCTCCTTAAAGCAAGCTAGTCTGAATATATTTCCTGATAATAATCAACTACATATCCTTCCCCTTCGTCTATTATAACTAAGTAAAAAGAGCTTTTTTCTAAATCCACTGCATCACTAATATTGTCATTATTAGCAAGGGTTCCATTATCATTAATCATTTCCACATCTACAACTTGATTATTATAGCTGGAATTTCCGTCTAATTTATAATACTTTATATCCCTTGCCCTTTTATAATTAGGTATTTTTTCAAGGCTGATTTCATACAGTTCCTTAATTGCTTCATCCTCTATTTCTACTAAATCATAACTATAAAATGTAGGTATGTATCCATTAATAAACCTTGCATCATTTCTATTTCTTATATATAATCTATATCTTCTTGATAAGCTTTCTAAAAACTTAGCAGGAGCCATATTAATATAAGTTCCCTTATTGCCAACCCTTTCATAGGCATTAGCATAACCTATAAAGCTTGAGATGGCTTCCTCAGGACTACTAAAGCTTACTTCCTTTTCATAAATTTTAGTCTTTCTAGAAAAGGTGCTTAATATTAAAAAAACTATCATAAGGCTTATTATAGAATAAATTGTTGATTTCTTCATAAGTCCTCCTATAAAAAAAACAATTAATATTTCCTTAATTATCCCATTAGTTCTCAAATATGTATTAATATTGTAATTAGTTAGCTAATATTTTTTCATACAAATCTATTAGTTTTTTCTCTTCTGTATCCCAACAGAAGTTATTCATAAATATTTCTCTATTTTTATGTCCGATTAATTTAGCTTTTTCTTTATTATTAATAAAATATTCTATTGCTTTAGATATTACATTAATATCTAAGGGATTAACATAGATTCCTACATCACCAAACAATCTTCCCCAATATTGAAAGTCAGAAAGTATTATGGGTATTTCACAGGCCATATATTCTATTACTTTAGTTGGTATAGACTGTTTATAATTAGGAGTAGGATGTAGGATACTCATTCCTACATCTGCAGCCTTAACATACTTATATAAATCCTTTGCTTCCATTTGCCCAAAGTACTTTGTATTTTTATATCCATCTAGACTTTCACATTCTTTTCTTAATTCTTCAGATTCCCAACTACCAATTAACCAAAGTTTAACTTTTCCATTAAAAGCTTCTGTTACTCTAATCATTTCTTTAATTCCTCTGATTTTGGTAATAGCTCCTATATATATTAAAATGAAATCATCTCGATTGTCCTTATTTTCTAGTGGATTACTTTTATCTATCATATCCCTAATAGCATAATTTTTAACACTAATTACATTTTTATTACTTTTCTTAAAATCATCTATTAATTCATCTAATATTGTTACAACTGCACTAAATCCCTTACATTTAGATTTTTCATATTTATTAAAAATAACAGATATCATTTTTCTAAACCAATTGGGGCCTAAATAACTCTTAGATAAAATTTGCTTAGGAACATCTTCATGTACATCATAAATAACCTTTTTACCTTTTTTAGCCAACTTACTTCCAATTGGTATTAGTTCTGGGTCATGAAAATGATATATATCTGCATTTATTTCTAGAGCTTTCTTATATGCTTCAATTCTGCTATAAATAATTCTGCCTATCCTTCCACTTCTTTTAGCCAGTGGTATTATATTTACACCATCAACTGTTTTTTTTCTATCTGAAGAAACTATTAATGATACATCATACCCTGCCTTGCTAATACTTCTACATTGTTTATAAAATATTCTATTATCATTTTCATTATGCACAGTTGAAATATGGCATATTTTTTTCTTCATTCAACCACCTTACCCATTACACTTGCTGTACTAGCTTTTTAAATATAATAATTACTTCATATCAGAGCTTGAAAAGTTATTTAGTGGAAAATTCACAGGCATACCAGTTTTTCTTGATTTATATGCTGCTAATATTATTGATAATGGAACTATACCATCTTCCCCGCTTATATAAGGCTTTCTATCCTTATTAATAGCATCTATTACATCCTTAAATAAAGGTGTATGTCCCTTTCCATAAACATTTTCTATTTCAACTTGAAGGTCTCTCTTAGCTGCTTCTTCATCCTCACCTTCAAATCTCCAAGTCTTAAGCTCATTAACTGCAAGACCTCCAACAACAACAGTTCCCTCAGTTCCAAATATGCTTAAAGTCTCTTCTAAATTCTTTGGATAAACCACTGCACTTCCTTCAATAATTCCAATAGCTCCATTTTTAAATCTAACTACTACAGCTCCAAAATCTTCTCCTTCAATGTTATTTCTGAAGGTATCACATTCAGCATAAACTCTTTCAACTTCAGATCCAATCATCCATTGTAATAAATCAATGTTGTGAATACATTGATTCATTAATGTACCGCCATCTAAATCCCAAGTTCCTCTCCAAGGGGCTTGTTTATAATAATTTTCATCTCTTCTCCAAAGAATTCTTGCAGTTCCATTCATTATTCTACCAAACTTGCCTTCTTCTACTGCAGTTCTTAACTTCTGAATTGGCTTATTAAATCTGTTTTGATGACACACAGATAATTTAACATTATTCTTCTTTGCAGTTTCTATCATCTTATTAGCATCATCAATAGATAAAGCCATTGGCTTTTCCACTAATACGTGCTTTCCCTTATTCATACAGTAAATTGCAATTTCTGCATGATAGCCGCTTTCTGTAGCAATAGTTACAACATCTATATCTTCTTTTTCCAGCATTTCCTTGTAGTCAGTGTATGTAGAAACTTTTAAGGAATCATCCTTCATCTTTGTTAAATACTCTTCCTTTTTAGCTTCTGCTAATTCTAACTTTATGTCACAAGCAGCTACAAGTTCAGCTTCATCTTTATTTTCAACTAATGCCTCTACATGCTTATAAGATATTCTTCCACAGCCTATTATTGCAAACTTAAGTTTTTTCATATCAACTACCACCTTATATACATTTTATTATTGTTTTAATTATTAAATAGATATCATAGAAGACATTACTCTTCTCAATATATTCTAAATTTAATTTAAGCTTATCCTTCATAATAACCTTTATATAATATTCTTCAGGATTTTCAACCTTACCTAGTATATCATTTTCATCCCTATATCTAATTGAGGCTAAATCTGTTATACCAGGCCTAACTTCTAAAACTCTTCTTTCTTCTTCTGTATAAAGCTCAACATACTTTGGAACTTCTGGTCTAGGACCAACTAAGCTCATATCACCCTTTAACACATTAAAAAGTTGAGGAAGCTCATCTATTTTATATTTTCTTAAAAAGGCCCCAACCCTTGTAATTCTGTTATCTTTTCCAACTGTAATCTGCGCCCCCAGCTTTTCAGCATTAGTAACCATAGTTCTGAACTTATAAATATTAAAAGGCTTGCCATCTTTACCAATTCTTTTTTGAAGAAATAGCACACTTCCTTCAGAATCCAGCTTTATGCTTATTGCTACAATTAAAAGTATTGGTGATATTATTATTATCCCAATTAAAGATACTATAATATCGAATATTCTTTTTATTGCCCTATTAATTTTACTCATTTTTTTACCTCTTAAATTTAATATTCTTAACTTTATTCAGTTATTGCTACCTCATTTACTTCACTGGGTTCTTTGTAAGTAGGAACTATCTGCTTCATTTTCATCTTAACAACTTCATTATCTTCTTCTTTTAAAACCCCTTCTAGTTCTTTTAACTTCCTATTTAAACTATCTATATTTTCAAAAGTAGGTCTTCCTATATATATCTTTTTATGCTTAGTAGCCTTTAATCCCTCTTCACTCATTAAAAGCTCCTCATATAACTTTTCTCCTGGTCTTAAGCCGGTTATTTTAATTTGAATATCTTCTCCTGGTTCAAAACCAGAAAGTTTTATAAGATCTTTTGCTAAATCATATATTCTTACTGGCTTACCCATATCTAAAACAAATATTTCTCCACCCTTAGCATAAGCTCCAGCTTGAAGAACAAGCTGTGCAGCTTCAGGAATAAGCATAAAATATCTTGTAATATTTTTATGTGTAACTGTAACTGGTCCACCTTCTTGAATTTGCTTCTTAAATAATGGAATTACAGAACCATTACTTCCAAGAACATTACCAAATCTTACTGCAACAAAGTCAGTCTTGCTTACAGTATTATAGGCTTGAATTATCATTTCACATAGCCTCTTAGTAGCACCCATAATATTAGTTGGATTTACTGCCTTATCTGTAGATATTAAAACAAATCTTTCCACACTAAATTCATCAGCAGTTTGAACCAAGTTTAAAGTACCAAAAACATTATTTTTTATTGCTTCCTTTGGACTATCTTCCATTAAAGGTACATGCTTATGGGCTGCTGCATGGAATACTACCTCTATCTTATTGTTTTTAAATATTTCTTCTAATCTTTCCTTATCCCTTATAGAGCCTATAAGAACTTCCATGTTTAAATCTGTAAAATGAGTCCTTAATTCATTTTGTATATCATACACTGAATTTTCATAAATATCAAAAAGCACTAACTTTTTAGGACCATATTTTGCAATCTGCCTGCATAATTCCGAGCCAATTGAACCTCCTGCTCCTGTAACTAAAACCACCCTATTATTTAAATAATTAGAAATTCCTTCATCATCTAATACAACTGGCTCCCTTCCTAATAAGTCTTCCAGGTCCACATCTTTTATTCTGCTAACAGTAGCTTTTCCAGATATAATCTCATAAATACCAGGTATTATTTTAATTTTACAATTTGTTTTCTTGCATATTTCTAATATTTCCTTCTTATTTTTGCTATCAATAGATGGAATTGCAATTAAAATTATATCTATTTCCTTTTCAATTGCCAGCCTAACTATGTCCTTCCTCTTTCCTTCTACCTTAACTCCGCTGATTCTCTTGCCCTGCTTATAATCATCATCATCTACTAGAACTATTGGATTTAGCTTAAGATTTCTTCTAGCCAGCATTTCATTAATTATCATAGTTCCAGCAGAACCGGCTCCAACAATCATAACCCTCTGCTGATCCTTAGCATACTTATAAGGTGCATATAATAAGGATCTTCTATAAACTCTAAATAAAACCCTATATCCTAATACAAAAATGCAGGACATCATAGTTCCAATAACACAGACATTTAAAGGAATAGTTGCCCCAACTGCTGTAATATTAGGAGAAAGCCTTGTATATAAAATAACTAAAGAACCTGACAGAATACCTCCACCAGCTCCAAGTAAAAATTCATCTGTTCCAGTTAAGTCCCATAAAGAATTATATAGCTTAAAAAAGTAAAAGCATATTGTATATATTATAGTTACAACTATCACATTTTTTTGATATATAGTAGCAATTTCTGTAAACTTCTCATAAAAGGTAATATTTATAGCCAATAAATATGCCATATTTACTAAAAAAGCATCTATTACTAATAACAAAAATGTTTTTAGCTTATTCATATTTTCGTCTCCTAACATTTATCCTAGCTCTTATTATTCTTATAAAAGTCATAATTATTATACTACTAATAGCAATTAATTGTCTACAAATCAAATTTTATTAATAATTCTGTAATATATTAAAATAATTTATCCCAGTAAAGCCCCTTACTTTCCTTACTGGGATATTCTTATTCGAACTTTAATATTTATTTTATATATCTATTTATAAGCTCTACTATTTTTTCTGAAGCTTTTCCATCACCAAATATATATGGTTGTTCATTATTAGGCTTAAAATTATTTATTGCTTCTAGAATTTTATCTTTATTAGTTCCAACTATTACATTCCAGCCAACCTCTACAGTTTCTACCCACTCTGTTTCATCTCTCATTGTGACACATGGTTTTCCCATAAAATAGGCTTCTTTTTGAACTCCACCACTATCAGTTACAATCATTTTTGAATTAGCTTCTAACATTAGCATTTCTAAGTATCCAACTGGATCAATTACTTTTATATTTTCATTTAATATTAATTTGTAATCATTAATAAATTTTTTGGTTCTAGGATGTAATGGTAAAATAATTTTTTCTTTTGATTCGTTTAAAGCTTCAATAATATTTTTAAGCCTTTTTATATCATTTGTATTTTCAGCTCTATGTATTGTAGTTAAAATATATTCATTTTCTTTAACATTAAGTTTATCTAATAAAGATGCCTTTGCTTTTGCCCTTTCTTTAAACATAAGAACTGCATCATACATAACATCCCCTATATTATAAACTCCTTCTACTATGCCTTCCTTTTCTAAGTTCTTTTCAGCATCCTTAGTCGGAACTAATAATAACTTTGATATATGATCAGTTAGTATTCTATTTTGCTCCTCAGGCATAGACTTATTGAAACTTCTTAACCCAGCTTCAACATGAATAACTGGAATTAATAACTTACTAGCTGCTAAAGCTCCTGCTAAGGTTGAGTTAGTATCTCCATAAACTAAAACACAGTCTGGTTTTTCCTTTAAATATATCTCCTCAAGTTTCTCAAGCATTTTACCTGTCATTGCTCCATGACTTCCTGATCCTATTTTAAGGTTATAATCAGGTAAAGGAATTCCTAATTCCTCAAAGAAAACTTTAGACATATTATCATCATAATGTTGCCCTGTATGTATTAAAACTTCATTAAATGCTTTTCTCAATTCTTTTGAAACTGGAGCTGCTTTTATAAACTGTGGTCTTGCTCCTACTACTGTTATAATCTTCATACTCAACCTCCGATAAATTACTAAAGTTCTGTTAAGTTATATGATATTTGAATTTCATCCCTCCTTAGAGTATCTTAAATATAGCAACACCAAAAATACCTCCGAAGGAGAGATGAAATTATGTGCAAATTATTGAATAAAATTTCATGTCCAAGATGCCATAGTCAAAATCTCTATCGCTTTGGAAAAGACAAAGCAGGTAATCAAAAATATCAATGTAAAGACTGTAGACGTCAGTTTACTTTTGAAGATTGTAGGGGTAAGAAAAATCGTATATTGAGAGGATATCCTCGTTGTCCTGTTTGTGGTAATGG
>NZ_JAHLPS010000002.1 GCF_018918055.1 Caproiciproducens sp. MSJ-32
TTCTGCAGTATTAAAAGTAGAATTAGCGGCCTTCTTATAGGTTACGCCTTTTTCTAAAATAGTTGGTAATCCTATTATTTGTTTAAAGGATTCCACATAAGAAAAAGTTGCTACAGAAGAAACTTTCGTATCATTAAATTTTGCCTTTATGTTTAAAAACCTAATTTTTTTCTTTAAATTTTTTTGATTTTGTTGTAAACTATTCATAGAAATCACCCTTTTGTGTTTTGTTTTTTGTAATTATATTTTAACACTAAAAAGGGATGATTTCTTTTTAATTTTTTTGAACAAAAAATCCTTTAATTTCAATGCCTTTCGGCATTACTTGCCGAATCCAAGTTGAATATAAAAATAATAAGAGGCTTAGTATTATGACTCATTTAGCTTGTGCCTTAGAAAGAGTTATCTTAAAAAACGAACTGTCCTATAACGCAAAAAGAAATCCTTTAGACAAATTATATTTTGATACACTAAAAGATGCTAATTTGATATTTAAAAAAGCTTTATCTTTAGAATTATCAGAAGACGAGCTATATTACATGGTTGATATTATTAAAGAGTATCAACTTACTGATACTTTTAATGCTTATGTAACAGAAATTCCCAAAAATTAGTATCAATTTTTATTTTATCTGTATCAAATAAAAATTTTATATTTATATAAAGTGCCAATTATGCTAGTTCAGATGAAAATTTTAACTCTGATACACATAATTGGCATCTTTTTTGCTATATATAATAGTGAAGAAATTTAAGGAAGGAGATGATATTAATTGATAGCAGTAATCATAGCAACTCATGGATCATTTTCAAAAGAGCTATTAAAATCCTCTGAAATGATTTTTGGAAAACAAAAAAATGTTGCTACTGTATCCTTTGTAGCAGGTGAAGGCACTGATGATTTAATTGAAAAATACAAATTATATAAGGTTGGGTAAGTTACTCCTTCTCCCAAGCTATCCAAAGCCAAATCTATAATATCCTCTGGAGTTTCTTTAGAAAATCTTAAAGTAAATTGAGGCTCAACATACTTGCATTCTCTAGTAACCCTTATAGCTAATCTTGTAAATAAATCAGCAGTTTCAGGATTCCTTCTTCCCTTTCCTCCTACGATTATTCTCCCATTTACAGTAGTTCTTCTATTTTCAATTAAAGTCCATAGAGACCTCATATAACTTATTGCTTCTTCTTCAGTTATTACATTATTATCCAAATCATTTTTTAAAAATGGTCCTAAATAATCATCTAGCCTGCCGTAATTTATTACTCCTGCTAGAAGTGCATAAAGCCAAAATAATTGCATTGCTTGATGAAAGGATTTCGGTTTGTCTTTTTTTATTATTTCCAAGCTTTCATATATAAGCTTCAATTCTTTTTTTCTTTTAGTGTCAGCAGTTTTTATCTTTCTTTTTACCATGTCCTTTAAATATTCAACACAGTCAACAAATAAGTCTAAAGCCTTTAAGGAAGCAATATAAAAATTGTTATTCTTATCCTCTTTTAAATGCTCCTCTATTAAAGCTCTCAAGCCTCCAATTCCTAAATCTAACAGCTTATGATAATCTAACATCATTCCACTTAATCTAGCTGTTGCAATTAAGGGATATTCACAATCTATAAAAGCGCCTATTATATTTTCCTGTAGTACATCATTACAATATAAGGCTTTAGTATCATTTTTAAGCCAATATTCATAAAGCTTATCTATTCTCTTTTTTATATTTTCATCTTCAAACTTATTTTTAAAGTCTAATAATTTACTAAAGACACAGTAATGTCCAACACCACCAATAGAAGTAACTGAACCAAAGCCAATAGGAAGAAAATCTAATCTCCCTATAATTTTGTCACAATCTTCTATTTCTCTAAAAAGTGTAGGATATAATACCTTTAAACATTCAATTTCCCTTAATTCCTTTGCTAAACCGGCAGTGGCTTTATGAACTTTTGTATAAGTCTCCATTATTTCTAATTGTACTATTAAAGGCTTTTCGCAAGGAAGCTTTTTGCTTACTTCAGCATTTTGAGGTGCATTTACATTTAATTTAGTCATTAATGCTTCCTCCTTTCAGCTTCTCTCCAATTTTCCTTATAACCACTCATAAGATCAACAAAACGTTTGGCCGTTAAATGAGGTCTTGTAATTGCACTTCCAACAACAACTGCATGAGCACCTAAATACAAGGCTTTTATGGCATCTTCAGGACTATAAATATGTCCTTCCATTATTACATAAGCCCTATCTTTAAAATCCCTGCACATTCTAGCAAATTCCCTAAAGTCAGGCCCCTCTATATTTTTTGTTTCTTCTGTATATCCATATAAAGTAGGTGCTACTATATCGGCTCCTAATTCTATTGCCCTTTCTGCCTCATCATAAGTAGATATATCAGCAAAAATAATAGCTTCAGGGATTTCTGCCTTTAATTTTGGAAGTAATTCATATGCCCTAGTTTTTTCATGAGTAATTTGGCTTGTACAATCAAGAGCTATAATTTCTGCACCTGCTTCCCAAACTTCTTTAGCTGCTTCTAAAGTAGGAGTAATAAATACATCTGTATCCTCATGCCATATTTTATATAAGCCTATCACCGGTAAATCAACCTTTTCTTTAATTGCTCTTATTTGTTCTGGTGAGTTTGCCCTTATTCCAACCGCCCCTGCCCATTTTGCAGCTTCTGCCATTTTTACAACAATATCCTCAGTATATATTGGATCATCCTTTTGTACCTGGCAAGATACTATTAAACCGTTTTTTAATGCTTCTAATAATTCTTTCTTTTTATCTCTCATATTCCAATCCCCTTTGTAATTTTTTCCATTTTATATTTATATTATAATCTAATAATATTTCATTTTCAATCATATTCTTTCATTTATTTGCAATCATATTCAACTATAAACATAAAAAAAAGGATCCTTTAACAATAGCGCTAAAGAATCCTTCAATTACTTTTCTTTATTTTAAATAAATATAAAATTTTCTGGTATTTCTAATTCAGTTGAAGAAGAATTACAAATAATTTTATCAAATTCATCTAAGCTTTTAAATTTAAAAAAACCTCTTTTATCTAACTTACTTGAATCTATTAGTAAATAACTATGCTTTGAATTTTCCATGGCAATAGTTTTCATTATAGGACTCTCAACTTCAGTAGTATAGCTAATTCCAGCCTCTAAATCTACTCCTGAACAGCCAATAAAAGCATGATCAAAATGAAAATTTTTCAGCATATTTTGAGCAATTGGCCCTACACTCATGCCATAATAAGGTAGATATAAGCCTCCAATAAGAAAAATTTCAGCATTTACATTATTTATTATCTTACTCATTGCCAAATTACTATGAGTAACTATCTTTATTCTCTTTTCTGATAAATACCTAATTAAAGGTACTAAGGTTGTTCCACCATCTATAAAAACACAATCGCCATCTTTAACAAATTGAGAGGCATAAATTGAAATCTTATTTTTTTCTTCGTAATTTAATGAAATTTTTTCATTCATTGTTAATTCTGCATTATCTAACAATGGATAATTTTCATCGGTTATTGTAGCTCCTCCAAGAACTCTTTTTAACTTTCCTTCTTTTTCTAACTTCTCAAAATCCCTTCTAACCGTTGCCTCAGATATATTTAATTGAGCGGCTATTTCCTTTAAATTAACAACTCCCTTTTTATTTAACTCATTAATTATAAATATTTTCCTTTCAGATGCTATCATATAATTCCCTCCCAATAAGGAAATTATAATTCATTCCTTTAACAACTTCAATCAAATAATTTCATTTATTTTCAATTATATATAATCTATTCCATGTATCCACCCTTCATTGGTGAAACAGCTCTATCTGAATATAGTTTTAATATTCCAGATTCATATTTATTTTTTCTAGCCTTCCAACTCTCTTTACGTTTATTTAAAATTTTCTCAATTTCTTCTAAAGGCATTCTTTCTCCATTTACTCCTACCATTTGAAGAATTCTATTTTCAATATCTATTTCTATTAAGTCGTTTTCTTCTACTAAAGCAATTGGCCCTCCCTCTGCAGCTTCTGGGGAAACATGTCCTATTGCTGGCCCCCTAGAGGCGCCAGAAAATCTTCCATCAGTAATTAATGCAATACTAGCAGCTAGTTCTTCATCTGAAGAAATTGCTTCCGTAGTATAAAACATCTCTGGCATCCCACTTCCCTTTGGGCCCTCATATCTAATAAATACAGCATCACCAGGTTTAATTTTTTTAGTTAATACTGCTTCTATTGCTTCTTCTTCACTATCAAAAGGCCTTGCCTTAAGTATAGCCTTATGCATCTCCTTTGGAACTGCTGAATGTTTAACAACTGCACCATCTGGAGCAATGTTTCCTCTTAATATTGCAATAGCTCCATTCTTTCCTATTGGATTAGTATATGGTCTAATAATATCTTCTTTCTTTAGGCCAGTTTCTTTTAAATATTCATAACATTTTTCATAATATCCATTTTTCTTTAGATCTTCTAAGTTTTCTCCTAAAGTTTTTCCTGTTACTGTCATTACATCTAAATGTAATAGTTCTTTAAGCTCTTCCATTATTGCTGGTACCCCTCCTGCATAATAGAAATATTCTGCAGGCCATTTACCTGTTGGGCGGATATTTAATAAATATGGCGCATATCGGTGAATTTTATCAAAGGCTTCAGCATCCAATTCTATTCCAAATTCATGGGCTATAGCTGGAATGTGTAAAAGTGAATTGCTAGAACCAGAAATTGCAGCATGTATAATTATTGCATTCTCAAAAGATTTTGCTGTAACAATGTCCCTTGCTCTTAAATTTTTTTTAGCTAATTCTACTACTTGTTTACCTGCTTCAATTGCAACTTTTTCTAAATCTTCACAGTTTGCAGGCATTACTGAACTTCCTGGCAGCATTAATCCTAATGCTTCAGCCATAATCTGCATAGTTGCCGCTGTCCCCATAAAGGAACATGAACCAGCCGATGGGCAGGCATTATTTTTATAATATGTTAATTCCTCCTCAGTAATTTCTCCTCGTCTTTCCATAGCACTATAAGTTCCTATTTGCTCTAATGTCAAAAGATTTGGACCAGCCTTCATTACTCCGCCAGTAACAACAATTGATGGTATATTAATTCTTCCAATTGCCATTAAATGAGCAGGAACCCCCTTATCACAACTAGTGATAAATACTCCTCCATCAAAAGGGGTTGCATTGGCATGAATTTCGATAAGATTTGCAAGGGCATCTCTTGACGCTAAGGAATAATTTATTCCGTCATGTCCCTGAGCCATTCCATCACATATGTCTGTTGCAAAAAACCTTGATGCCTTTCCTCCTTTTTCCCCTACTCCCTTTACTGCATTATTTACAAATTTTAATAAATGTACGCTGCCTGGGTGGCTGTCACCAAAAGTACTTTCAATTATTATTTGTACTTTTGATAAATCTTCTGATGTATATCCCATTCCTCTACGAAGAGGATCCATTTCTGGAGCTATTTTTCTTATTTCTTGACTTATCATATTATCCTCCCATATTAAATAAGGGGCTGCTTAATTGCCCCTATATTTTTATTACTTAAGCTCTGGCCAATAACCTTTATTGGCTTCAATTAACTCATCTAAAATATCCTTTGCTACTTTAGCACTTGGTACCGTCTTTGATAAAGTTAATGCTTGCCATAATTTTAAGTAACTTCCTTCTATCCATGCTTCAACTACTAATTTTTCAACTGCTACTTGTTGTTCCATTAATCCTTTTTGGAATCTTGGTATCTCACCTTGAACTAATGGCTCAGGACCATTACTTCCTACAATGCAAGGAACTTCAACCATTGCTGTTGGATCAAAATTTACTATAGCACCTTTATTTTCAACTATACATAACATTCTTTCATGAGTGTTATATGCAATTGCTCTTGCTAAATCAACTATAAATGTAGCATGGGAATCTATATGGAATTCTCCTCCCTTTGCTGTTCCTTCTTTAATTATTTTTTTTGCTGCTTCAAATACATTCTTTTCTCTACCATTCATTACTTCATTAGCTCTTGTAAACTCTGGATTAGAATGTTCAACAACATAATCAGGATATAAATAATATTTTAAATAAGTATTTGGTAAATAATTTGGGTCTAAGGCTATTAAATCTTTTGCTTTTTTATGAGTTTCCTGCCAGCTTGGTTCTGTATGTTGAGTATCAACTTCAATTTGATTTAAATAACCGTGTTCTTTAACATATTCTATTAATTTTGGCATTAAATCATTTCCTTCTTTATCCCTTACACTTGTCCACCATCCAAAATGATTTAATCCAAAGTAGTTAACTTCTAAATCAGCAGGAGTTAAACCAACTATTTGAGACATACGACGTAAAGTTCCTACAGGCATATCACAAATATTTAAAACCTTTGAATTTGGTTTTAAAACACGACAAGCTTCAGCAACTATAGCTGCAGGATTTGAATAATTTAACATCCAGCAATTTGGAGAATATTTTTCCATATAATCTATTAATTCTAACATTCCACCTATAGATCTCATTCCATAAGCAATTCCTCCAGGTCCGCAAGTTTCTTGTCCAACAACTCCATACTTTAATGGAATTTTCTCATCCTTTTCACGCATTTCATATTTGCCAACACGAATATGAGCCATACAAAAATCTACATCAGTAAAAGCTTCTTCTGGATCTACTGTATAAGAAAATTCTATTTCTGGTGCATTTTCCTTTAATAAGATTTCTAAAGCTTTACCTATAATTTCTTGACGTTCTTTATCATTATCATATAATTTTAATTTTCTTAGTGGAAATCTATCTAAATTATCTAGTAACATCATTACTATTCCTGGAGTAAATGTACTTCCTCCACCTGCTATTACTACTGAAAATTTTTTATCTTTATTCATAAGCTTAATCATCCTTTCTTAGTTCTCTAAAAGATTTTAAATTTCTTCTTTCTTATGTGCTTATTATAGGAAAGTAATATTCCCCAGTAAACCTTTTTAAGCCTTATAAAAACATGTTACTTAAGCTTGTAACCTGTTTCTTTTCTATAAATTTTCATAATAAAAGGGACCATATTTTAATGCCCCTTTTATTAATAAAAATATCCTTAATTTGCTTCTATTCCAAGATATTCATCTACACTCTTTCTTACTCCATTTACTCTTAAGCCATAAACTACCTGTACATTATCCCCTTTAATAATTACTCCATTAGCTTGAGTTTCTTCTTTTAATAAAGCAGTATCAACCAATGACGAATCTTTTACAATTAATCTTAATCTTGTATAACAATTATCTACTTTTACAATATTATCAGCCCCGCCAAGACCTTTAACTATTACGGATGCTAATTCTTCTGAAAGCTTCTCTGCTTCCTTTTTTTCCTTGTAATCTTTCTTTGTATAAAGTTTTGTTTCTCCCTCTTCTTCTCTTCCTGGAGTCTTAAGATTATACTTAGTTATCACAGCTCTAAAGATAAGATAATAAAGCACAAACTGTCCTAAGCCTATTAAGATAAACATTGGCCAACCTGTTTTTTCTATTCCAAGAGGTACATTATATAATAAGAAATCTATAAAACCATTTGGGCCTATTGCTCTAATTCCTAATATATTTAATACAACCATTCCTGCACCGCTTAAGAATGCATGTAATACAAATAGTATTGGTGCTGCAAACATAAAGGAGAATTCTATAGGTTCAGTAACCCCTGCTAGTATAGAAGTAACAGCTGCTGGAATTAATATAGCTTTAATCTTAGTCTTATTCTTTGGTAATGCAGTATGATACATTGCTAAGCATGCACCAATTAAACCAAACATCTTTGAAAGCCCTCTTGCATCCCAAATTACTGATGCAGAAAGTTTTGCTATTGTTGGATCTGCCATTTCTGCAAAATAAATATTTCTTGAACCTTCTAATACTTGACCGCCAATTTCAGCAACTCCACCTAAAGAACTATATAAGAAAGGAGTATAAACTAAATGATGTAAGCCAGTTGGGATTAATAGTCTTTCTAAAGTTCCATACACGAAAATTCCTAAATTACCTGCATTTTGAATAAATGTTCCTGTGCTGTTAATAAATTTTTGTACAAACGGCCATACAAAACTAAAAACTACAGCTAATAAAACAGTTACTGGAATAAGAATAATAAATACTAATCTAGTTCCTCCATATATTTGAAATGCTCCATTGAATTCCTTTTCACAATATTTATTATGAACATATGAAACAACTATCCCTAAAATAATTCCTAAAAATACTCCCATATCAAGTACTTGAACACCTAATACAGTTGTTTGTCCACTTCCTCTTAATGCATCTGCCGGTACTAATTTTTCAGTTAAAGTTAAAAATATATTCATTGCATTTATAAATACTAAAAATACTAATAATGATGTAAATCCAGCTTCTGCTTTTTTCTTTTTAGCTAATCCTACAGATAATCCTACACAAAAAATAATACCTAGATTTGTTAAAATTGAAACTAATGAGCCTGATAGCATTTTTCCTAGTCCAAAAACTAGATCGTTTTGTAAAAATGGCAAAACTTCTGCTAACTTTGCATTTGTTAAAATATTTCCTAAAGCAATTATTATACCTGCTATTGGTAAGATTAGTACTGGTACAAACATTCCCTTAGAAAAGTTTTGTAATTGGTTCATTATCTTTTCTTTCATTTTTTTCCCTCCATTTATTTAAATAAGAAATCATTTACAAGCCATATTATAAATAGCGAAATCTTATATGTATATAGATTTTGCCTTCAAAAAAACGTGTTACTCAATTAGATAACACGTTACTCATTTTTAATACTCTTTTTTCTTTTATAATACTCATATACTAATAACTCAACTAATACCAATACCTTTGGAAAAAATGTATTTGGCATTAAATTTCTATCATCTAATTTATTAGCATCTTCAATTTTAAAAGATATATCTGCAAGTTTGCTTATACTATTTTCACGTTCATTTGTAAAAGATACTACCTTAATTCCATAATCTTTTGCAGTTATTACCTTATTTAAAACCATTGGAGTTTCCCCTGATTTTGATACTACAATAATACTGCTAATATAATCTAAATTATTTTCAAAAACCCCAATAGAATCTGTCCCATTTGAAAAAATACACCTTTTTCCCATAACTAAAAGTTTTTTATTAATATATTCAGCTATAATTCCAGAAAAACCATTTGCATATATAAAAATAAATTTATTATCATCTTGAAATAATAAGTCTACAAAACTATTAATAGCCTGTGTACTATTTTCCTTTAGTAGACTATCCATATTTAAACTATTAACAAAATCACTTTCATTTAAATTATCACTTATTCCATTCCTCTTTATAGAGGCTAAATTATACTGCATTTCTAAGAAACCTGAATAGCCAAGTTTCTTTGCTAACCTCATAATTGTTGAAGTAGAAGTAAAATTTTCTTTTGCAACTCCTCTTACCCCTAATTTATTTACTTCATTAATGTTATCTATTATATAATTTAAAACATTAATTTCTGTTTCAGTAAGATTCTTATTTTCGATAAGTTTTGATAAATCCATTATATTTCCCCCTAATCTCCCAAATTCATAGCCCCAATAAAGGCTAATAGAAAAAAATTAATTAATTTCTAAGAGCTTATATAATATTTCTTAAAAGCTGCCAAAAGCTTAATTTTAACTTGGGAACTTTTTATATTTAATTATCTCCTTTAATAGCCATAAAGTCAAAAATTTTATTCATATTATAATGTCCATAATACCAAAAATCTGCTTCTAAAGCTGCATCTTTTGGGCTAATTATTTCATCAATGATTATTTCTTCTTTGCCTTCTTTATTTCCCTTCATGAGTGAAAACTTATTATTTCTGTCTTTTCTTATAAAAATAAATTCCTTATCACTTAGGTATTTAGGCCAAAAGTCAAATCCATCTTTAGAATTTGTAAGCTTTATTATTTCTTTATTTTCTAAATTAACCTCATATATATTTTGATTATTAGATGCTTCCCACTCTTGCATCTCTTCCATGGATGGTGAGGAAGAATAAATTATTTTATTTCCATCCTTTGAAAAACTAGGTGTCATTGCTGATTCATTATCTTTAGTAATTTTTATAAAATTATCCTTTTCAATATTTAAAATTCCTAAAACTTTATTTATATTCATAAATCTAGATGAACTATTTATTAAAGCAATAATATTATTATCCTTAGGTGATAAAGCGAGCATATCTTTATAGGTAAGTACAATAATTTCCTCATTTTTTATCTCTTTAAATTCTTTAGTTACAGAATCATAAATTCCTATAGGAACTCCATCTGCCGTAATTGAGGCTGAATTAGGTCTTAGCCATATTATTAACTTTGTACCATCTTTTGAAATTGCTGCAATAGCGGGATTTAATCCTAATCCATCATTCTCTAAACTTGCAGGCTTATAAGGCACAATCATATTTTCCTTTTTTGTATTTAAATCTAATTCCACAATCCCTAATGGCATTGGATAACTGTTTTCATCAGTCATTCCTTCATTTTTTAGTCCATAAATAGTATTATCTTTTCCTAAAGCTAATTGTAAATAATATTCCTTTTCTGCTTTAATATCATTAACTGATTTATTATTAACATCAAAAAGATATAAGCCTCCTGTATATTTAGAAAAAAGTAAATTTCCTTCATTGTTCCATATGTAAGAAGATACTTTGTCACTAACTCTAAAACTTTCTTGCTTATTATTAAAATTAATTTTAGCTATAAACAATTCGTTTTTTTCATTTTTAAAAGCCACATAACCTTCCTTTGAAATTATAGGATATTTATAGTTTTCGCCTTCCTTAAGCAAAGCCTTTTCTTTTGTATCGTTTATATTAACTGCCCAAATTTCATCTTTTTTAACTACTACTGCAGCATTAATATCCTTATTCATTATTGGTAAAGCTAAAATAAGTTCACCTATAAAAAATAAGAATATTATTAGAAAAAAAGTTCTTTTAATATAATTTTTCATTTGCTAAAACTCCTTATTATTAAAATAGCTCTTCCTCATTTTCAATATTTGTGATTTCCGCATCACAATTTTCCTCTATAAAACTAATAATATTTTCCATTATTGAAGATATTTGAGCAGATGATCCACAAACTGCTGCAATCCCAATAACCAAGATTTGATGAATATCCTGCTCAGCAACTTCACTTACTGAAATATTAAATTTATTTTTTAATTTTTGCATTATACTTTTAATAACCATTCTCTTTTCCTTTAAGGAGTGAACCCAGGATGCTCTTAGGGTAACGCGCATTATTAATATTCTCATAATTTTCTCCTATTCTTTTTTCAAATTTCCATTATTTTATTATTCCAAAAAATTTTTTAAATATTTATTTTATGCTTAAATATTCCTTTATTCTTATCTTTATTATATAGCTTATTACTAAATAATAATTCAATAGTTATTATATAAAAATTCTAAAATTTTATGGTTAATTATGAATAATAACTATTGAATAAGCTCATTTTATATGGACAAACTATTTATGAAATAAATTTTAAGGAGGTAAAAAACTATGGCCTATGCAATAGATAAGGATTTGCATGATAAAGCAAAGAAAATGCTAATTGCTGGAGAATCCTATGATAAAATTATGGATGAAACTCATTTAAGATTAAAAGATTTAAAAAGAATTGAAAGAAACGAAATAATACCAAACTTTAAATAATAAAAAGTTTAAATTAAACAAAAGGAAGATTTTCCATTGAAAGAAAATCTTCCTTTTTAATATATTATTTAATGGTAGAATTATATTAAATTTAAAATTTTCAATATTCTAAAAACAATCCTTAATCTATACATTTTAAACTGTAAATTTGACTAAACAAGGCTTAGTCAATAAGTCCTTCCCTCACTAAAAATTCATTAGCAACAAGCTTTGGATCTTTTCCATTTACATCAACTTCAAAGTTTAAAGCCCTCATTTTTTCATCTGTAATCCTTCCAGCTAATAAATTTAATACCTCTTTTAACTCAGGATATTTTTCTAAAGTATCAATCCTTATAAGAGGCGCAGCATAATAAGGCGGGAAGAATTGCTTGTCATCTTCTAATATAGTCAAGTCAAATTTATCAATTAAACCATCTGTTGTAAAAGCATCTATTAAGTCAGACTCCTTATTAATAAGAGCTGTATATCTTAAAGCTCCATCTACAGGACTGATCTTCTTAAAGTTTAAATCATAAACTTTTTGCAAGCCAAGAAGACCATCTTCCCTGTTTGCAAATTCAATGGTAGGTGACATTAATAAATCCTGTGAAATTCCATTTAAATCTGAAACTTTCTTAAGCTTGTATTTTTCTGAAATTTCCTTAGTTGTAGCTATAGCATAAGTATTATTAAAACCTAATGGTTCTAAAAATTGTAATCCTAATTCCTTCTTAAATCTTTCTTCAACAAAATTATAAACCTTATCTGGATTTGTCTCACCATCATTAATGTTTAATAAATTAACATAAGCCGTTCCAGTATATTCAACATATAAATCTATTCCTCCAGCCTTTAAAGCTTCAAAGGCTATTTGAGTTCCACCAAGATTTAATTTTGTCTCTACATTAATATCAGTTTTATCTTCAATTAAAATATCTAATACATTACCTAAAATAAGCTGTTCTGTAAAATTTTTAGATCCTATTACAATTCTTTTGCCTCCTTTATTAAAAGGAAGATTAGCCGTTAATAAAGCAATAACTAAAACTGCTGCTCCTATTCCTGATATAATTAATTTCTTCTTGCTATTTTTTGAATTGCTCTTAACCTTCATTGTTCCATCAGCTCTTTTTATACCCTTTGGCGCAACTGCAAGTTCTATCTTTCCAGTAATCCAGTCCATAAGCAAGGCTAATATAGCTGCTGGAATAGCCCCAAATAATATTAAATTATTATCAACAGTTTGAATCCCTGAAAACACAAGATATCCCAAGCCACCTGCTCCAACAAAAGCAGCAATGGTCATAAGACCTACAGCTGTTACTGCTGAAATTCTTATTCCTGCCATAATTACCGGCATAGATAGAGGAATCTTTACTTTTTTTAGAGCTTGTCCCTTTGTCATTCCTATACCCGTTGCCGCCTCTATAATATCTGGATTAATATTAGTAATTCCTGTATAGGTATTTTTTATAATTGGAAGCATTGAATATAGTACAACCATTATTATAGCTGGA
Organism: Caproiciproducens sp. MSJ-32; assembly: GCF_018918055.1. Taxonomy (GTDB): domain Bacteria; phylum Bacillota; class Clostridia; order Clostridiales; family Clostridiaceae; genus Clostridium. Next base: position 13,230 of record NZ_JAHLPS010000002.1, read on the forward strand.
GTTGATCCAATACCTGTTAATGGTATTAAAAAACCTAGTAAAGCCAAACTAGGTATAGCTTGCACTAAGTTTGCAAATCCAATTACTGCTTTAGCAAGCTTTTTGTGATTTGTAATAAATATTCCTAGGGGAACCCCAATAATAACTGCTATTAATACTGCCACTATTGTTAAATTTACATGCTTCAGCAACAATGAAAATATTTCTTCTTTTCTTGCTGCAAGATTTATTAAAAACTCCCTCACTAGTTATCCCCTCCTTGTTCTATATATTGACTGCTAAGTACTGAGATTAAACTGCTTCTTGTTATTAATCCTAAAAGTTTCCTATTTTTATCGCAAACTGGTAAATAACCTCTTTTTAGCTTATTAAAAATTTCTAATAAATCAGGTAAGCTTATATTTTCAGTAACAAATTCAGGATTTTTTCTCATTACATCCTTAATCAATAGAGATTTATCCTTTAAATTTTGTATATCTTCTAAAGTAATATATCCTTCCAGCTTCTTTTCTTTATCTACAATTAATAAACTATCAACCTGCTTATCCCTCATAATTTCTCTAGCTTGAAGTAAATTTCTACTTCCAGATACCGAGATTGGCTTTGATATCATAACATCTTCCGCCCTAATAAATTCTGGTTTACTCCAAATCTTATTTTTACCTATAAATTCTTCAACATAATCTCCTGCAGGATTTTTTAGAATATTTTCTGGAGTATCATATTGAATTATCTTTCCTTTTTGCAAAATACATATTTTATCTGCAATATTTATGGCTTCATCCATATCATGAGTTACAAATACTATGGTTTTATTAAATTCCTTTTGAATATTAAATAACTCTTCTTGAAGCTCTGCCCTAGTTATAGGGTCTAAAGCACTAAAAGGCTCGTCCATTAAAATTATTTCTGCTCCAGCAGCAAATGCTCTAGCAACTCCTACTCTTTGCTGCTGTCCTCCACTTAACTCTGCTGGATATCTGTCACTATATATTTCTGGATCTAATCCAACCATATTTAATAATTCAATTGTTTTTCTCTCTATTTCATCAATGGACATACCAATAAGCCTTGGAATTACTTCTATGTTTTCTTTTACTGTCATATGTGGAAACAATCCAGTTTGCTGAATAACATAACCTATGCTTCTTCTTAATTCAATTGGATCCATTTTATAAATATCTTTACCATTAATTAAAATTTGACCATCTGAAATTGGAATTAATCTATTAATCATCTTAAGCAAGGTAGTCTTTCCTGATCCACTTGCTCCAATTAGTACTACTAATTTTCCCTTCTCAATTGTAAGGTTAAAGTTGTCTATTACTGTATTTTTCTTATATTTCTTTTTAACATTTCTAAATTCTATCATAATACCACCCCTTTGAAACAACTTAATATTATCACTAAGTTGTTACTTTTGTCAAGTTGTTTGTTTTTTTCTGTAAATTCACTTATATTATTTGATTGACATTTCACAAAGCATTTGTTTATATTATTATTTAGAAGTAATTTATTAACCCTCGGAGGAAAAATGATGACTACAGCAATTCCTACATATAAAAAAATTGCCTTAGATATTGCAAATAAAATTAAAAATGGAGCTATTCAAGAAGGTACAATTTTACATGGCCGCTCTATTTTAGCCAGTAAATATAATGTATCTCCTGAAACTATAAGAAGGGCCATTATGCTTTTAGAAGATATAGAAGCAGTTAAAGCTATTAAAGGTAAGGGGGTATTGGTTGTTTCTAAAGAACAGGCAGTCTCCTTTTTAAAAAGAAATCAATCAATTTCAAGTATGAAAGATTATAAAACAAAAATTCAAAATCTTTTAGAAAAAAGAAAAGAAATAGAAGATGAATTATTAAAATCTATTAATGGAATTATAGATTACTCAAGTAGATTTGACGAAGTAAATGCAATTGTACCAATAGAATTTACAATTCCAGAAGATTGTATTTATATAGGAAAAACCTCAGCAGAAATTAAGTTATGGCAAAATACTGGAGCAACTTTAATTGCAATTAAAAGAGATGATAAATTAATTATATCTCCAGGTCCTTACATAACAATAGAAGGTGGGGATGTATTTATTGTAGTTGGAAATGATGAAATAAAAACTTCTGTTCCAGACTTTTTATTTGCAAAAAAATAAAACAGTTGCTAAAGGACATATGTCCTTTAGCAACTGTTAATTAAATTATTCTATTTTATGACCTGTCTTTTCTATAGATTTTTTTATATCTTCTTGGTTTGCAGGTTCATTATAAATCACTTCTACAGAACCTCTTGCCTTATCAACACAAACTTTATTTACTCCCTCTACTTTTTCAAGAGAGTTTTTAATTTGTGTTTTTATATTTTCATTTGCAATTCCATTAACCTGACAATGAAATCTTTCCATACTATATCTCCTTTCATTTTGAATTCAAATATAGTATGTCCAAATATAATTAATCTATTTCTATGAACTTTCTTAAACTAGATAGAATATTTTCCTCATTATCTTCACAATCTATTCCACCTATAGATATACTTGGTTTAGTTTTTCCATGAAAATCACTTCCACAGGTTAAAAATAAATTATGTTTTTTAGCAAAATTTTTATAAAACTCTACTTGTTCCTTGCTATGATAGCTGCTATACACTTCCATGCCCTTTATTCCTTGGGAAATAATTTCTTCTAATAATGTTTCATCTTCTTTTACATTATTTCCTGGATGAGCTAAAACTGGAACACCTCCGCTTTTCTCAATAACTTCGATTGCTTCTTTTAAACTAATGTATTTAACTTCTGCATAAGCAGCTTTACCTTTTGCACAAAAATCCCAATAAAAATTAACATAAGGATTATCGCTTCTAGAACCATTTTTGTAATAAGGCTGTAATAAAGGATTTTTCTTATCCTTATCATATAACATTGCGGCCTCAGCAATCATTTCTCCATTTACTACACCATTTCTTGATAATTTTTCTATTATTTCATCTGAAAAATCTATGCCTAACTCACGAACTAATTTCATACGTTTTTTAGAAGCTTCTTGTTCCTGCATTATTATATCTTCTTCTATTTTATCAAAAGCTGATGTTTTATAATCTATGCCATAGCCTAAAACATGTAAATTTACTTCACCAATAGTACAATCTAATTCAATTGCCGGTATTATTTTAATTTCTTTATCAAGACAATAATCCATAGCTTCCTCAATAGCTTTAATAGAATTATGATCAGCAATAGCAAAGTATTTTTGCTTTTTTTCTAAACATAAATCAACTAATTCTTTTGGGCTAAATTCTCCATCATCACTAATATATGAATGCATGTGTAAATCAATATAACTCATCTTAATTCTCCTTTATAAAAATTATTATTCTTTATAACTTTCTAATTCCTTTAATGTAATATGCTTAATGCCAGTTTCAAAATCCTTATTAATTTCCTTAGAAATAATTATTTCAGGTATCATTACTCTTTCTATTTCTGAATTGCAATTATTTGTAACTTCCTCAATTATAGTTTCATCTATCTTATCGTTATAAACTACAATAAGATCTGGATTATACATACAATTAAAAGACAATATAGTTTTCGCAATTATTTCTCTTATTTTATTGAGATTATAGTCAAAACTTTCCCAATAAATTTTGTTATGAGGAAGGTATTTTATTTCTCCTGCAAGCCCATTTCTACCTTTATGAATTTTCCCATTAATATATATGCCGGCACCAGGTGGATAATTATTAGGAAAATATATTCCTATGGCAGTTTTTTTTGTAGAAATATTATTAGAAAAACAGTAGCCGGCTATTGCTAAATTAATATCATTTTCTATTAATACTGGAATATTAAATTTTTCTTTTATATAAGATGTAAAAAATGTATTTTCTAATTCTTGATAATCACTAATTAATAACCTTCCACTAACTTCTACCACAGGCATACCAAAACTAATTACTCCAATATTAGGATACTTTGACAGTATCTTTTCAATTATACTGTCAAAACTTTTAAGCTTAATATTTCCCATTATCCTCTTATGCTTTTCTATTATTTCTCCATATAAATTTACAACAGCTATATAAGCATAATTTTCTCCATTACATTCATTCATATAAATAATTAAAGCTAATTTATATTCGCTATTAAATTTATAGGATACTGCTGGTCTTCCTCCTCCAGAAGGCAGCATTTCCCCTTCTATTATTTCTCCATTTTCAATAAGATGATTAACTAAAGAATTAATTGTTACCACACTTAATCCCGTTAGTTCTGATAATTGAGGTTTAGTTGCTACTCTTTTTTCCTTTAGAGCCCTTCTTAATATATCTAAATTACTAGCTTTTACAAGGTTAATATTCCTAGCCATTCAACACCTCCTCAGTTTATAAATAAACTTTATTAAGAAACTTTATAAAGCTTCTTAATTAAAGTATAGAAAGCATTCTATACTTTGTCAATTCTTTATTTTCCTATACATAAAATATGGGATGCCATAGGCACCCCAAAAGATATTTTATATTTACTAAATTTCTATTTTAAGCTTTTCTTCTACGGAAATATTTTTACTTTTTATTAGATAAATTGATGCAAATACACCAATTGTTCCTAATATTATAAAAGCAATATGAACTCCCCTTGTGATAATTGCTTCAGGAACTAATTCTGGTATAATACTCGATGCTAAATTATTTACAATATGCATTAAAACAGCCGGCCATATAGATTTTGTCTTATAAACTGCATATCCAAGTAATATTCCCATTAAGGTAGCATAAGCACTTTGAATTAAATTAAAATGGAAAAGTCCAAATAATATTGCTTGTATAATAATTGTCCAAAGTACTGAAAATTTTTTGATTAATGTTTTATAAATTAACCCTCTAAATATTAATTCTTCTACAAAAGGACCTATTATTCCTACTGATATTATTACAATGAACATATTACCTTGAGTTATTGGGGAAAGAGTTTCTTCCATTGTAGCAAAATGCTCTGCTAATAATCCTGCTTCTTGAATTATACTTAAAACACCCGAATCAAATAACCAAATACTTAAACCTAATATAACTGCAGTAATAATATTTATATTTTTTGTCTTTCTAAATTGTAATTCTTCCTTAAAACTTTTCTTTCTTACCTTATAAATTATTAAAAAGGTAGCAGTTATTATAACGTTAGTTATTGTAAATATAATATTCATTGAACTGCCAATGAAATTTTGAATTTGAATAAAATCCACTTCATTTCCACCAGATATGCTAGTAAATGCATATATAAATCCAACAACAATTCCAGCTACAGCAGAAACTACAAATTGAATTGCTAAGACTAATACCAAATAACCTATTGCTGCTAAAAAACTTTTGAATTTTTCCTTCATTTTTTCACTGCCTTTCATAATCATATTTATTATTCCATTTATTAAATTAGTAACTTTTACTATTATATCTCATATTTCCATAAAACTCCATATAAATAACACTTTTCTATTTAAATTTCTAATTTATAGCTATAAAAAATTCAAAAAAATATCGATGGTATAATACCACCGATATTTAATAATTTATACACTTTCTAATTCTTCTTTTACATAGTTAGGCAAAGCAAAAGCTCCTATGTGAAGATCTGTATTATAGTATCTAGTCTTGATTCCAAAACTATTCCATTCATCTGCTTTTAGATCAGCAACAGGATCATATTTTTTAGAAGCAAATCCAAATAACCAGTGTCCTGAAGCATAAGTTGGCATATGGAATTGATATACCTTTGCAATTGGGAAATTATTTTTAATTTTACTATGTGATCTCTTCATTTCGCGGCGATATTCATCATAGTATGGACTTTCATGTTGATTTATTAAAATTCCATCTTCAGAAAGAACTCTATAACAGTTTTTATAGAATTCATGAGTGAATAATCCCTCTCCTGGTCCAATTGGGTCTGTAGAATCTACTAAGATTAAATCATAACTTCCTTCTTTTGCATCTCTAACAAAAGCAAGACCATCTTCAAAGTATAATTTTAATCTATCATCATTATCTAACTTACAAGCTGTACTTGGCAGATATTTTTGGCATAGCCTAACAACTCTTTCATCTATTTCAACCATATCTACTTTCTCAATTGTATTGTATCTTAATATTTCTCTAGCAGTACCACCATCACCGCCACCAATAATTAATACCTTCTTAATATTAGGGTTTACTGCCATAGGTACAGCAGTAATCATTTCATGATAAATAAATTCATCCTTTTCTGTAAGCATTATTAAGCCATCTAATGTAAAGAATTTGCCAAAGGTTTTTGTATTGAAAAAGTCAATTTTTTGAAATGGTGTTTGCTCACTATAAATATGTTCATCTACTAACATTGAAAACTTTGCACCTTCTGAAAGTTTTTCTGAATACCATAAATCTAACATTCTGTTCCTCCTTACATATCTTTCATTATTTATATAAATATTAAGGTTAAAATCATATATCCTTTAATAAAAAACTATAAAATTTACTGTTATAGTGGGGTATTGGATCCATAAAATATTTCGTCCATTTCCTTCTTAAGCTTTTTAGTTATATGATTTATCTCATTTATAGTTAATTCATTTTTAGTGTATCCAAATAAATAATTATCTAAATCAAACTCTTTTAATTTAAATTTGGTATGGAAAATATTCTCTTGATATATATTAACATCTATCATATCATACTTTTGACTTATGCTTTTAGGAATATAATTCTGTATAGAATTAATCTTATGATCTATAAATATTTTTTTCCCTTTTATGTCTCTTGTAAATCCTCTAACTCTGTAATCAACCGTCATAATATCAGAATCAAAGGAATGCACTAAATAATTAAGGGCCTTAAGAGGCGATATCTCTCCGCAGGTTGATACATCTATATCTGCTCTAAAAGTGCAAATTCCATCATCTGGATGATATTCTGGATAAGTATGAACAGTAATATGACTTTTATCCAAATGAGCCAATATAGTTTCTGGTAGCGGTCCTGGTTCATTGCTAGTATTACTAGCCTTTGTAATTTCACTAGTTTCTTCCATGGGATACTCACACACCAAAATTGTAACACTTGCCCCTTGTGGGTCATAATCCTGCTTTGCAATATTAAGGATATTAGCTCCTATAATATTAGTAACATTCGTAAGAATTTCTGTTAATCTTTCTGCATTATACTGTTCATCTATGTATTGTATATATGCTTCTCTTTCTTGTGGTGTTTTTGTATAACATATATCATACATATTGAAAGATAAGGATTTTGTTAAATTGTTAAAACCATGTAATTTTAATTTCTTATTTCTATTTATAGACAATTTATCTAATCAGCCTCCTAATTATAAATTTTTGTTAAATTAATTCTATACATACAACACTAATATTAATATGTAGATCAAAATATTTCAATAAAAATATTTTGATTATAAACAATTTTTTGAGGAATTATTTTACTAACAAAAGGCTGCAAGATTTATTGCTTGCAGCCTTTTTATTCTAATATTCTATTATTCAGAAATTACTTCTATTTTATCTCCTGCTTTAATTCTTCCACCCTTTATAACTCTTGTAAATATGCCTTCCCTTGGCATAACACAATCTCCAACTAATTTACGAATATTGCATCCTGTATGACATTCTTTACCTATTTGAGTAACTTCTTGAATAGTTTCACCAATCTTAAGCTTTGTTCCAATAGGCAGCTCATAAAGAATAATTCCTTCTGTAGTGAGATTTTCTGCAAATTTTCCATTATAAAATTTATCTCCCTTTAAAGATTTCATCTTATTAATACTTTCAAGTCCTAAGAGACTCACTTGTCTATGCCATTTTCCTGCATGAGCATCTCCTTCTAGACCAAAGTCTTCAACAAAGTTTCCTTCAGGAATTGATCTTTTAGGAACTCCTTTAATATCGCTAATATTTACTGCTACTACCCTTCCCATTTAAAGTATATCTCCATTTCTTAAATATTCTCCTGATTTTCCACCTGTTTTCTTTACTAATCTTATGTTATCAATAATCATTTTTTTATCAATAGATTTGCACATATCATAAATTGTAAGGGCAGCTGTAGAAACAGCTGTTAAAGCTTCCATTTCCACTCCTGTTTTTCCTGTAGTCTTAGCTTCAGCCTCAATATGAATAGCAGATTTTTCTTCATCAAACTTAAAGCTTAAGTCTACTCCATCTATAAAAATATTATGACACATAGGAATAAGTTCACTTGTCTTCTTTGCTCCCATTATTCCAGCAACTTGAGCAACAGCTAAAACATCTCCCTTTTTCATATGTCCTTCTTTAACCTTAATTAAAGTTTCCTTACTCATATATATTGTTCCTCTTGCAATAGCAACTCTTTTAGTTTCATCTTTTCCTCCAACATCTACCATTCTTGCTTTGCCACTTTCATTAAAATGCGTAAACTTCATCTTATCCTCCTATTTGATACATTTCCCTATCTATTGGTTTATAATCTTCCTCATTTATATGGTGTTCTTTTGGTTTAACTCTTATTGCCTTTGCTAAAATTGGAATAATATCTTTATCTTCCCTTAGTGCTGATTTTATATCTATTTCCCTATTTGAATGAAGGCATGGCTTTATTTTCCCATCTGATGTTAATCTAAATCTATTACATTTTGAACAAAAATTATGACTTATAGGATTAATAAGTCCTATCTTTCCCTTTGCTCCCTCAAGCTTATAATACTTAGCTGTAGAAAACTCATCTTTACTTACTATAGGTATTAAATTAGGAATTTTCTGCAATACAGTTTTACTTGATAAGAATTTTTCATGAAATTTTAATCCATTTATTCCTATTGGCATTAACTCAATAAATCTTACCTCAATCTCCTTATCTATGGTTAAGTTTACAAAATCTTCTATTTCATCATCATTAAAGCCTTTTATTAATACTACATTTAACTTGATTGGATTTAACCCTGCTTCTTTAGCTGCTTCTAATCCTTCTAAAACATCAGATATTTTCCCATCTCTAGTTATATTTTTATATCTATCTTCCTTTAAAGTATCAAGACTAATATTTACTCTCTTTAATCCTGCTTCTTTTAGGGCTTTTCCCAGCTGTTTTAATAAAGTTCCATTTGTAGTCATAACTACTTCCTTTATTCCTGCTATACTAGATATTTTGTTGACTAAATCTACAATACCTTTTCTAACTAAAGGTTCTCCTCCAGTAAGTCTAATTTTATTTATACCTAGTTCTGCTGAAGCTCTGACTACTTTTTCAATTTCTTCAAAAGTAAGTATATCAGAATGGCACTTCTTATTTACTCCTTCTTCAGGTATACAATATTTACATCTTAAATTACATAAATCAGTTACAGATATTCTTAAATAAGTTATTTCTCGACCTTCCTTATCCAGCATAACTAATCCCCCATTCTTATATTTACAGGACCAGGCTTTTAAATATATAAAAAACACTTAAAGGTACATATAAATTTAACCTTGATAATTACTATAATAGATATTATAGACAAGCTTCTCTTCCCTTACAATCTTTTTATTAAAAATCATCTCTTTCTAAAAACCCTATCTATTGATATAAAGTTACTTTTATATTAATATTTGAATAAATGTATAAATATTAATTTAAATTTATTTTAAGGACGGTGTTAGCATTGTTTAAGGTAGGTATTATAACTGCTAGTGATAAAGGATATGCTGGTGAAAGAGAAGATAAAAGTGCAGAAACTATTAAGGAAATCTTATTAAGAAATAATTATAAACTGTCATATTATAAAGTTCTTCCTGATGATAGAGAAATGTTAAGTAAGGAAATGATAAAATTATGCGACGATTTAAAGCTTGATTTAGTATTAACTACAGGAGGAACAGGATTTTCCCCTAGAGACTGGACGCCTGAAGCAACCTTAGATATAATCCATAGGCAGGTTCCTGGAATTTCTGAAGCTATGAGGGCTTATAGCATAGCTATTACTCCTAAAGGAATGTTAAGTAGAGGAGTTTCTGGAATTCGTAATAACACCTTAATTATTAATCTACCTGGAAGCCCAAAGGCTTGTAAAGAAAACTTAGAATATATTATTCCTACATTAAAACATGGCTTGGAAATTTTAAAAGGCAAGACTGCAAACTGCGCTGAGCCAATCCATAATTTATAAAGTGCCGCTCTCAATTAAAATTCAATCTAGATCATTTAATTTATAATAGTAGGGAGTAATTCAACTTTTTGAATTACTCCCTAAATTAAATTTTAACTAGCTAAATTCATCTAAAACTCTTCACTGTGAACTATAACTTATATAGGATTATTTGTAATCTCTTTCTCTTGCTAATGCTTCTTCCCTTATTTCCTGTCTAAGCCCCTCTAATGTTTGCTCTCTTCTTTTATTTTTTTCTCGTAAAGTTTCTTTCATTTTCTCGTCTGATGTTTTTTCAATCATTTCTTCAGCACGATGCATATTTTCGATAGTATTACTAATATTTTCTTGAAGTCTTTCAACATTATCTCTTCTATCATCTGGATTATGTTTCATTATAATTCTCTCCTTTCAGGTAAAGTTTTTAGCAGTTTTTTAGGTGATTATATAGACAACCACTTTCACTATTATTTTGGATTAAAAAATCTATATTATTCAGTAATAAGCTATTAAAAGCTTTACCTTTAAAGAGAAAATTTATATACTTAACATATTAAAGTTAATCTGCCTACTTGCTTCTTCTACTTTCTCAGGTAAAATATCAATAATCTCTTCTAAATCATCTTTTGAAATTCCTAATTCATCCATTACTTTTTTATTAAAAACGTGTTTTGTGTTAATTGCTAATAAATTTTCATAATATACATTACTTATTGAATCTGCTATGCTTAATATATAAACTTCTTCTTTATACTTCTTTGCAAGAAGAGGTCTATGATGATATTCTACTATAGATCTAATATCATCAGGTAATTCAAATCTAATACATTGCCATCTTCCAGCATCTTCATGAGTAAAACCATTCATAACTATTCTTTCGGCAATTATTTGATGCATTCCTTTCCTTTGTTTTTCCATAACCTTATCAATCAAGTCTGGAACACATACATCTAATACAACTACACCTAAATCATGAATTAATCCATAAGCAAAATATTTATATATATCTGCCTTATTTAATTTTTCAGCTATTAAATTTGCTGCAACAGAAGTTCCTAAGCAATGCTTCCAATACTTATCTCTATCAAGTTGTTTAGATTGTCCTAAATTATCTGGCATTATAGATTTAACAAGATGGGCTATCACTAATTTTTCAACCGTTTTCAATCCTAAAAATTTAATAGCATCTGATAAGGATTCTATCTTTCTTAATAATTTAAAATATCCAGAATTAATATTAATAAGTATTGCTTCTTTTAAATTAGAACATCTATTTATTACATATGAAAACTCTTCAATATCTAAAGTATCAGTATTTTTTAACATTTTTATTATTTCTGTAATTTCTTTATTAATAGTAGGTATTTTATTATTATTTTCCAAAATATCCAAAATTTCTTCAGGTCTCATGCAAATTCCCCCTCATCGCTCTTCTAAATTAAATATATCATCAATACTATAACCTTTTCAACATAAAGTATAAATATCATACATATTATTGCCGGCAACTATTTCTTGCATAATTAAGAATAGTTTTTTCACTAATACAAAAACTAAAATAAATTTTATTTTAAGGGCAGGTGATTTTGTGTTTAAAAAATTTAGTGTTTTTATATTAATTCTTATTCTAACTTTAAATATGCCTATAACTATAAAGGCAATTTCTGAAAAAGACTATGATACTCAACTGAAACAAGACCTTTTAATTCTTATGCTGGCTTATCCTGACCATATAGTTAATGTAGAAAAAGCTGGGGATAAAATTTTTTGTATTACTAAGTCTGGCAAAAAGCTTCTTTATGATGATAAAAAAGAAAAAAACTATGAAGAAAAATTAGCAAACCCTGACCTCCAAGATATGCTTGAACAAAATTATCCTTTAGAAAAAAACGAGACCTTAATGGATAAAAATTTTGATCCAGGGAGAATCAGACATTATGACTTATTAAATGAGGTTTATGGAAGTTCTAAAAGAGAAATCGAGAAGAACTTAACCAACTTAAAATATGGATATACTAATTATCAATTTAACAGTCAAAATAAGGCTAATATAGCTCTAGAAACTGCTTTAAAAGAAATAATTCCTTTGGCTAAAAGTAGAAGGGATATATCTGCAATTCTATATCCAGCAAGTGGTACTTATAATTATAGAGTTATTGCAGGAACTGGCAGGCTAAGCCCTCATTCCTATGGAATAGCTATTGATTTAAAATCAGATAAAAAGGATTATTGGAAATGGAGTTCTAGAGAGCAGGGAGAAAAAAGACTATCAGAATATCCTAAAGAATTAGTAGAAGCCTTTGAAAAAAACAATTTTATTTGGGGTGGAAAATGGAATCATTTTGACATTTTACATTTTGAATATAGGCCGGAAATAATATTAAAAGCAAGATGTTTTAACTCTTGGACAAAAAACAAAAAGTGGTACGAAAATCCTATTTATAAGAAAGATGATATAAAAAATTATATTGATTTAATAGAAAGGGCAGTAAATTAAAAAGAAGAGTGCATGCACTCTTCTTTTTATAATTTAATATTATTCCCAAGCTTCTACCTCTTCTGCAGTCGGCATTGAAGCAATGGCACCATAATTTGTACAAGTTATTGCTCCTACCTTATTGGCATAAGAAACTATAGTCTTCCATTTGTTAAAATTAATGTTTTTATTATCCTCTAAATCAGCTAACTGCTTTAAAATTGCCCCTACAAAAGCATCTCCAGCCCCTGTTGAATCTAACTGCTTTATTTTAATCGATGGTACTATTTCCATATTACCATTACTAATTAATGTTCCCTCAGCTCCCAAGGTAACAGCAACAATTTTAGCTCCCATTTTGTGAAGTTTCTTAACTCCAGATTCTATATTTTCTTCTTCTGTTATAAGCTTTATTTCCTCATCACTAAGCTTAACAAAGTCCGATAGTTTAATAAAGTTCTTACAATCTTCAATAAAAGCTTCTAATTTATCATTACTTATTAAAGCATCCCTGTAATTAGGGTCAAAAGAAATAAATATATTTTTTTCCTTAGCATACTCTAATAATTTATAATAAGTATTTTTTAATTCACCTTCTAAAAAACCCGTTGCCGAGCCAAAATGTATAATATCCTTATTGCTTATTTTAGCTAAGTCAATATTAGAAAAAGCGTAATCTCCATCGCTTCCCCTATGAAACTCAAAATCTCTTTCTCCATTTTCATCTATAGAAACAAAAGCTAAGGTAGTATAACCTTCCATCTTAGCCATTTCTACATTGATATTTACCTCCTTTAAGCTTTCAATTAAAAACTTCCCAAAGGAATCATTACCAACTTGACCTAAGAAATAAGCTTCTCCTCCTAACTTAGAAACAGATGCTGCCACATTAGCTGGTGCTCCTCCAGCTTTTTTTTCAAAATTAACAGTTCTTGATAAATCTTTAATATTATCTTTTCCAATAAAATCTATTAATAATTCTCCAATACAAAAAACCTTATTACTCATATAACATTTCTCCTAAACTCCAAAGCTTTAATTCTTTTATATCTATATTACTTTCTGATAATATTCTTAAGCCTGTACTGCCTTCTTCTGGAAAAATCCTGCTTGATAAAACAGTTTTACCATCCTGAAGAAAAATTTCAACTGCCGACTTATCTACAAACATATGGATTTTAATCTTATTTTCATCAAACTTAAATCTTCTAATAGAATTTACTCTATTAGTTAATTGATTATTATCTAAAAAGCCAATACCCTCTTCAGAATTAAATACTAATGAAGAATATTCTTCCTTTCCTTCAAAAAATCTTAATTCTATTTTTTTAGTTTCTAAGCTATCTATTTCTAATACTAATTCATAGGAATTACTTTTTAATTTATCAGTTTTCCATTCATTACATATTAAATTTTTCTTTTCTTCTAATAAATTCACTCTATAATTTTCAAACTCTTTTAAAGGAATTTGATATATAATATCGCCTTTTAAAATAAGCTCCCTAGGCATAGTAAGACAGTGAAGCCATCCTAATTCTTTTGTTGGATAATTATCTTCTCCTTCAGGCATGCCCATCCAGCCAATCATAATAGTTCTATTTTTATCATCTTTAAATACTTGAGGAGCATAAAAGTCTTTTCCTAAATCTAATTCCCTAAATTCTCCATGCTCAAACTTTAATGTTTTATAATCAAATTTTCCTAATATATAACCTGACTGATAAAGATTTTGATATCTAAACTCTTCACTTTCCAGGCCCTGAGGAGAAAATATTAAAATATCTCTTCCTTCTAAGTTAAATAAATTAGGACATTCCCACATATAACCGAACTCTTTATAATCAGTATCAATTTCTCCCTCAAAATTCCATTTATTAAGATCCTCTGAACTATACAATAATGTTCTTCCTAATTTTTCTTCTAATTGAGCTCCTATTACAAAATAGTACTTTCCATCTTTCTCAAAAATATATGGATCCCTAAAATGGGCTGTATATCCCTTTGGTAACTTATCTACAACAGGTCCTTTTTTAACAAGGGCTCCATTCTGATCTAGACTAGCTCTGCATTGATAAGATTCCCTATTTCCTTTATCGTCTCTTACATTTCCTGTGTAGAATAATTCTAATTTATCCCCTATTGCTATTGCACTTCCTGAATAACAGCCATCTTTGTCATACCACTTATCAGGCGCAAGAATTGCCTTAGGTATGGAATAATGAATAAAATCTTTGGTTTTAACTAATCCCCAATGCTTATCTTTATGTTCACATTTATAAGGATTCCATTGATAAAATATATAATATTCCCCTTTAAAATAAGCTAATCCATTTGGATCATTTAATAAGCCAAATGGAGGCTCTAAATGATAATTTAATCTCCATTTATCGCTGAAACTATTACCCTTATTTTTATAAAATAATTTTGACCTTAAATTTATATCATCAATTATCTTTTTTAAATCCTCCATTTTAAACCTCACTTCTATATTTTAAAGAAGAGACTTAACACTTTCTCTTTTGATAAGTTTTAATGGAACCTTCCTATCAATATCTATTTCTTCTCCATTTATATAAGATAAAATTAAATCAGAAGTTTTTTCTCCTAAAGTTTCATAATTTATTTCTACAGTTGTTATTGTCGGATGAACAGCTAAACCTATATCATATCCACCAAAACCAGCTACAGATATTTCATCCGGTATTCTATATCCATTTTCATAGGCATATCTAATAAACCCAAGAACAATATTATCTGTAGCTCCAATTACAGCTGTAGGCTTATATTTCATTACTTCCCTGCTAGCTTCATAAGCTTCATTAAAAGAAAAGCCTGTTTTTACAAAATTAATATTGCATTCTATATCCTTAAAAACATCATAGAATCCTGCTTTTCTTTCAACTCCTACCGCCTTATCTTCTTCTGTAACACCTAGATAAACAATATTTCTATGTCCATTATCCCTTATATATTGGCCAAGTACTCTTCCTGCCTCATAATCATCTATTTTTATATAGTTAACAAGGCTGCTTTTTTGTCCAGTAAACAAAATTGGTATTGATAATTTTCTTGATAACTCAATATGTTCTTTTGTTATGTTTACAGCTAAGATTATAATACCGTCTACACCTTGTTGATATAATTTTTTCATATGTTCTATTTCTTTTTCTTTACTTAATTCGCTAGTTAATATAATACCTTGATAACCATTTTCCTCTAATCTTTTATTAATACTCTTTAATATTTTTCCTGATGTAAAAGAGTCAATTCTAGGTATTATAATTCCTATTAAGCCACTTTGCTTTGCCTTTAATCTTTTAGCAAAAAAGTTAGATTTAAAACCAGTCTTTTCTATAGCTTCTTCTATTTTTTTCTTATTATCATCACTTACATATCCACCGTTTAAATACCTAGATACTGTACTTTTTGATACCCCCACCATATTGGCTATATCTTGAATTGTTACCTTCATATTAACCCTCCTTATAAAGGATTATTATACCATTTGTGGAGATAAAAATAAATGTCAAAGAGAGGGCTATAGCTGCCTCCCCTTTATATTTTTTATTCCTCTGATTTGTAGAAAATATAAGTAATAGCAAAAGATACAGCAATTCCTATTAAATGAGTTAATAAATAACCCATAATATTACCATTTAGATATAATAGTATTCCAGGAATTACTGTAATTCCCATACCTGATCCAGCTAAACCTAGCATTGCTGCAAACATTCCTGATGCTGCACCACCTACTAAGGCAAATGCAAATGGTTTTAAAAATCTTAAGTTAACTCCAAATATAGCTGGCTCTGTAATTCCTAAAAAGGCTGGTATTGCTGATGAAATATATAAAGTACGTTTCTTCTTATCTCTAGTTCTTAAGGCAACTGCTAAAGTCGCTGCTCCTTGAGCTGCTATTGCTCCTGTAATAATCGCATTGTATGGATTTACTCCTGTATTAGCTAATAATTCAACTTCTAAAGCATTAAATATGTGATGAATTCCAGTAACAACAATAACTTGATTAATTCCTCCAATTATTAATCCACCTATTCCAAGAGGTAAAGCTAAAAAGCTCTTAAAGGCTGTAAAAATAACTTCTTCTAATGAGTGCATTATCGGTCCAACTATTAAAAGTCCAAGTATCATTGTTATAAGTAATGTTAAAAATGGAGTTATAATTAAATCTAAAACATCTGGTACAAATTTTCTTAAAGATTTTTCTAATTTTGCTCCAATTATTCCTAAAGCTAATGCTGGTAATACTGATCCTTGATATCCTACTATTGGCAGGCTAAGTCCTAAAATATCTAAATATATTGGATCTGCTCCACCTGCAACATTCCATGCATTAGGAAGCTGAGGTGCTACTAACATTAGTCCAAGCACCATTCCTACAACTGGAGTTCCACCAAATTTTTTTACAGTTGACCAAGCAACAAGAGCTGGCAAGAAAATAAAGGCTGTATCAGTTAGAACTTGTGACAATATATCTAATGTAGGACTTAATTCAACTCCTAAGTTTGTTATAAGTCCTCTTAATCCCATAAATAATCCTGTTGCAACTAATACAGGAATTACTGGAACAAATATATCACCTAAAGTTCTTGAAATTTTTTGAGGTATTGACATTTCTGCATATGCATCTTCCTTAACGCTTCCACCATCACTTGCAACACCAAGTTTCTTCATTTCTGCATATACTTTGTTTACAAAACCAGTTCCTAAAATTATTTGGAATTGAGCTGCAGCGAAAAATTGACCTTTTACACCATCGATATTTTCTATAGCTTTCTCATCAATTAATGATTTATCCTTTAGTATTAGTCTCAACCTTGTTGCACAATGCTCCATGGATTTGATATTTTCTTTTCCACCTACATACTTTAAAATTTCTGTTGCTACATTATGTTCTTTACTCATAAAAAATAATCCCCCTTCTCTTTGATGATTTTATGATACCAGTTCCATATAACTTTATCAATATTTATTCTTTTAATATTTTATCAATATTTATAACAAATTATTAATCATTTCAACTGCATTTGTATATTTTTTTGAAATATTTTCAAACAAATAATCTTATTATTAAATATGTAATAATCGTCTTAAAACATTTACATTTATTTTTTATGATACCATTCTCTCCACCTTTCTAGCTAAATAAAAAAATATGCTCTCTATTACAGAAAGCATATCTATTAAATTTCATAGTTCTTAACTATACAATTTTATTTATTTCTTTAAAAACTCCCTATATTCTTTAATTATTTTTACTCCAGAACTTGTACCTATTCTTTCAGCTCCAGCCTCAATCATCTTTAAGCAAGTTTGTAAATTCCTAATTCCTCCAGCTGCTTTTACTTTTACCTCCTCTCCAACTATAGATTTCATAAGCTTTACATCCTCAACAGTCGCTCCTCCATTACCAAAACCAGTAGAAGTTTTAATAAAATCAGGTTTTACTTTAAGGGCAAGTTTACACACTTCAATTTTTTCTTCATCTGTTAAATAACAATTTTCTAATATCACTTTAGAAACAACTTGCTTTTCTCTGCATACTTCAACTATTGATCTCATTTCCTTTTCAAGATATCCTAAATTTCCATTTTTAAGTTCAACAATATTAATTACATAATCAATCTCGTCAGCCCCCTTCAAAATACTATCTTTTGTTTCATATACTTTAGCTTCTATAGTATTTTGTCCCAGAGGAAATCCTATTGCTGCTCCAACATGAACTTTAGTTCCTAATAAATGTTTTTTACAAATTTCTACTGCAGCAGGATTTATAGCAACCATTTTAAAACCATATTCCTTAGCTTCTCTACAAAGCCTTTCAAAATCTTCATTATTAACATAAGCTTTTAATAATGTGTGATCAATCATATTGGCTAATTCACTAATACTTAATATTTTTTCCATATAACCTCTCCCCTTAAATTAATTTATTTTTAATCATTTTTTATTTATATTTTATCACAATAATTCCAAGAGAGTTTATTCCTATTCTATCATAAATATCTAAGTATTTTTTATTATTAATATCACATAATAATATCGTCATCTTTCTCCAGTAAAAACTTATTCTCTCACTGTTTATTCCCTTTTAAAACAATTTAAAATTTGGAGGTGCTTAAAATGAAAGAAAATAATAAAAAGAAAACTGCCAAACAACATGTAGAAGATGTTTATAGCAAATTAGTAGAATCAAAAGCCTGCTTAAGAGAAGCATTAAATTCCGCTGAACAACATCGTAATAAAGAACAAATTGAAAACAATCTAGCTTCCGTTAATGATGCTATAAACTCAATCAATAATACTTTAAATAATTATCAAGACTAATTTTTTTACAAGATAAAAAGGCTGTTTTTCTTATATTACAGCCTTTCTTTTTAACTACCGTAACTTTCATACCTTTTTATACCCATTTTCCATATAAAATATGCATCAAAAATACTTACCACACTAACAATAACTGTTAATATTATTCGAAAATAAGTTGAAACAATGGATTAATAGGCTTTAACATATATTTATCAAAACTACCTAAAAATATTATAATTCCACCTAATATCCATAAATTATCCATTAGAACATGATCAATTCCTCTAGGTATTTGGGCTAAACCATAAAATAATTCCATTCCATTTAATTTTTATATTACAAACTTATTTGTTATTTCCTCTAAATTTTTTATGTTGTAAAATAATGAATATACTAACTTTGGAGGAAGGCAGTAATTATGAAATATGAAATACTAATCTTTGATG